>NZ_JBNCLE010000015.1:0-167268 GCF_049844495.1 Micromonospora sp. DT48
CGGCCATACCAGCCCAAAACGGCGGCCGAACCCCGCCTCGCCGCTTGACACAACCCATAGGGACACCCCCCCACCCCCCCACCCCCGGCCCTCCGGGCCCCTCCTTCTGCGTTGATCAAGAAGTTTTGGTCACCCAGAGGCCCGAAAAGAGACCAAAACTTCTTGATCACCCGGCGCGGGGTGGGGTGTGAGGGTGGGGGTTGTGGGTGGGGTGGGTGGGGGTGGTGTTGTCGTATCCTGCTGCCGGTTTGTCATCGGTCGATCTTGGCCGTCACGGCGGGAGCGATCGGACCGTCGTCGCTGAGCTTCAGCCGCTAGCCGGTGCGCCCAGCCGGTCCCGCCGCCGACGAGCACCGATAGGAGTCGTCACATGCGTAGTGCCCTCCGGCCCCTCACCCGGCGCGGGATGCTCACCGGCGCTCTCGGGTCGGCCGCGCTGCTCGCGACTGGCGGCGCGGTGGCCGGCTGCGGCACCCCCGCCGCACAGCAGACCGAGGCGGGCTGCGTCAGCGAGGACCTGTCCGGCTCGGAGCAGACGTTGGCGTTCTCCAACTGGCCGCAGTACATGGACGTGGACCCCGACGACGAGTCGAAGCGCCCCAGCCTGGACGGGTTCGTCAGCCGCAGCGGCATCCAGGTGACCTACACCGAGGACATCAACGACAACAACGAGTTCTTCGGCAAGGTGCAGCACCAGCTCGCCGGCTGCCAGAGCACCGGGCGCGACATCATGGTGCTGTCCGACTGGATGGCCGCCCGGATGATCCGGCTCGGCTGGATCCAACGACTCGACCCGGCCAAGCTGCCGAACGTCGAGGCCAACATCCTGCCGTCGCTGCGCGACCGCTCCTTCGACGCCGACAACCAACTCGCCATCCCATGGCAGTCCGGCCTCGCCGGGCTGGCCTACAACGGCCGGGTCACCGGGGAGATCCGTACCGTCGACGAACTGCTCACCCGCCCCGACCTCAAGGGCAAGGTGACCGCGCTCAGCGAGATGCGCGACACCATGGGTCTGCTGTTGTTGTCCAACGGCCACGACCCGGCGGACTTCACCGCAGCCCAGTTCGACGACGCGCTGAGCAAGCTCAAGCGGGCGGTGGACTCCGGGCAGATCCGCCGCTTCACCGGCAACGACTACGCGCCGGATCTGGCCAAGGGTGACATCGCCGCGTGCATCGGCTGGTCCGGCGACATCATCCAACTCGGCTTCGACGACGAACGGATCAAGTTCGTGGTGCCCGAATCCGGTGTGCTGCTCTGGTCGGACAACATGGTGGTGCCGAACCGGGCCAGCCACAAGGCCAACGCCGAAGCGCTGATCAACTACTACTACGAGCCGGCCGTCGCCGCCCAGCTCGCCGCCTACGTCAACTACATCTGCCCGGTCCAAGGGGCGCAGGCGGAGATGGAGAAGATCGACCCGGAGCTGGCCGCGAACCCGCTGATCTTCCCGGACGAGGCCATGCTCGCCAAGGCCCGGGTCTTCATGGCCCTCGATGAGCAGCGGGAACGCGATTACGAGACCAGGTTCCAGCAGGTCATCGGAGCCTGAGGTGGCGCGGGAGACTCCGGCCGGGGACCTGCGGCTGGCCAACCTCACCAAGACGTTCGGCGCCTTCACCGCCGTCGACGACCTGAGCCTGACGGTCCCGCAGGGCTCGTTCTTCGCCCTGCTCGGCGCGTCGGGCTGCGGCAAGACCACCACCCTGCGGATGATCGCCGGTCTGGAGCCGCCGACCAGCGGGCAGGTGCTGCTCGGCGACCGCGACATCACCCGGCTGCGACCGTACAAGCGGCCGGTCAACACGGTGTTCCAGAGCTACGCGCTCTTCCCGCACCTGGACGTCTTCGAGAACGTCGCCTTCGGACTGCGGCGGCGCGGCATCCGGTCGGTCGACGGGCAGGTGCGGCAGGTGTTGTCTCTGGTGCGGCTCGACGGCTTCGAACGGCGGCGACCCGGCCAGCTCTCCGGCGGCCAGCAGCAGCGCGTCGCGCTGGCACGGGCCCTGATCAACCATCCCCAGGTGCTGCTGCTCGACGAGCCGCTCGGTGCGCTCGACCTCACACTGCGTCGCCAGATGCAGATCGAACTCAAACGGATCCAGACCGAGGTCGGCATCAGCTTCGTGCACGTCACCCACGACCAGGAGGAGGCCATGACGATGGCGGACACGGTCGCGGTGATGAACGCCGGACGGATCGAGCAGCTCGGTGCGCCGGCCGACATCTACGAGTTCCCGGCGACCGCCTTTGTGGCCACCTTCCTCGGCCAGTCGAACCTGATCGCCGGTGTCGTCTCCGGCAGCAGCGGGGACGACCTGCTGGTCACCGCGCACGGCACGCGCTTCTCGGTGCCCGTCGGCCGGTCCCGCACCGACCAGGGCCCGGTCTTCCTGGGCGTACGCCCCGAGAAGCTGCGCCTGGCCGGGGCGGTGGCGCAGGTGCCCGCCGGAAACCAGCACCTCGAAGGCACCGTCACCGACGCCTCGTACCTCGGGGTCAGCACGCAGTACGCGCTGCGGACCGGCGCGGGCGCCGAGTTGAGTGTCTTCGTCGCCAACAGTGGCGACCGGCAGCGCTTCGCGGTCGGCGAGCAGGCGGTGGCGTACTGGCACCCACGGCACGCCTTCCTGCTCGGCCGCGCCGACGGCCAGGCCCGGACCACCCCGGAGCTGGGTGAGCCGGTCGGTGTGTCGTGAGTCGACCAGGCGGGTTCACCGCGTGACCGCGTTGACCCAACTGCCCTCCGGCACCGAGCGCTCGTCGCCGAGGGCCCGGTGGGGGCGTCGTCGGCTGCTGCCGTACCTGCTGGTGCTGCCGGGCGCGGCCTGGCTGGTGCTGTTCTTCGCCATGCCGGTGGGGCAACTCGCCGCCGCCAGCCTCTACGACCCCACCGGCTCGATTTCCACCGGGTACGCACCGGCTTGGGCGTTCGGCAACTATCCGGCGGCGTTGCGGGTGTACTGGCCGCAGTTCGGGCGGTCCTTCCGGTACGCCGGCATGGCGCTGGCGGTGGCGCTGGTGATGGGCTATCCGCTGGCGTACGCGATCGCGCGCAAGGCCGGCCGGTGGAAGAACCTGCTGCTGGTCTGCGTGATCGCGCCGATGTTCACCAGCTTCCTGGTGCATACGCTGGCCTGGAAGACGATCCTGTCGGACAACGGCGCGCTGGTCGGGCTGCTGCGCGACGTGCACCTGCTCGGCCCCGACGGTCGGCTGCTGGCCACCCCGATCGCGGTGGTGCTCGGCCTGACGTACAACTTCCTGCCGTTCCTGGTGCTGCCGCTGTACGCGAGCCTGGAGCGGCTGGATCCCCGGCTGCTGGAGGCCGCCAGCGACCTGTACGCGAGCCCGCTGGCGACGTTTCGCCGGGTCACCCTGCCGCTGTCGATGCCCGGCCTGGTCGCCGGCACCCTGCTGTTCCTCATCCCGGCGACCGGTGACTACATCAACGCCGAACTGCTCGGCACCCCGAACGAGTACATGATCGGCAACGTCATCGACTCGGCGTTCCTGATCCGGCTCGACTACCCGCAGGGCGCGGCGCTGTCCTTCCTGCTGATGTCGGCGATCCTCGCGCTGGTCTTCGGCTACCTGCGCCGCGCCAGCCCCGAGGATTTGCTGTGAGCGCGGGGAGTGCGGCGGAGCGGGGCCCCGCAGTCGCGAACGGAAGGCAGACCCGGTGAGTCGGGTCTTTCGCTGGTGCACCGAACACTGGGTGATGGGGGTGGCCCTGCTGGTGCTCGGCTACCTGCTCCTGCCGATCGTCGTGGTCGCCGCGTTGTCGTTCAACCGCCCGTCCAGCCGGCTGTCGTACGACTTCAACGAGTTCACCCTGGACAACTGGCGTAACCCGTGCGCGACCTCCGGCATGTGCGACGCGGTGCTGCGCAGCGTGCAGATCGGGTTCCTCGCCACCGTGGCGGCGACCGCGCTCGGCACGCTGGTGGCGTTCGCCCTGGCCCGGCACCGGTTCCGTGGCAGGTCCGGGCTCAATGTGCTGGTCTTCCTGCCGATGGCGACGCCGGAACTGGTGATGGGTACCTCGCTGCTCGCCCTCTTCGTCGCCGGTGGGGTGCCGCTCGGCTTCTGGACGATCGTCGTCGCCCACGTCATGTTCTGTCTGTCGTTCGTGGTGGTGACCGTCAAGGCGCGGCTGACCGGCATGGACAGGCGGCTGGAGGAGGCCGCGATGGATCTGTACGCCAGCGAGTGGCAGACGTTCCGGCGGATCACGCTGCCGCTGGTGTCACCCGGCATCGTTGCCGCCGCCCTGCTGGCGTTCTCGCTCAGCTTCGACGACTTCATCATCACGAACTTCAACTCGGGTACCACCGTCACGTTCCCGATGTACGTCTGGGGTGCCGCCCAGCGGGGCATCCCCCCGCAGGTCAACGTGGTCGGCACGGCCATGTTCCTGACCGCGTTGTTGCTGGTGTTCGCCACGTCGGTGGGTGGACGGCGAAGCCGCCGGGCAGCGGAGCCCGGCCCGCGTCCCTGAGTCGTCCACATCGTCCTTTCGCCCAAGCGGCGGTGGCGGGGTCGATGACGGTCAGCAGCCCGGTCGTGTCATCGGTGTGACGATCGGAGTCGTGTTGCGGCCCTGACGGTCACCTGACGAACGCGTTCGGTGTAGGTAGTCGCCGCAGCAGGGGATAGCGCCGGGAGTATCGCTGACGAGACTCACTGATGTGACTACTCCGATGACCTTTCCCGGTCCGCCGCAGCCTGTTCCGCCGTCGAACTGGTTCAGCCGGCTCAGCCCCGGCCACCGGGTCACGGTGATCCTGGGCGGAGTTCTCATGTCGTTCGTGCTGCTCTGCTGTGGCGGCAGCACCGTCGTGGGCGCGTTGGTGGGTGATCCGGAACCGGTGCGTACCGGCACCGTCGCCGACGAGGAGGCGGCCCCGGTCATCGTCGCCACCGCCGTACCCGCGCCAGCGGCACCCGCGTCGGACGATGCTGAGCCGTTGCCCGCCACCCCGCCTGCCACCTCCGGTGAACCGGCGGCGGGCGGCGCGTCCACGCCGGTGCCGTCGGCGGACGACGCGGTGGCCGAGTCGGCCGTGCCGGGCGGCGTCACCACGAGCCCGACCGTCGCCCCTACCCCCGTCGTGCAGACCCGTGACGTGGTGGAGAAGAAGGTGATCCGGCACGGCACCCGCACGGTGCAGGACCCGTCGTTGGCGAAGGGGAAGCGGGTCGTCCGCACCCGGGGCGTGGACGGCGTACGCACCCTGACCTACCGGGTGACGGTGGTGGACGGGGTGCAGACCAGCAAGAAGCTGGTCAGCTCGGTCGTGACGAAGAAGGCGGTGACCGAGGTCGTGGCCGAGGGCACCAAGGCGGCCGCCCAGTGCGATCCGAACTACAGCCCCTGTGTGCCGATCGCCAGTGACGTCGACTGTGCCGGTGGCAGCGGTAACGGCCCCGCGTACGTGACCGGTCCGGTCAAGGTCATCGGGGAGGACATCTACGACCTCGACCGCGACAACGACGGCTGGGGCTGCGACGACTGACCCCGCCCCCGCCGGTCGGCGGGCCCTGGCGGGTCGATCTCCCACCTGACCTCCACCACCTCAGCCGCCCATCTCGCCCGCCTCGTCGGGCCGTGGTGGGCGGCTGGGGTGGTTACGTGGAGTATTGCTGCGGCGGGCACTTACGGAATCCTTAACTCCCGCCTGGGAACGTATGCCCGACAGCGATGACCACGGGGAGCGGAAGCGTGCGGGTGCTGGTGGCGGACGACGAGCGGTTGTTGGCGGACACCGTCGCCGAGGGGCTGCGTCGCCTCTCGATGGCGGTGGACGTCTGCTACGACGGTTACGGAGCGTTGGACCGGGTCGGGGTCAACCGGTACGACGTCGCGGTGCTGGACCGGGACATGCCGGGACATACCGGCGACGAGGTGTGTCGCACCCTGACCGCGTCCGGTTCCGGCACCCGAGTGCTGTTGCTCACCGCCGCCGCCGGGATCCGGGACCGGGTGGAGGGCCTGGGACTCGGTGCCGACGACTACCTGACCAAGCCGTTCGCCTTCGCCGAACTGGTGGCCCGGGTACAGGCGTTGGGCCGCCGCTCCGCGCCGGCCCTTCCGCCGGTGCTGGAGGCGTACGGCGTCCGGTTGGACGTGGCCCGGCACACGGTCACCCGGGGTGACCGCCCGGTCAGCCTGAGCCCGAAGGAGTTCGCGGTGCTGCACGTGCTGCTCCGCGCTGAGGGCCGGGTGGTCAGCGCCGAGGATCTCCTCGAACAGGCGTGGGACGAGTTCGCCGACCCGTTCACCAACGTGGTTCGGGTGACCGTGATGACGCTGCGTAAGAAGCTGGGCTCGCCCCAGATCATCCACACCGTTCCCCGGGCCGGGTACCGCATCGGCGGTGCCGAGTGAGTCCGCGCTGGCGCGTCGTGCTGGTCGGCGTGGTCGCCCTGCTCGTCGGGTACGCCCTGCCCGGCCTGACGAAGTCGGTGCTCGGTGGGGTGTGGATGGGGGCCGAGGGGTTCTGTCGCTCCGGGCTGCCCGGGATGAGTCTGGTGTGCCAACCGGCACGGGAACTCAGCACGCTGGCCTTTCCGCTCACCAGGTTGGCCGTCCTCGTGGTGTTGGTCGCCGCGATCTGGGCCACGGCACGGTGGTGTCTGCGTCCGGTGCGGGACCTGGCCGGGCCGATCGCCCAGGTCGGGCCGCAGAACCTTGGTCACCGGCTCTGCCCGCGTGGCGACGACGAGCTGGCCCGGCTGGCGCGCGCCATCGACGAGATGATGGAGCGCATCGCGGCAGGCTACGAGGGGCAACGGCGGTTCGCCGCGAACGCCTCCCACGAGCTGCGTACGCCGTTGGCGGTGCAGCGGACGCTGATCGAGGTCGGTATGTCCCGGGCGCTCACCGGGGAACAGTTGGAGCTGCTGACCGGGCAACTGCTGGAGACCAACGAACGCAACGAGCGGCTCATCGAGGGGCTGCTCGCGCTCAGCGAGAGCGACCAGGGGCTGCGCTCACGTACCGCGCAGCGGCTCGACCAGGTCGTTGCCGGGGTGCTGGCCGCCTACCAGGACCGGATCACCGAGGCCGGGGTGACGGTGCAGAGCCATCTGGAACCCCGCACGGTGCTGGGCGAGCGGGTACTGCTGGAACGCCTGGTGACGAACCTCGTCGAAAACGCGATCAAGTACAACCGGCCGGGCGGCACCATCACCGTCACGGTCGGCCGCAGTCCGGCCCTCACCGTGGTCAACACTGGCCAGGTGGTGCCCGCTGAGGCGGTGTCCGGGCTCTTCGAGCCGTTCCGCCGCCTGGCCCGGGACCGTACGAACCACAGCGGCGGTGCCGGCCTCGGCCTGGCCATCGCCCGCTCGATCACCCAGGCGCACGACGGCCTGATCTCCGCCCGTCCGGCCGAGTACGGCGGGCTGCGGGTGGATGTCGAACTACCCACCACGACCTGACCCGGCCGCCCGGCCGGTAACACAGCGCACCACCGCCCACGGGGCCGCACGTCCAAGGGCGGCTGCATCCTGCTGGTCCTGCTCTGGCACGTGATCGTCAAGGACCACCAGCAGATCGACTGATCGCCGGGCTGGACGGTACTGCCCGGCTCGACCTGCCCGGCCGGCGCGCTTCCGCCCGCGACCAACCATCCCGACCACTCCCGTCGAGCCTGCCCGACGCCGCAGCGCCGACGGGCCTTCGACGATCGACTTTCAAGGAGAGCAGATGTCCCACACCGATCCGTCCGGAGCCGCTCCGGACGTGCCGGAGGCGGCCCGGTGGCTGGCCGGGCGGGTACTGCGTACCCCGGTGTTGCGCGCACCCGCCATCGACCGGCTGGCCGGCGCCCGGGTGTTGCTGAAGGCGGAGAACCTCCAGGCCGGTGGTTCCTACAAGATGCGTGGCGGGCTGTTCGCGGTGGGCCGGCTGGCAGCGGCCGGGCACGCCGGGGTGGTCGCCCAGAGCACCGGCAACCACGCGGTGGCGGTGGCGCTTGCGGCGCGGCGGTTCGAGCTGGCCGCCACGGTGGTACTTCCGGTCGACGCGGCATCGACGAAGGTGGCCAGGGCACGCGCGGCGGGCGCCCGGGTGGTCCTCGCCGGTACGACGGTCGAGGAGCGGTTGGCCGTGGCGCGCCGGGTGAGCGACGAGACCGGTCACCCGATCGTCGACGCGTACGACCATCCGGACGTCATCGCGGGACAGGGCAGCGCCAGCCTCGAACTCATCGAGGAGGCCGAGCGGGCCGGTACCCCGTTGGACGCCCTCGTGCTGCCGGTCGGTGGCGGCGGTGGCGCGGCGGGTGCCTGCCTGGCCGCGACAGGTCGGCAGATCGAGGTGTACGGCGTGGAGCCGCACGGCTGCGACTCGCTGGCTCGCAGCCTGGCCGCCGGCCGACCGGTCCCGGTCATCCCGGGGCAGACGATCGCCGACGGACTGCGTCCGTCCTGTGTGGGCGAGCTGCCCTTCGCCGTCCTGCGCAACCGGCTGCGTGGCGTGGTGCGGGTGGACGACGACGAGATCGCCGAGGCGTTCCGGTTGCTCCTGCTGGAACTGAAGGTGCTGGCCGAACCGTCCGGGGCGGCGGGATTGGCCGGAGCCCTACGGCTCGCCGCCGCCGGGGCGCTGTGGCCGAGCGGCCCGGATGGGGGGCTGCGGCCAAACGGCCCGGATGAGCCGCTGCGGCCGAGCGGCCCAGCCGGGGGGAAGCGGCCGGTCGGCGTGGATGAAGGGGCACCGGCGCTGGCTGCCGGTCGGCGTCGGCGGCGCACGGTCGGCGTGGTGCTGACCGGCGGAAACGTGGAGGCGGAACTGGTCGCCCGGTTGGCGGCTACCGCCCGACGTGCGGCAGAGGTGGCAGTGGCGTGAACGAGTTGATCAGCAAGACGTCGGGTCTGGGCCGTGGGCGAGTAGAGCGAGGCGAGGGCATGAGTGCACCAGTACGGATCGGAATCCTGTTCGGCGGCCCGTCGGCGGAGCACGACGTCTCCTGCGCGTCGGCGCTCGGCGTGGCCCGAGCGCTGGCCGGCGGCGAGTACCGCGTCGTCGCCATCGGGGTCACTCACGACGGTGGGCTGCGGCTCGTGCCGGACGCGGCGCTGTCCGGGTTCCTCGGCGGTTCGGTCGGCGAGCGGGCCATAGACGACCGGCTGACGGTGATCGGTCCAGCGGTGGAACTGCGGGCCGGGCCACGTGCCGGTACGGCGGTGGTGACCGCGATGGACGATTCGGGCCTGGTGCACGCCGAACTGGACGTGGTCTTCCCGGCGTTGCACGGCCCGTTCGGTGAGGACGGGGTGGTGCAGGGGCTGCTCGAATCCCTGGGCGTGCCGTACGTCGGGTGCGGCATCCTCGCCTCCGCCGTCGGGATGGACAAGGTGGCGATGAAGCGTGCCCTGCGGGCCGAGGGGGTGCCGATCACGCCGCACGTCTCCTTCGACGCGACCACCTACCGGACCACGTCGGAGCCGGAGAAGCTGGTGTTGGGGCTGCGCAGGCCGCTGTTCGTCAAGCCGGCCCGGATGGGTTCCTCGATCGGCATCTCCCGGGTGGCCGAGGGGGACGACCTGGCGGCGGCGATCGAGGAGGCGCTGCGACACGACACGGTGGTCGTGGTGGAGCAGGGGGTCGACGGCCGCGAACTGGAGTGCGGGGTGCTCGGCGGTACCAGTCCGGAGGCGTCGGCGGTCGGCGAGGTGCGGGTCAGCGGCGGCTGGTTCGACTACCGCCAGAAGTACTTTGGCGAGACCGACCCGATGGTGGTCCCGGCTGCCCTGTCGCCCGAGGTGACCGAGCGGATCCGGGAGCTGTCGGTACGGGCGTTCGCCGCGATCGGCGGCTGGGGCCTGGCCCGGGTCGACTTCCTCTACGACGAGGACGCCGCCGAGCTGTACGTCAACGAGTTGAACACCATGCCGGGGTTCACCGCGCACTCGATGTACCCGAAGGTGTGGGCGGCGTCCGGTCTCGACTACCGGAAGATCCTGGACCGCCTGGTCGCGCTGGCCTTCGCCCGGCACGCGGAGCGGCCGAGCCGGGGAGGCCGACGGTGATCCTCCTCTGCGATCCCCGGGTCGCGGCGGTGCCCGGTGCCGACGACGGTGAGCCGCTGGTCGACCTGCGTGAGGTCCCCGAGTTGCGGCTGGACGAGCGGGCCGCCGACCCGATCGGCGCGTACGCCCGGCTGCGCCGACCGGTGGTGGACCGTCTCCTCACCGCGCAGCGCGCGTTGCCCGACGGGTTGCGTCTACTGATCATCGAGGGTTATCGGCCCTACCAGGCGCAGCTGGCCATCTTCACCGGCTACCAGGAGGAGCTGCGGCGACTCCACCCGGACTGGTCGCCGGAGCGGCTGCACCGGGAGACCACCAAGTTCGTCTCGCCGGTGGAGGTCGCACCGCACAGCACCGGTGGCGCGGTGGACCTGACCCTGTGCACCGCCGACGGCGTCGAACTGGACATGGGCACCGAGGTGGATGCCACCCCGGAGGCGAGTGGCGGCGCTTGTTTCACCGCGGCGTCGTCGATCGGGGCTGACGCCCGTCGGCACCGGCAGATCATGGCGGGTGCGCTGCGCGGAGCCGGCCTGGTGAACTACCCGACCGAGTGGTGGCACTGGTCGTACGGCGACCGCTACTGGGCGTTGTTGACGGGTGCGCCGAGCACCCGTTACGGACCGGTATGACCGGTGCTGTCGAAACGTGTTTCGATAAGTGTCACGTCGCTGAACTGGAAGCCGCCTCCCGGCCGTACCAGCCCTCGAACACATGGTGTGAGGACTGGAGGAACAGGTGAAGCTGGAGCGGAAGCACATGCTGGCGGCGGGGGTGGCGGTGGTCGCCGCGGCGACGCTGGCGGTAGGCACCGGACTCGGATTCGCTGACAGCGCACCGACCCGGTCGAGCGTCTGCTCGGGATCGATCACATTCTCGGCCGAGAGTGGCGCACCGGCCGCCACCAGCAACCAGTTCCCGGTCGGTACCCGGCTGCGGGTGACGAACCTCGACAACGACAGGTCGGCGGAGCTGACAGTGGTCGGGCCCTCGGGCAGCTGCGTGCTGCTCAACGCCGCTGCCATGGACCTCGTCCGCGAGCCCGGCAAGAACGTGATCCGGCGCAACGTGGTCGAGCGGATCGGTGAGGTCGCCGTGCAGCCGGACGCGCCACAGCCGGGGAAGGTCGGCGACCGTCCGGGTTCGGCCTCACCGCCGGCGGCCCGCCCGGTCACCGGATCGGCCTGCCAGGGGGCGATCACCTTCTTCGACGAGGCCGCCGGACCGGCTGCGACGAGCGACCGCTTCCCGGTCGGTACCCGGCTGCGGGTGACCAACCTGGACAACAACAAGTCGACCACGGTCACCATCACCGGTCCGTCGGGCAGTTGCGTGCTGCTGAACTCGGCGGCGATGGAGCAGATCCGGGAGCCGGGCAAGAACCTGGTGCGCAAGAACACCGTCGAGATCCTGCGCTGAGCGCACACCGGGCGGCGGTGGTGTCGACGCGTGGCGCTGCGGGCCCGGGGAGAGCGCAATAGGCTCGTGGGATGGCAGCACCGGAGAAGAAGGGCGGTGACCGACGGTTCTGGGCCTGGCCGGTGGGAATCCTGCTCGGCTTGGTGATCGGCATGGCGGCGCTCGACGGTGCCGCCGGAATCGGCATCGGGATAGGCATGGGCATCGCGTTCGCCCTGGCGTTCGATGCGACGGGTCGCGGAGGCGACAAGCCCGACCCCGACAGGCTCGGCTCGGACAGGCCCGATCCCGACAGGTCCGGGACCGACGGGCACCGCTCGGACAGGTCTGACCCCGGCGGCCATGGCTCCGACGGGTCTGGATCGGAGCAGGGGCCGGGCCGCCAAGCGTGATCGGTGGGTGGCCGTCGACGTGGTGCGGCGCACATGCGGGGTGCTCGATGACAGGCCGACGTCTGGCCCCGGTAGTAGCCTGACCGGCGTTCCCCCGTCGGGGGAGGAACGGTGGTTGATCATGTCGGTACGTCGGCACACGGCGCGGCTCGCAGCGATCTGCGTGTTCCTGGGTGCCCTGGTGGCGCTCGGTGGTGCGCCCGCGCACGCCGACGAGGACCGGGTGCGGGTGCGTTCGGCGAGCAGCCTCACCGCGGGCCGTTCCGCCGGGAACGTGACGGTGGAGGTGCGCAGGCGCACCGACGGGTGCGTGCGGGTACGCACCGCGCTGGGTCTGAGCCTGCCCGACGTACGGGTCGACCAGGTGGCGGTGCAGGCGAACGTGGGCGGTAGCTGGGTGCCGGTGGGCGTCTCCGGCGGCACGGGACTGGTCACCACCGCACCGGTCGCCCCCGACAAGGACGAGCTGTGCAAGGGCAAGCGGGCGAACATGCGGTACCGCATCGCCTTCGCCGCCGACGCCCCCGGTGGGCGACTGGTGGTGACCGGCGAGGCGACCACGGCACGGGGCGTCGTGCTGGGCCGGGCGGCCACGTCGTCGCGGGTGGTGGGCGGGCGGGTCACGGCCTCGCCGTCGCCCACCCCCTCGCCCAGCGAGGAGGTGCCTGAGGAGCCGACCGTAGAGGCGTCGCCGACCGTGGCGCTCGCCGCCGAGAAGACCGACGGTCTCGCCCAGACCGCTCCGGAGTCCTCCGGCGGATCACCGGTGATGTACTTCGGCATCGCGATGGTCGCCGCCGGTGCGCTGCTCATCGGGCTGTTGATCCACCGCTCCCGCAAGGAACGCAAGGCTCGTCGCGGTTCGGCTGCGGGATTCGAGATTCCGCAGCCGCGCAACCCGGGCGGCACCACCTACCGGTCCGGTGGGCAGGGTGCCGCGCCGGTCGTACCCCCACTCGGTGCCGCGCCGATCCCGCCGGGCACCGCGCCGGCGTCGCCGCCAAAGCCGGCGGGCGGCGCAGCGCCCGGTCAGACGTACGGGACGAGCCGGCCCGGCACACCACGGGTCTACGGCGGCACCCCGGCACCCCGCCCGACCGGCGGTCTGTACGGTGCCCGACCGGCCGACCCGAGCGAGGCGCCCCTGCCGGGTGATCCGGCTGGTCAGACTCGACCGATCCCATCCGGCACGTCCGCCCGTGCGGCTGTGCCACCGGCGCGGACCGTTCCGCCCACCTCCGCGCCACCGGCCTCCGCCCCGGCCGCGCCGCTGTCCGACCCGGGGCGCCCCGGGGTCGGTCGGGCCGCGCCGCCGTCCGGCCCGGCCGCGCCGGTCTCGGGCGCACCGGCCGGATTCGCCGCCGTTCCGCCGCCCGCGCCCGGCCAGCGGCCCGGATATCCGGACGGGTCACCGGGTGCCGAGAAGGGCGACGAGTCGGAGTACGGGCACGGGCTCGGCGGCTGAGCCGGGGTGGCTGCCCCCACTCCGATACGCTCAGGTTCGTTGACGACCCGCAGGCGAGGAGTGGAACCGGTGTCTGATCTGTCCCGGATCGTGAAGGCGTACGACGTCCGTGGGACGGTGCCGGAGCAGTGGGACGAGCGTGTCGCAGGTGCGCTCGGTGTCGCCTTCGCGCAGATGCTCGACACGGCCGGTGAGCCGGGGCAGGCCGTGCTGATCGGGCACGACATGCGGGCCTCCGGCCCCGGACTGGCCGCCGCCTTCGCCACCGGCGTACGCGCCGAGGGACGCCCGGTCATCGAGATCGGGCTCGCCTCGACCGACATGGTCTACTACGCCTCCGGTGCGCTCGGGTTGCCCGGGGCGATGTTCACCGCCAGCCACAACCCGGCGCAGTACAACGGCATCAAGCTGTGCCACGCCGGCGCTCGCCCCGTCGGGCAGGACAGCGGGCTGGCCGAGGTCCGCGACCGGGCCCAGGCGTTGCTCGACAAGGACGAGCCGCTGGGTGAGCCGACCGCCCCGACGCAGCGGCGTGACCTGCTGCCCGACTACGCGGCACACCTGCGCACGCTGGTGGACCTCGCCAATATCCGGCCGTTGACGGTGGTGGTGGACGCGGGCAACGGAATGGGCGGGCACACCGTGCCGAGTGTGCTCGGCGACGCCGTCCTGGAGGCCCTGCCGCTGCGGATCGTGCCGTTGTACTTCGAGTTGGACGGCACGTTCCCCAACCACGAGGCCAACCCGCTGGATCCGGCCAACCTGGTCGACCTGCAACGCGCGGTGGTGGCACACGGTGCGGACATCGGCCTGGCGTTCGACGGCGACGCGGACCGGTGCTTCGTGGTGGACGAGCGGGGTGAGCCGGTCTCCCCGTCGGCGATCACCGCCCTGGTGGCGGCCCGGGAGTTGGCCAAGCATCCGGGCGCGACGGTCATCCACAACCTGATCACCTCCAGCGCGGTGCCGGAGATCATCCGCGAGCACGGGGGTGAACCGGTGGTGGCCCGGGTCGGTCACTCGTTCATCAAGGCCGAGATGGCGCGTACCAACGCGGTCTTCGGTGGTGAGCACTCGGCGCACTACTACTTCCGGGACTTCTGGTTCGCCGACACCGGCATGTTGGCGGCGATGCACACCCTGGCGGCCCTCGGCGAGCAGCCGCTGCCGTTGTCCACGCTGGCCGCCGAGTACGAGCGGTACGTCGCCTCGGGTGAGATCAACTCCACCGTGGCGGACCAGGCCGCCAAGGTGGCCGAGGTGCGTGCCGCGTACCCGGAAGCCGAGGCCGACGAGATGGACGGACTCACCCTGCGTTTTCCCGACGGGGCGTGGTTCAACCTGCGCGCCTCGAACACCGAGCCGCTGCTGCGGCTCAACGTCGAGGCACCGACCGCCGAGCGGATGGCCGCGCTGCGCGACGAGGTGCTCGACCGGGTACGCCGATAAGATCGCTCGGGCCGGTCGGCACCGCCGACCGGTGTAGCCGCATACGTGGAAGGAGCCGCGCAGTGGCCCTCGACCCGCAATTGCTGGAAATCCTCGCCTGCCCGGACACACACCATGCCCCGCTGACCTACGACTCGCAGGCCCAGACGTTGACCTGCACCGAGTGCGGCCGGATCTTCGAGGTCCGCGACGACGTACCGGTGCTGCTGCTGGACGAGGCGCGCGGCCCCGCGGAGGGATCGTGATCGACGGAACGGCCGGTGTCAGCGGGCACCGCCACGCCGACGAACGGCTTCTCGACGACCCGGAGGCGCTCGCCGAGCGGGATCCGGGTGGCATGCTGCGGCACACCGCCTCGGCGGGCGCGCAGGTCCGCGAGTCGGCCGCCCTGGCCGCCGAGGCGAATCTCGCCGTACTCGCCGACGACGGACGCCCCCGGGCGGTCGTGATCGCCGGCATCGGCACCGCCGGGCGTACCGGTGACGTGCTGGCCACGGTCGCCGGGCCACGCTGCCCGGTGCCGGTCATCGCGCACCGCAGCGCCGGGGTGCCCGGCTGGGTCGGCGCGGCCGACGTGGTCATCGCGGTCAGCGCCTCCGGTCGCAGCCCCGAGGCGCTGGGTGCCGCCGAGGCCGCCCACCGCCGGGGAGCCCGGTTGGTCGCGGTGGGTCCGGCGGACTCGCAACTGCACTCGGTCGCCGATCGGGCCCGCGCCCCGTTCATCCCGGTGCCCCGGCGGGCACCGGCTCGGGCCAGCCTCTGGGGGCTTACCGTGCCGGTCCTGCTCGCCGCCCGGGCCCTCGGGCTGGTCAAGGTGAACGAGGCGGATCTGGCGGAGACGGCGGCCCGGCTGGACGCCGACGCGGACCGCAGCCGCCCGAGCGCGGAGTCCTTCGTCAATCCGGCGAAGTCCCTCGCCCTCGGGCTGGCCGGGTCGATCCCGATCGTGTGGGGCTCGTCGCCGCTGGCGGCGGTCGCCGCTCGTCGCTTCGGCGACACCCTGTCGGCCAACGCCCGTTATCCGGTGGTCACCGGCGCGCTGGGCGAGGCGGGTCGGGGCCGGGTCGGTCTGCTCGACGGTGTGTTCGGCGGGCTGGCCGAGGGGGAGCGGGACATCTTCGCCGATCCCGACGAGTCGAACGGGGACAGCACCCGCCTGCGGGTGGTGCTGTTGCGCGACGGTGGCCTGAACGCGGAGGACGACGCCGACGAGCCACTGGCGGTCGAGGAACGCCGTGCGGATGCGGTGCAGACCCTCGCCGAGCGGCGGGGCGTACGGTGTGACGTGGTCACCGCCGAGGGTGGTTCGGCGTTGGAGCGGCTCGCCTCCCTGGTGGCGGTGCCCGACTTCGCGTCCATCTACCTGGCGTTGGCGCACGGCCTGGACCCGATGGCGGTGCCGGCGATCACCGAGATGAAGGAACTAGCCAACCAGTGAGTGCCCAGGGTGGCAGCAAGGCGATCCTCGCCGCGTTGCTTGCCAACGCCGGCATCGCCGTGACGAAGTTCGTGGCCTATCTGCTCACGAGCTCGTCGTCGATGCTCGCCGAGTCCATCCACTCGGTCGCCGACACGGGTAACCAGGCTCTGCTGCTGCTCGGCGGCAAGCGGGCGCGGCGGGCTGCCACCCCCCAGCACCCCTTCGGCTACGGCCGGGAACGCTACGTCTACGCGTTCATCGTCTCGATCGTGCTGTTCAGCCTGGGCGGTCTGTTCGCGCTCTACGAGGCGTGGCACAAGTGGTCCGACCCGCACGGCATCACCAGTTGGCAGTGGGTGCCGGTGGCCGTCCTGGTGGTGGCGATCGTGATGGAGTCGTTCTCCTTCCGTACCGCCATCAGGGAGTCCAACCAGGTCCGGGGCAAGGAGAGCTGGACGCGGTTCATCCGCCGGTCGAAGGCGCCGGAGCTGCCGGTGGTGCTGCTGGAGGACTTCGGCGCGCTGGTCGGTCTGGTCTTCGCCCTGTTCGGGGTGGGGCTGACCCTGGCCACCGGTGACGGTCGGTGGGACGCGGCCGGTACCGCGATGATCGGTCTGTTGCTGGTGACCATCGCGATCGTGCTGGCCGTGGAGACCAAGAGCCTGCTGCTGGGCGAGGGAGCCGAGCCGGCGGACGTCGCGGCCATCGAGCAGGCGGTCACGGCTGGTCCCGAGGTGGAGCGGATCATCCACATGAAGACCCTCTACCTCGGCCCGGAGGAACTGATGGTGGCCGCGAAGGTGGCGGTGTCGCGGTGCGAGAGCGCCGAGGAGGTGGCCCGGGGGATCGACGTTGTGGAGCAGCGGATCCGCGCGGCGGTACCGGTGGCGCGGGTCATCTACCTCGAACCGGACATCTATCGGGCTCCGGAGGCGTCCTCCACCGCGTCCGGGCGCACGGAGAGCTGACCGGTGGAACCGCTGCACGGCCCGATCAAGGACTACGCCTGGGGTTCCCGCTCGGCGCTCGCCGAACTCCAGGGGCGGCCGGTGCCGAGTGCGACGCCCGAGGCGGAGCTGTGGCTCGGGGCGCACCCGTGCGCGCCGGCCGCCGTCGAGCGTGCCGGGCGGCGGGTCGCGCTCACCGAGGTGCTCGCCGCCGAGCCGGTCGACTGGCTCGGCCAGCCGGTGCTGGAGCGGTTCGGAACCCGCCTGCCGTTCCTGCTCAAGGTGCTGGCCGCAGCGGCTCCGCTGAGCCTTCAGGCACACCCGGACGCCGAGCAGGCCCGGGCCGGTTACGCCGTCGAACAGGCTCGGACCGGTGGGCACCGCAACTATGTCGACCCCTTCCACAAGCCGGAGCTGCTGGTGGCGCTCGGGCCGATGGAGGCGTTGTGCGGGTTCCGTGATCCGGACGCCTCGGCGCGGGCGCTCGCCGCGTTGGGCGTACCGCAGCTGCGGCCGGTGCTCGCCGCGTTGGCCGCCGGGCCGACGGGGTTGGCCGAGGCGGTGCGCCGGTTGCTGGAGTGGCCGATGGCGGAGCGGGCGGGTCTGGTGGCGGCGGCCCGCGCGGCGGGCGGCCCGGACGCGGACCTGGTGTCCCGGTTGGCCGACGCCTACCCGGCCGATCCGGGAGTGCTGGTGGCGTTGCTGCTCAACCGGGTGCGACTGGCCCCCGGTGAGGCGATCTGGATGCCGGCCGGGAACCTGCACGCGTACCTGGAAGGCACCGGCGTCGAGGTGATGGCCGCCAGCGACAACGTGCTGCGGGGCGGGCTGACCCCGAAGCACGTGGACGTGGCCGAGCTGCTGCGGGTGCTCCGCTTCGAGGTGCTCGACCGGCCGGTGGTCCCGCCCCGCGAGGTCGCCGACGGCGTGGTGACCTGGCCGGTGCCGGTGGACGACTTCGCGTTGCACCGGGTGACCGTGGGCGATCGGCGGCGCGAGGTGACGTTGGCCGTGCCCGGCCCCCGGGTGGTGCTGTGCACCGCCGGTCGGATCACCGTGACCGACGGGGTGGCGTCGGTGGCGCTGGAACCGGGGCGGGCCGCAGTCGGACGGGCCGCTGGCGGTGTACTCACCGTCACCGGTGAGGGTGAGACGTACATCGCGTCGACCGGCCTGGTCTGACCTTTTCGCATGTCCAGCTACCGGCCCATCCCCAACACGCCAAGTCCGACTTTTCCGGAATAGCTTGACTTGGCGCTTGCTTACTGTGACTCTATGAGTGCGCAGCGTTATCGCGACGATGGTCCGAGAGCGCGCGGGGGAACCAAACCGGGGGGATGCACGGGGCGGACGGAGATGGACGGCACACGTCCACACCGGCCGCCCCGTGCGCTGTCCGTAACCACCCCGGCCGACCGCCGTAGGCGCGCGTAAGGTGGGAGGTTGCGCAGCACCATCGTCCGACAGGAGCTTTCATGACCAGCACCCTCCCGGCGTCCGCCAGTGGCACGTCGTCCGAGGCCCGGCCGCGTACTGTCGCCGAGGGCGACTACAAGGTGGCGGACCTTTCGCTCGCCGAGTTCGGGCGCAAAGAGATCCGCCTCGCCGAACACGAGATGCCCGGCCTGATGGCGATCCGCCGCGAGTTCGCCGACGCGCAGCCCCTCGCGGGCGCGCGGATCACCGGGTCGCTGCACATGACGATTCAGACCGCCGTGCTCATCGAGACCCTGGTCGCGCTCGGCGCGCAGGTCCGCTGGGCGTCGTGCAACATCTTCTCCACCCAGGACCACGCCGCCGCCGCGATCGTCGTCGGCCCCGAGGGCACCGTCGACGCGCCCGCCGGTGTCCCGGTGTACGCGTGGAAGGGCGAGAGCCTCCAGGAGTACTGGTGGTGCACCGAGCAGGTGCTCGACTGGCCCGACGGGGACGGTCCGAACATGATCCTGGACGACGGTGGCGACGCCACCCTGCTCGTCCACAAGGGTGTCGAGTTCGAGAAGGCCGGGGCGGTGCCGCCGGTCGAGTCCGCCGACTCCGAGGAGTACGCGGTCATCCTCGAACTGCTGCACCGCTCGCTGGCCACGAGTGGACAGCGGTGGACGCGGATCGCCGCCGGCATCAAGGGCGTCACCGAGGAGACCACCACCGGCGTGCACCGGCTCTACGAGATGCACCGCGCCGGCACGTTGCTCTTCCCGGCCATCAACGTCAACGACTCGGTGACCAAGAGCAAGTTCGACAACAAGTACGGCTGCCGCCACTCGCTGATCGACGGCATCAACCGCGCCACCGACACGCTGATCGGCGGCAAGATGGCCGTCGTGCTCGGCTACGGCGACGTGGGCAAGGGCTGCGCCGAGTCGCTGCGTGGCCAGGGTGCCCGGGTCGTGGTGACCGAGGTCGACCCGATCTGCGCGCTCCAGGCGGCCATGGACGGCTACCAGGTCGCCACCCTGGACGACGTGGTCGAGCAGGCCGACATCTTCATCACCGCCACCGGCTGCTACGACGTCATCACCAACGAGCACATGGCCCGGATGAAGCACCAGGCCATCGTGGGCAACATCGGCCACTTCGACAACGAGATCGACATGGCCGGTCTGGCGAAGCGCTCGGACGTCACCCGGGAGAACATCAAGCCGCAGGTGGACCTGTGGCGCTTCGACGACGGTCACGCCATCATCGTGCTCTCCGAGGGCCGCCTGCTGAACCTGGGCAACGCCACCGGTCACCCGAGCTTCGTGATGTCGAACTCGTTCGCCAACCAGACGATCGCCCAGATCGAGCTGTACACCAAGACCGACGAGTACCCGGTCGGCGTGTACGTGCTGCCCAAGCACCTCGACGAGAAGGTCGCCCGGCTGCACCTGGACGCGCTCGGCGCGAAGCTGACCACGCTCACCAAGGAGCAGGCCGCCTACCTCGGCGTCGCCGTGGAAGGCCCCTTCAAGCCGGACCACTACCGCTACTGAGCGTCGAGAACACCCCCGGGCCCGGCCACCGAGGTCGACCCGGGGGTGTTCTGTGCGGTCGCCCGCCCGGCGGGGCTGGTGGTCAGCGGGTACGGCGGCGGGTGGGGCGGATCCAGGTCCAGACACACCACAGCAGCCAGGCCACGGAGACCAGCGCCGCCAGGGTGCGCAACCGCAGCGCGCTGAGCAGCAGCACCACCGCGAGCACCGCCAGCCACGGCCCGAAGCCCCTCATCCCGACCTCCGTGAGGGTTCGTCGGCCGACGCCACCGGCAATCCCGACCACGCCGCCTCGGTGAGCACCCGTTCACCGGCGAGCAGGTGACGCGCCCGCCGGTGCCGCTCGGCGATGACGGCGGCCAGGTAATGGACCTCCGGCAGCGCGACCGGGGGCGGCGGGCCGGTCACCGCGGCGACCTGCCGCCACAGCAACCGGGCCAACTCGCCGCGCGCCGGCTCGCTGAGCCCGTGGGCCCGAGCCAGGTACTGCCGGACGGCCAGCGCCAGGTCCGCGTCCAACCGGCTCAGATCCAGCGTGTACGCCCACCCGACCAGCTGCGGCATGGTCGCCGGGACCGCACGCCACCTCGTCGCGGGCCGGGTGTGCACCACCAGCGTGCCCGCGGCCAGGTCACCCAGTCGCCGACCACGGTCGTCGCTGAGCATCACGGTCAGCCCGACCGCCCAGGACAGCAGCGGCAGCACCAGCCCCGGCCACTCCACGGAGACCCCGACCAACGCCCGGGTCAACGACTGCCGGAAGCCGACCGGGGCGCCGTCGACGCTGACCACCCGCAGCCCGACCGCCGCCTTGCCCGGTGTCCGGCCGTCGTTGAGGCGTTCCCAGAGCACCGGATAGCCGACCAGTAGCAGCACCAGCCCGACGGTGAGCAGCGCCCGTTCCATCGCCGCGTCGAGCAGCCCGTACGGCAGTGCGGCCAACAGCAGCCCGGCCAGCGCGAGGAGCAGCAGGCCGCACAGCAGTTGGATCAGCACGTCGAGCAGCAGTGCGAGGGTCCGGGAACCGATCCGTG
This sequence comes from Micromonospora sp. DT48, assembly GCF_049844495.1. Lineage (NCBI taxonomy): Bacteria > Bacillati > Actinomycetota > Actinomycetes > Micromonosporales > Micromonosporaceae > Micromonospora > Micromonospora sp. DT48. The sequence continues at coordinate 21,146 of NZ_JBNCLE010000015.1, forward strand.
CGGCCCGCACGTCCAGCTCGACCGCCTCGCCGCTGACCAGCCGGGCATCACCCCAGCCGGGGGCGGTCCACGCTCGTGCCGCTGTGCTCACCCCGACAGTGAACACTATGATCGCGCGGTCGGAGGTGGCTGGTGGATGTCGACGCGTACGTCGCGGAGCACGGCGGTCAGTGGCGTCGGCTGAATCAGCTCTGTGCGCAGCGCCGTCTCGACCCGGCCGAGGTCGACGAGCTGGTCGCGCTCTACCAACGGGCCACCACCCAACTGTCGGTGCTGCGTAGCCGCTCGCCGGACCCGGTGCTGGTCAGTGAGCTGTCCCAGGTGGTGCTCCGGGCACGGGCGCGGTTGACCAGCCGACCCCGGCCGTCCTGGTCGGCGGTGCGGCGATTCCTGGCGGCCGACCTGCCCGGTGCCATCTGGCGGGCGGCGCCGTGGTGGTGCGCGGTGGCGACCGCGTTCACCCTGCTCACCTTCACCCTGATGTGGTTCGTGGCGGACAACCCGGAGACGGCGGCGGCGTTCATCGGCGACGAGGAGGCCGCCCGGCTGGTCGAATCCGGCTTCGCCGGCTACTACACGGAGTTCTCCGCGCCGACGTTCGCCTTCCACCTGTGGACGCACAATGCCTGGCTGGCCGCGAAGTGTCTGGCGGCGGGCGTGCTGATCGTGCCGGTCGGCTACCTGCTCTGGCAGAACGCGGTGAACATCGGCGTGGTCGGTGGGGTGATGGTCTCCTACGGCCGGGAGGACGTCTTCTTCGGCCTGATCACCCCGCACGGTTTGCTGGAGCTGACCGGTGTGTTCGTCGCCGCCGGGGTGGGTCTGCGTATCGGGTGGGCGTGGATCGCACCGCCGGAGCAGTTGACCCGGGGGCAGGCGGTGGCCCGGGCAGGGCGCGACGGCGTCCTGGTCACCGTCGGCCTGGTCGGACTCTTCGCCGTCTCGGCGGTGATCGAGGCGTTCGTGACGCCGGCGCCGCTACCGGTGGCCGTGCGCGTCACCATCGGCGCGACCGCCTGGTTGGCCTTCCTGGCCTACGTCCTCGTCCTCGGCTCCGCCGCACCACCCGACCAGGAGGTCGCTACCGGCGACCTTCGGTAACGGGCAGCCCCGTCAGGGTCAGAGCTGCGCGGTGGCCTTCAGGTGCAGGTAGGCGTCGGCGAGGGCGGGGGCCAGTCGATCAGCCGGGGCGTCGACCACGGTGACGTCGTGTCGGGTCAGCGCTGCGGTGAGGCGGTCGCGTTCGGCGAGTGTCCGCCAGGCGGCGGCTGCGGCGTACGCGTCCTCGGGGCGTCGCGGCGGCCCGGCGGTGAGTCGGGTCAGCACCGGGTCCTGTGCCGCAGCCACCAGCACCCGGTGCCGGGCGGCCAGCCGGGGCAGCACCGGCAGCAGTCCCTCACCCAGCGCACCGGGCTCCAGGGCGGTGAGCAGCACCACCAGGCTGCGGGGGCGGTGTCGCCGCAGCAACTCGCCCGCGATCAGCCGGAAATCCGTCTCGACCAGCGCCGGTTGCAACGGGGCCAACGCGTGCGCCAGCCGGTTCCACTGCCCCGCTCGTTCGACGCCACCCACCGAGGCCCGGGGCACGGCGTCCGCCGCGAGCACGTCCACCCGGTCACCGGCCCGCGCCGCCAACGCGCTGAGCAGCAGCGCCGCCTCGATCGAGGCATCCAGGCGCGGCTCGTCGCCGAGCCGTACGGCCGAGGTGCGCCCGGTGTCCAGCACGCAGATCAGCCGCCGGTCCCGTTCCGGACGCCAGGTGCGTACCAGCACCTCCGAGTGTCGGGCGCTGGCCCGCCAGTCGATGGAGCGTACGTCGTCGCCGGAGACGTACTCGCGCAGCGTGTCGAACTCGGTGCCCGGTCCGCGTCCCCGGCCGAGGAGTGTGCCGTCGATGACGCGCAGCCGCGACAGCCGCTCCGGCAGGTGCCGTCGGGCGTCGAAACGGGGCAGCACCCGTACGGTCCAGGGCGGGGTGCCGGGCCGACCACCCCACTGCCGGTACGCCAGCCCGAGCGGCCCGAACGAGCGGACCGTCAGGGCCACGGCGGGCCGGTCTCCCCGCCGGGTGGGGGTGAGGCGGGTGGGCAGGGCGAGCACCTCACCGGGGGCGGCGCGCACCAGCCGGGTCGGCGGCAGCTCCGGCCGGGCCCCGGCGGAGGGCACCCAGGCGTCGCGGACCCGGGCGCGCAGCGGCCGGTCGGAGGTGTTGCGCAGGTACAGGGTGACCGTGGCGGTGCCGCCGAGCGGTACCGCCCGCTCACCGGCCCGCTCGACGGTCAGCGCCGCCAACGGCGCGGCGAGCGCGAGATCGAGGCCGACCAGCAGCAGCACCAGGCCGACCATCACCGCCACGCCGACGAACGGAACCGGCCATGCGGGCAGGGTCAGCGCGCCCACCGCCAGCAGCGCCGCCGCCCGCCAGGTCATCGTGGGGTCGGCACGGTGGCCAGCACCGTGTCCAGGATCCGGTCCACCCCGACACCTTCGAGTTCGGCCTCCGGACGCAGGCGTAGCCGGTGCCGCAGGGTGGGCCGCGCCATCGCCTTCACGTCGTCCGGCACCACGTGGTCGCGTCCGTGCAGCCACGCCCACGCCTTCGCGGTGCCCAGCAGGGCCGTCGCGCCGCGCGGTGATGCGCCCAACTCCAGCGACGGGGTGGTGCGGGTCGCCCGGCACAGGTCGACGACGTAGCCGAGCAGCGGATCCGCGACGTGCACGCGGCCCACCGCCGCGCGGGCGACGGCGAGTTCGGTCGCGTCCGCCACCGGGCGTACGCCGGCGGCGCTCAGGTCCCGGGGGTCGAAACCGGCATGGTGGGCGCGGAGCACTCCGAGTTCCTCGTCCCGGTTGGGTAGCGGCACGGTGAGCTTGAGCAGGAAACGGTCCAACTGGGCTTCCGGTAGCGGGTAGGTGCCCTCGTACTCCACCGGGTTCTGGGTGGCGGCGACGATGAACGGATCAGGGAGCGTGCGCTGCTCGCCCTCGACGGTGACCTGCCGCTCCTCCATCACCTCCAGCAGCGCGGACTGGGTCTTCGGCGGAGTGCGGTTGATCTCGTCGGCGAGCAGCAGGTTGGTGAAGACCGGCCCTTCGCGGAAGGTGAACGCCGCGGTTCGCGCGTCGAAGACCATCGAGCCGGTGACGTCGCCCGGCATCAGGTCGGGGGTGAACTGGACCCGCCGCGAGGTGAGGTCCAGGGCGGCGGCCACGGTACGCACCAGCAGCGTCTTGGCGACTCCCGGTACGCCCTCCAGCAGCACGTGACCACGGCAGAGCAGGGCGACGATCAGTCCGGTGACCACGCCCTCCTGACCCACGACCGCCTTGGCCACCTCGGTGCGCAGCCGGTGCAGCGCGGCGCGGGCGGGGTCGGTGGCGAGCGGGTCCACGGTCATCGCGGGTCGGGTCACCGGGGATCTCCTTCGGATCGGGGCTTCGGTAGCCGGGCCGCAGCCGGCGGGTCGGGGGTGGACGTCGACTCGCCGGTACGCGTGACACGGTCCAGCTCACCGGCGAGTTCCAGTAGGTCCCGGTCGGTGCGCGGCGCGTCGCCGTAGAGCAGTTCCCGGATGGTGTCGGGCTGGTCGCCGGTGTCGGCGGCCACGGTGGCGGCGACCGTGCCGGGTGGCGCGTCGGCGGGCAGGTGCAGGCGTCGCGCCAGCCGGGCGAGCGTCGCGGTTCGGAGCAGCCGCGCGGTGTTCTCCCGGGCTCGCGCCTGCTGGTAGAGCCGCCCCCGGCCGAGGACCGTCTCGGCGGCGGGCACGGAGACCGGCAGTGGTTCCGGGGTGGGCGGGCCGAGGCGGCGGGCCCGACCGATGGCTATCAGCAGTGCCGCCAGGGCGAGTTGCAGCAGCAGTGCCCAGAACCACGGTGGGAACGCCGACCAGAGGGGGTTGGGCTGCCCGGCGGAGTCGCGGGCGCGGGGACCGGAGGTCTCACCGCCCGGCCGCCCGTCCGATGCCGTCTCGCTGTTCCCCTCGCCGCGCCGGTCCTCCGGCTCGGCGGGCTCGTCGACTTCGTCGACGCGTTCCGGTAGCGGCCGGGTGGGTGTCCGATGGGGTTCGGGTGGTGGCGGTGCCGGGCCGTCCAGGTCGAGCCAGATCACCCGGCCGGCGGTGGCGAGCAGCCCGGTGGCGAAGGCCAGGTTGTCCCATTCGTCGATCCGCCCGTTGCGGAACGGGTCGCTGGCACCCACCACCACGCTCTCGGCGGCACCGGGCAGCCGGGCCAGGCCACCGGCATAGCAGAGGTCGACGTTGCCCACGCCGGTGGGCGCGTACCGCTGGCGGGCGACGGCGGCCGTGGTGACGGAGGCGGCCTCGGCCAGCGGGCAGGACCGGCCGTGCGCCTGCGGCGGCACGGCGCGGGTCGCCCAGCGTCGGCCGGTCGGGCGCAGCGGTAGCCCGGCGGCGGCCAGCACCCGCCGGGGTGGGTCGACCAGCACCAACCGGGTGCCGCCGGGCAGCAGACCGAAGAGGCTGACGGTGCGCGGGTGCAGCAACTCGGGCGCGGGGACGAACAGGGTGGCCGGACCGGGGCGGGTGGCTCGCAACGCCCGGAACGTGTCCGTCTCCCGCTGCACCGTCACCCCCTGCCGGGCCAGGCTCGCGGCGAGCCGGCTGCCGCCGTGGTCGTCGGTCACGGTCGGGGAGAGGAAGCCCCGGTCGGTCTGGTCCGGCTGGTCGATCTCGCGGGTGACCAGGGTGACGGCCGTCAGCAGCACCCCCACCAGCACGGGTATCACGATCCGGTGGCGGCGTCCCCGCGCCCTCACCGGTCGTCGTCCTTCGGGGCGGCGGTGACGAGCAGGTCCCCCAACCGCCCGGCATGGTCGCGCATCCGGTGATCGTGGTCGGCGGTGGCCGGGCGTTGGGCGTACCACAGCTCGGAGAAGATGGCGGCTGCGGCGGCCAGTGGCGGTCCGACCGGTGGATGGTTGGCGGTGGCCTCGGTGACCACCTCGGCGACGGTCATGCCGGGCCGGACCCGCACCACCTGCCGGTCGGTGAGCTGGTGGAGCATGACGCGCAGCCGCTCGCGGACCGCCTCGTCGTAGCGGCCCTCGGCCGCCAGCCGATCGGCCGCCACGACCGTCCCGGCGGGGTCGGCGGGCGGCTCCGGGGCGGCGGCCACCGGTGGTGCGGTCGTGGGCTGTCGCCCGGTGGACCGGGCGGGGCGGCGTCGGCGGAGCCGGGGAAACCGCCGGGGAAGCCAGGCGGGGAAGGTGTACCAGGCGGTCGCGGTCAGCGCCGTGGCCAGCACCAGCAGCAGCGCGGCCAGCGGTAGCGGCAGGTGGTCTCCGAGGGCGGCCGTGGTCTCGGTCCACCACCGGCTGAAGCTCATCCGCCCACCGCCAGCAGATCCGCGCTCGCGGGCGCACGGGAGATGCGGATGTCCAGGCCCTCGCTGCGGATCCGGGTCTCCAGGTGGACGACCGCGTCCAGGCTGGCCAGCGCGGCGTAGGCGATCGTGTTCACGGCTGCCCAGAGCAGCATCGCCACCGCGTTGGTCCAGCCCTCGTCGATCAGCCCGAGTGTGCTCAGCCCGACGAACGTCCCGCAGCTGAGCCCGACCCGGATGAGCCACCAGAGGAGGTATCCCAGTACCCGCAAAGCGGCGGCCCGTACGCCCAGACGTAACGCCAGCGTGGCGGAGCGGGTGATCGCCCGTACCGGCCGGACCCGGTCCACGACCAGGGCCGGGGCCACCGCGCCGAGCAGGGCGAATCCGAGGAACCAGGTGGGGCCGAGCAGGGACGTGGACAGCATGACCGCGCCGACCACGAGGCAGAGCAGGACGGTGGCGCCCCACCGGGCGGCACGGGGGTCGACCAACTCCGCGACGGTCGGTCGGCGGCCGACCAGCGTGCCGGCGGCGGCGCGGGCGGCCGGGTTGCCGAGCAGCGTGATGATCATCGCTTCGGTTGCCGCACCGAAGGCGAGGAGCAGCCAGAAGAGACCGAACTCGTTCAGACCGGACGGCCACCACAGGGGCCCGGTGGCATCCACCGCGAGCCGTAGCGGTCGCAGCAGGAGCTGTTCGCCGGCGGCCAGCACGGCGGCGAAGGGCAACAGGACCGGCGCCTGGGCGCGCAGTAGCAGCACCGCGGAGTCGAGCAGTTCCCCGACGGTGAGTGGGCGCCCGGGGAGTACGACTGTCGGGCCTGTTGCGGGCACGCGTACTCCTGGGAGGCGGGGGCGGTGGCGCGCTACGGCGCACCCGGGGATCATGTTGACATGCGCGGTCGTCCGGGGTGCAGTCCCGCCCCCCGGGTCGGCACGTGCGACTGGGACAAACCGAGCGGTGCTGGGCACAGCACACCTGACGGCAGTAGCGTGCGGGTGACGCCGAGCCCACCGAACTGACGGGATGGAACCATTAACCCCATGAGAGCCCGGGTACTGGTGGTCGACGACGACCCCGCGCTCGCCGAGATGCTCGGCATCGTGCTGCGCAGCGAAGGCTTCATGCCCTCGTTCGTGGCGGACGGGGAACGGGCATTGGCCGCGTTCCGTGAGAATCGACCCGATATCGTCCTGCTCGACCTGATGCTGCCCGGAATGAGTGGTATCGACGTGGCACGGGCGATCCGGGGTGAGTCCGGGGTGCCGATCGTGATGCTGACCGCCAAGAGCGACACGGTCGACGTCGTGCTCGGCCTGGAGTCGGGTGCCGACGACTACGTGGTCAAGCCGTTCAAGCCCAAGGAACTGGTGGCCCGGATGCGGGCGCGGCTGCGCCGTGGCGAGGACGCCGCGCCGGAACTGCTCACCATCGGTCCGCCCGGCAACCAGATCGCCATCGACGTGCCGGCGCACACCGTCAGCCGCAACGGCGAGGAGGTGAAGCTGACGCCGCTGGAGTTCGACCTGCTGGTCGCGCTCGCCCGTAAACCGCGTCAGGTCTTCACCCGCGAGGTGCTGCTGGAGCAGGTCTGGGGATACCGGCACGCGGCGGACACCCGGCTGGTCAACGTGCACGTGCAGCGGCTACGTGCCAAGATCGAACCGGATCCGGAGCGACCGGAAATCATCCTGACCGTTCGCGGCGTGGGCTACAAGGCTGGTACCGGATAGCCTGGGTCGCACTGTGGCCACCTCCCCGATCCCCGATCTCGACCCGACGTCCCGCCGGCGTGGTGCCGTGTGGGAGTTGTGGCGTGGGGTGAGTGGCCGGCTGTCCCGATCTCTGGCGAGGCTGCACCAGACTTGGCGCCGCTCGTTGCAGGTGCGCGTGGTGACCATCACGTTGGTGACGTCCAGCCTGCTGGTCGGCGGTTTCGCCTACCTGATCGCCGACAAGATCACCAACATCCTGCTGGACAACGCGAAGACCGACGTCCAGTTGCGGCTGCTCAACGGCGCGGAGTACGCGGCGAAGCAGTTCAGCCTCTACAGCCAGCCGCAGGAGGCCCAGCTCCAGGAGACGATCGACGGCACGGTCAACTACCTCGCGGGCGGTGACCCCCAGCAGAACAGCGGCGTGGTGGTGGCCCTCACCGCGGAGAACTGGCCCGGGGTGATCGAGCCGCGCACCTCGCCGTCGGTGAACGTCCGGCCCCTGATCAGCCCCGAGCTGCGGGCCGCCGTGGCCGACGGCAACGTGGCCAACCAGATCCGTACCGGTCGGCTCACCGGGGACGCCGAGACGAAGTACCTCGTCTACGGCTCCCCGGTGCCGACCGGGTTCGGTCAGGTGGAGCTGTACTACCTCGTGCCGCTGACCCTCCAGGACACCACCGCGGCGCAGGCGCGGGCCACCGTGGTGGCCACCGGGGTCGCCCTGGTGCTGCTGCTCGGCCTGCTCGCCGCGTTGGTGACCCGGCTGGTGGTGATCCCGGTACGGGTCGCCGCCCGGACCGCCCAGCGACTCTCCGCCGGTCTGCTCGACCAGCGGATGGCCGTCAACGGCGAGGACGACCTGGCGCTGCTCGCGGCCTCGTTCAACCAGATGGCCACCAACCTGCAACGGCAGATCCTGCGGCTGGAGGAGATGTCCCGGCTGCAACGCCGGTTCACCTCGGACGTCTCGCACGAACTGCGGACCCCGCTGACCACGGTACGGATGGCCGCTGACCTGATCTTCGCCGAGCGGGACGAGTTCGACCCGGCGGTGGCCCGCAGCGCCGAGCTGCTCCAGGCCGAGCTGGACCGCTTCGAGGAGCTACTGACCGACCTACTGGAGATCAGCCGGTTCGACGCGGGGTTCGCGGTGCTCGACGCCGAGCCGACCGACCTGGTGCCGGTGGTTCACCGGGTGGTCGACCGGCTGGCCGGGCTGGCCGAGCGGGTCGGGGTGAGCATCGAGCTGGACGTCCCGAACGCGCCGGTGATCGCCGAGATCGACCCGCGCCGGGTCGAGCGGGTGCTGCGCAACCTGGTCGGCAACGCGGTCGAGCACGGCGAGGGACGACCGGTGCGGATCACGTTGGGGATGGACGACACCGCCGTCGCGCTGACCGTCCGTGACCACGGCGTCGGGCTCAAGCCCGGCGAGGAGAAGCTGGTGTTCAACCGGTTCTGGCGGGCCGACCCGTCGCGGGCGCGGCAGACCGGCGGTACCGGTCTGGGGCTGTCGATCAGCCTGGAGGACGCTCGACTGCACGGCGGCTGGCTGGAGGCGTGGGGCGCCCCGGGGCAGGGCGCGCAGTTCCGGCTCACCCTGCCGGCGCGCGCCGGTGACCGGCTGACCACCTCACCGCTGCGGCTGGTACCGGCCGATGTCGCGTTGCCGCTCGGCGGCCCACCGACCGGGGAGCTGCTGGACATCGAGCCCGGCCCGGCCGGCACGCTCGCCATCGGTCCGGCGTCGCAGGCGGGGCAGCGGCGCGCGGAGGTGGGCTCGTGAGGCGCCGGCTGGTGACCGGGCTGCTCGGCGGCACGCTGGTGCTGGCCGTCGCGGCCGGTTGCGGAATCCCCGACAGCACCGAGGTGCAGATCGAGCAGCGCGGCCCGGCGGCGGAGACGAACTGGTCGCTGGGGCGCGGCACCGAACCGCCGCCCCGGGAGGCCAGCGGCAGCGACGCCGAGGCGTTCGTGCGCAACTTCCTGGCTGCGGCAGCGGGCGAGCCGGATCGGGCGTACGAGCGGGTCAAGCGGTACATCGCCACCTCCGAACGCAGTGGGTTGCCGGAGCGGCAGGGCAGCGAGGTGGCGCTGTCGGTGGTACGGCTCACCGACGATCCGGTGATCGAACCGGACATCGACAGCATGAAGGTCACCATCAGCGTGCAGCAGGTCGGCCTGCTGCGGGCCAACGGGATGCTGGTGCCGCCGGTGGCCACCGATTCCACGTACGAGTTCCGGCTGGTCAGCGCGGGCCCGGTAGGCGAGGACGATGCCGGCTACTACGTCAGCGACCCGCCGAACGTGCTGCTGCTCAGCGACGACGCGCTGCGCCGGTTCTACCAGGCGGAGACGATCTACTTCTGGAACTCCGACCGCACCCGACTCGTGCCCGACCAGCGGTACCTCTCCTCGGCCGTGCCGGCGGAGCGTCGGGTGAGCGAGGTGATCCGGTGGTTGACCGCCGGCCCCTCGGAGTGGCTGCGGATCGGCGTCTCCGGTCTGCCCGACCGCACCGAGATGATCAACAATGCCACCGGTTCGGACGGCCGGTGGGAGGTCAACCTCGACATGCCGGGTGCTGACGAGCGTCGTCTGGTGCAGTTCGGCACCCAGTTGGCGTGGTCGCTTCAGGAACTGCACGGCACCGTCGAGGTGAAGATCCTCAACCAGTCCCGCAAGGTGATCGACCTGGAGGAGCAGCGCCGGCTGAATCCGTTGGACCTGATCGACGGCAACGCGCGGCGATACTGCGTCTACGAGGGGGCGATCCATTCGCTGACGGTGGCCGGTGAGGCTGCCGGCTCGGTGCCGGTGGCGCCCGAGGTGAACCAGGACATCGTCTCCGCCGAGTTGCGGCGCGCCAACGGGGGCGTCCTGGCCGCCGTCGTGGTAACCGGCGAGGACGGGCGGCAGCGGCTGGCCGTCGGTCGTGGCGGTGCCGTGGTGGGGGCCCTCACCACCGGTCCCACCAAGTTCACCGCGATGAGTCGTCCGGTGTGGGTCCGTACCGAGGGCACCCGACCGGCGGGCCTGGTGGTCGCCGACGGTCGGCTCTACCGCTTCGACGACCAGGCGGCGACGCGGCAGGTCCAGCTCGGCCTGCCGGGCCGGGTCACCGCCGTGGCGGCGGCACTGGACGGGCATCGGCTGGCCCTCGTCGTGGACGGCGCGTTGCACGTCACGACGATCAACTGGGAGGGTGGCGTACCCACCGTGGGCCCGGCCCGGCGGCTGGTCAGTTCGCTGACCGACGTCACCGCGGTGGACTGGTCGGCGGCGAACCGCCTGCTGGTGGCCGGCTCGGCGAGCCGCCCGGCGATCTACGAGGTGAGCGTGGACGGCGCCGTGGAGACCCCGCTGCGGGAGGACACCGGCAGCCAGGTCGACCACCTCGCCGCGTACCCCGCCACCCCGGAGCGCTCCCCGCTGGCCGGGTCGTTCATGTACGAGGCGAACGGGGTGGCGTACCGCAGCAACCCGTTCGAGCGGATCAACCGGGACCAGGTCCAGGAGGTGACGCCGCCACCCGCCGGCGTACGTCCGGGCAACCCCACCGCGCCCGTCTTCCTCTACTGAGTCGCCGTGGCTGGCGGGCTCTGGGCGGACCTGGTCGACCTGGTCCTGCCCACCGACTGCGCCGGCTGCCGGGATCGCCGCGCGGGGCTGCGGCACGGCGTCTGCCCGCAGTGCGTCGACGCGCTACGGGCGATGCGGCCGGGCCCGGTACGGCCCGTTCCCGCCCCACCGGGCCTGCCGCCCTGTCACGCCCTCGGCGAGTACGGCGGGCCGCTGCGGGAGATGTTGCTGGCGTACAAGGAGCACGGCCGGCACGGCCTGGCCCGCCCGCTCGGCGCGCTGCTGGCCGAGGTCGTCGCCACGGCGGTCGGCGCGGTGGGACCGGTGCTGTTGGTGCCGGTGCCGGACACCCCGGCGGCGGCTCGGGCCCGCTACGGCGATCACCTCGGGCGGCTGGCCCGGCACTGCGCCGGTCGACTGCGCTCGGCGGGCTGGCCGGTGCGGGTGCACCGGGCGGTACGCGCCACGCCTCGACCGGACTCGGTGACGCTGGACAGCGCGGGTCGGACGGCGGCGGCCACCGCCGCCTTCCTGGCCCGGCCGGGGCGGGTACCGGCCGTCGCGGGGGCACGGGTGGTCCTGCTGGACGACATCGTCACCACCGGAGCGACCCTCGCGGCGGTCAGTCGCGTACTGACCGTGCGCGGACTGTCGCCATCCGGGGCGGCGGTGCTGGCCGCGACACGGAAAAGGCACCGACGGTAACCGATTGTGTTTCCGTTTCATACCTTCGTGTATGAGGTGTGGAAATTCTCCGAATGGTGTTGGCAACCGGGGGTGACTGTCGGGCTGGCAGGAGTTAGCGTTTGGCTGTCGGGGGTAGGAAGGCCACCCCACCCACCCCCGGCGGCGAGAGGAGGCGTAGCCGTATTGACCGGTCGACGCCGAATGGGGCCGTCCCTCGGGCGCGACCGGAGTTCTGGATCGAAGACCGTCCGATTAAGGGAGGTCACGTGGACATCGTGGTCAAGGGCCGTAACGTCGAAGTTCCGGATCACTACCGGGTGCACGTCGCAGAAAAGCTCGCGAAGATCGAACGCTACGACCACAAACTCATCCGTGTCGATGTTGAACTGTTCCATGAGCGCAATCCGCGCCAGGCCGATCATTGTCAGCGGGTGGAGATCACCTGTTTTTCCCGTGGTCCGGTGATTCGGGCCGAGGCCTGCACCAGCGACTTCTACAGCGCTCTGGACGCGGCTATCGCCAAGCTCGACTCCCGGCTGCGTCGCGCGGCCGACCGGCGGCGGGTACACCGGGGCCGGCACGCGCCGCTGTCGGTCGCCGCCGCGACCGCCGGCCTGCCGGTGGCCGACCTCCCGCCGCTTCCTACGGAGACCAGCCCGGCCGCCACCGAGACCGGCACGGCCACCGTGGTGGCCGAGCGGCCGGAGGAGGAGTACGCCGACGGCCAGCCATGGCACATCGCACGGGAGAAGGTGCACCCCGCCGAGCCGATGACCGTCGATGACGCCCTGTTCCAGATGGAACTGGTGGGCCACGACTTCTATCTGTTCCAAGACAAGGAGTCCGGTCGTCCGAGCGTGGTCTACCGGCGGCACGCCTACGACTACGGCATCATCTCGCTGGACATCTGACCGAGGCGACGGCCCGGGTCGGCGCACGCCGACCCGGGCCGTCGGCATCACGTCGTCAGTCGATCGGATCCGTGACCAGCAGGCCGTAGATCGTCGAGTCGGCCCGGCGGCCGGCCGCCCCGACGAGCCGGCCGCGCAACAGCCCCTCCCGGCGGAACCCCGCCTTCTCCAGCACGCGCATGGAGGCGACGTTCTCCGGCAGGGTGCCGGCCCACAACCGGGACAGACCGGCGTGCCCGAACCCCCACCGACTGGCCAGCCGTACGACCCGGGTGGCGTAGCCCCGCCCGCGCCAACGCGGCAGCAGGCTGTAGCCGATCATCGCCTGGTCGCTGGCGGGCTGGTCACGGAGCAGCGTGCAGTTGCCGACGAAGTCCCCGCTGGCAGCGTCGACGATGGCCATCGCCGCGGCCGTGCCGACCAACCACTGGCTCTCTGCGACGTGGCAGCGGCGCGTCACCTCGTCGAGGGTCGCCGCCTCCGGGGGAACCCGGGTGACCACCACGTCGGGGTCGGTGTGCAGGCGATACGTCTGCTCGATGTGCTCCGGACCGAGTCGGCGCAGCACGACCACCCCGTCGGTGAGTCGCCCGTCGGGCAGGTCCGGCAGGCCACGTGTCGTCGGTCCCGGCGGGTCGTCGGCGAGGCGTACCCACGCAACCAGGTCACCCCGACCGCCGCCCCGCACGGACGTCACGCGGCGGCGTACCCCCTCGGGTCGGAAGCCGGCGGCCAGCGCGACCCGCTGGCTGGCCGCGTTCTCCAACTCGGTGAGCAACTCCAACCGGTAGATGCCGTTGGCGAACGCGTGCTCCGACAGGGCCCGGGTGGCGGCGGTCGCCACCCCGGCGCCGCGCGCCCACGGCGCCACCCAGTAGCCGATCTCCGCCTGCCCGCGTTGCGGCACCGGATAGCTCAGACCCACCGCGCCGAGCAGCCGGTCGGTCACCGGGTCGGCGATGGCGTACGCGGCCCCGCCGGCGGCGAAGGCGGCCGGAGCGCCCTCGGTGATCCACCAGCGCGCGTCGGCCTCGGTGTACGGGGAGGGCAGGTGGTTGAGGAACCGCTGGGTGACCGGGTCGTCGCAGCTCTCGGCGACGTCGGCCAGGTCAGCGAGGTGGAACGGCCGCAAGCGGACCCCGTGCGCGTCGATGCGCTGCGCGAGACGCTCCTCGGTCACCGCAGGTCCTCTGCCAGTAGCGAGCCTACCCAGGCGTCGACGCGGGTACCACGGTGGTTGAGCAGCCCACGGGCAGTGCCCTCCATCGTGAAGCCGGCCTTCTCGGCGGCTCGGCGGGAGGCGACGTTGCCGACGTTGGCCCGCCATTCGATGCGCGCCAGTCCCAGAGTGGTGAACCCCCAGGCGCACAGCGCCGCGAGCGCAGCAGGTTGGTAACCCCGACCACGGACGTGTGGTGCGGTCATGAAGCCGATGTCAGCCAGCAGCGGATCGGCCGGTGACAGGCGCAGGTCGATCGAGCCGGCGTAGCGGTCCGTGGCGTCGGCGAGGACGAAGGGCGCGGAGGTGCCCGCGACCCAGGAGTTCCGTACGAACCGCAGGAAGTCCTCGGCGTCCGCCCTGGTGTAGTTCTCCGGCACGGTCGTCCAGCGCAGCGTGTCCGGGTCCCGGCAGACCGCGACGAGCGCGTCGAGATCACGCTCGGCCAGGGGGCGCAGGCTCAGCTCCTGCGCGCCGGCGGTCGCGAACAGGGTCGGTTGCGGCCGGCCGAAGACCGCCGCGCGCCGGGCCTCCAACGTGTCGGGTCCGGCCGGGCCGACCTCGCCGGGAGCCGGTACGTCACCGGGCAGCAGCGAACCGAACCACTCGTACCCGCTGCCCGCCGGGTCGGCGGCCCGCAGCTTCCCCTCGATCCGGACGCCGGAGCGGAGGGCGACCAGCCGGGAGGCATAGTTGCCCACCTCGGCGCTCCAGAGCAGCCGGCGCAGCTTCAGCTCGTCGAAGGCCCACCGGGCGACGGCCCGGACAGCCCGCACGGCCACGCCCCGCCCACGCGCCCACGGCGCGGTCCAATAACCGATCTCGCTGAGTTCGTGGTTGCGATCGATGAAGTTGAGCCCGCAGAGCCCGAGCACCTCGCTGGTGTCGGCGTCGCAGACTGCGAAGGACGCGCCGGTGCCGAGTTGCCACTGTCGGTCCCGGCTCGCGACGAAACCCTCCGCGTCTTCGTACCGGTATGGGTAGGGTACGCCCGTCCAGCGCTGGATGTCCGTATCCTGGCAGGCGCGGAACACGGCGTCGATGTCTGCCGACCGCCACGGCCGCAGCACCAGACCTTCCTCGACGATCTCCACGGGCTCCATTCCAGCCATCGTGCCGGATCGTTCGCCCACGGCGTAACCGGATAACCGGGACACGGGCCGGAGTGGGGAGTGTTATGTCTGTTTCGCGATGGCCGACCGCCGCCACCAGTGACCATCGACCCGATGGAACGCCTACGATGGTTCGAGACTGTCTAGGGGAGCGTTGATCCGTGTCGATTCTGGAAAAGGTCCTCCGTGCGGGCGAGGGGCGCATGCTGCGCCGCCTCAAGGCGATCGCCGCCGCCGTCAACTCGATCGAGGACGACTACGTCAACCTCACCGACGATGAGCTGCGCGGCATGACCGAGCAGTTCAAGGAACGTCTCGCCGACGGTGAGACCCTGGACGACCTGTTGCCCGAGGCGTTTGCGGTCTGCCGGGAGGCGGCGGCCCGGGTGCTCGGCCAGCGGCCGTACGACGTGCAGGTGATGGGTGGCGCGGCGTTGCACTTCGGCAACATCGCCGAGATGAAGACCGGTGAGGGTAAGACCCTGACCTCGGTGATGCCGGTCTATCTCAACGCGCTGTCCGGCAAGGGCGTGCACGTGGTGACGGTCAACGACTACCTGGCCCAGCGGGACGCCGCCTGGATGGGGCGGGTGCACGAGTTCCTCGGCCTGACCGTCGGCGTGGTGCTGCCCAACCGGCCGGCCGCCGAGCACCGCGCGGCGTACGAGTGCGACATCACCTACGGCACCAACAACGAGTTCGGCTTCGACTACCTGCGCGACAACATGGCCTGGTCGAAGGACGATCTGGTCCAGCGCGGCCACAACTTCGCCGTGGTCGACGAGGTCGACTCCATCCTGATCGACGAGGCCCGTACCCCGCTGATCATCTCCGGCCCGGCCGAGCACTCCGCCCGCTGGTACGGCGAGTTCGCCGCCGTGGTGGCCCGTCTCCAGCCGGGCAAGGACGGGGAGGGCGACTACGAGGTCGACTACTCCAAGCGCACCATCGCGGTCACCGAGCGGGGCGTGGCGAAGGTCGAGGACCGCCTCGGCATCGACAACCTCTACGAGTCGGTGAACACTCCGCTGGTCGGCTACCTGAACAACGCCATCAAGGCCAAGGAGCTGTACAAGCGGGACAAGGACTACATCGTCAGCGACGGCGAGGTCCTGATCGTCGACGAGTTCACCGGCCGCATCCTGCACGGCCGTCGCTACAACGAGGGCATGCACCAGGCGATCGAGGCCAAGGAGGGGGTGGAGATCAAGCAGGAGAACCAGACCCTGGCCACCATCACCCTCCAGAACTACTTCCGCCTCTACGACAAGCTCGCCGGCATGACCGGTACGGCGCAGACCGAGGCGGGCGAGTTCAACAAGGTCTACAAGGTCGGTGTGGTGACGATCCCGACCCACCGGCCGATGGTCCGGCAGGACCGGGCCGACGTCATCTACAAGACCGAGAAGGCCAAGTTCAACGCCGTCGTCGAGGACATCGCCGAGCGGCACCAGGCAGGTCAGCCGGTGCTGGTCGGCACGGTCTCGGTGGAGAACTCCGAGGTCCTGTCCCAGCTGCTGCGCCGCCGGGGCATCCCGCACTCGGTGCTGAACGCGAAGTTCCACGCCC
Organism: Micromonospora sp. DT48; assembly: GCF_049844495.1. NCBI lineage: Bacteria > Bacillati > Actinomycetota > Actinomycetes > Micromonosporales > Micromonosporaceae > Micromonospora > Micromonospora sp. DT48. The sequence goes on from NZ_JBNCLE010000015.1 coordinate 37,290, forward strand.
GGGAGGCGGAGATCGTCGCCCAGGCGGGTCGCAAGGGCGCGGTCACGGTGGCCACCAACATGGCCGGCCGAGGCACCGACATCCTGCTCGGCGGCAACCCCGAGTTCCTCGCGGCCAACGAGCTGCGTCAGCGCGGGCTCGACCCGATGGAGAACCCCGAGGAGTACGAGAAGGCCCTGGAAGAGGTCCTGCCGAAATGGAAGCAGGCCTGTGACGCGGAGGCCGAGGAGGTCGCCGCCGCCGGTGGGCTCTACGTGCTGGGCACCGAGCGGCACGAGTCCCGCCGGATCGACAACCAGCTCCGTGGTCGGTCCGGTCGTCAGGGCGACCCGGGTGAGTCGCGGTTCTACCTGTCCTTGCAGGACGAGCTGATGAAGCGGTTCCGCTCCGGTGCGGTGGAAGCGGTCATGGACCGCTTCAACATCCCCGAGGACGTGCCCATCGAGTCGAAGATGGTCACCCGTCAGATCAAGAGCGCACAGGCCCAGATCGAGGGTCAGAACGCCGAGATCCGTAAGAACGTCCTCAAGTACGACGAGGTCATGAACAAGCAGCGCCAGGTGATCTACGCCGAGCGGCTGCGCGTACTCAACGGTGAGGATCTCTCCGAGCAGGTACGCAACATGATCGACGACACCATCGAGGCGTACGTGCGGGGAGCCACCGCGGACGGCTACGCCGAGGACTGGGATCTCGATCAGCTGTGGTCCAGCCTCAAGCAGCTCTACCCGGTGGGCATCACCATCGAGGAGATGGAGGAGGAGGCGGGGTCACGGGCCAGCATCGACGCCGACTTCCTGCTCGCCCGGCTCAAGGAGGACGCGCACGCCGCGTACGACCGGCGTGAGGAGCAGCTCGGTGCCGAGGGCACCCGGCAGCTGGAGCGGATGGTGTTGCTCCAGGTGATCGACCGCAAGTGGCGGGAGCACCTCTACGAGATGGACTACCTCCAGGAGGGCATCTCGCTGCGGGCGTACGCCCAGCGTGACCCGGTGGTGGAGTACCAGCGCGAGGGCTTCGACATGTTCGCCACCATGATGGACGGCATCAAGGAGGAGACCGTCGGCTTCCTCTACAACCTCGAAGTGCAGGTCAACGAGCCGGAGCCCGAGGCTGAGGAAGTCCAGCTGCTGGACAAGCCGGTGGAGATCCGGGCCAAGGGCCTGGGCCGTGCGCCGCAGCAGCAGGGGCTCCAGTACTCCGCGCCGACCATCGACGGTGAGGCCGGTGCCGGTTCCGTCGCCGTGCAGCGTGAGGAGCAGCGGGCACCCGCGCTCGGCATCGGCAGCCCGGATCCGGCCACCCCGGCGTCGCCGGGCCGGACGGCGCCGAACGCCCCACCGCGTCCGGCTCGTGGACCGGCGGTCCCGGTGGGCGCGGCCCGTCAGCCGGCACCGGGGCAGGCGACGGCCAGCAACGGCCCGTCCCGCAACGCGCCGTGCCCGTGTGGCTCGGGCCGTAAGTACAAGCGGTGCCACGGTGCCCCCGGCGGCCCCTCGGCCAGCTAGGGGCCGCCGCCTGGGCTCCGCCTCGGCTCGACCGAGGCGCTGACCAGACCCAGAAGCGCTTGACGTCGGGCCTGGACACCACTGGGTGTCCAGGCCCGACGCCGTCGTGCCGGCTCGCTGCCGGGTGTCCGCGTGCGCGGTGGGATCACAGCACCCGTAGGTCGGTGCAGATCCAGTTGCCGCGCCGGTGCTCCAGGCGTAGGGCCATCGCCCAGCTGCGGCCACCGGCTCCGGTGAGCACGGCGGCGGCCTCGATGGCGGCGGGGCGGGGTTCGCAGACGCGCAGCCGCCGCAGGCGTACCCCGGGGCGCGCCGAGCGGCGCCGGGGCGGTGCCCCACGGGCGGTGGCGCGGACCAGCTCGGGCAGCAGCACCGTGAGCCGGGCCGGGTCGAGTTGACGCCGGAGCTGCGCCGGTGGTCGGAATCCGTTGACCACCTCCAGGCAGGTGGCGACGAAGCGGTGGGCGACCCGGGTGGCCGCCGGGGTGGCCGTGGCCAGCGCACCGGGTGGCAGGTGCCGGGCGGAGGCCTGGCCCGCCGATCCCGCTCCGGGGCGGCTGGCCGTGCCGGGCCTTGATGCGCCCGGCGGGATCGGCCGGGTGCCGGAGCGCGCGGCCCGCCACGGCAGCGGTGGCTGGTCCGACCCACCGGGCCACTGGCGGGCGGCGGCGAAGAGGTCGAGGGCGAGTTGGCCGTCGGCCGGGCGCGGCCAGCCGGTGATGTCCTCCTCGACGGGCGGTGGCTCGAAGGCGGGTGCTGGTCGCAGCCGCACGGGTGGGCGGGCCGGCCCGGGCCGCCGGAGGTCGGTCATCACGCTGCCCCCTGCCGTCAAACCGCTTTTCGTTGCGTTTACCTTCGTTTGCCTTCGACAGCGTCGATTCTCGGGCATGGCAGAGCGGGCGGTCAATGTCTCGGCTGCGGTCCTACCGCTCCTCGGGATCGCGTTCCGCTAGCGGGTTGTCGCGTACCCAGTCGGCTGTCTCGGCGTACTTGCGCTGGATGTACTCCTCCAGCCGGGCCCGCTCCACCCGCCACTGCCCCCGACCACCGATCTTGATCGCGGGCAACTCGCCGCTGCGCACCATGTGGTAGACCTGCGAATCCGACACGTTCAGCTCGGTGGCCACGTCGGACAGGAGCAGGAACCTCGGTTCCACCGAAACTCCCCGGGTTGGCGTCGTTCGGTTCAGTTTGCCACCGGCTGCCTGGTCCCGACCAATGCGTCCCCTGTCGGACACACCGGCTCGCGGCCGGAACTTCCACGAAAGCGATACGCGGTGTATGACGGTCAGGGCGGCGGGCAGGGCCCGTACGCCCAACCCGGCGGTGTCGCCGCCGGACGGAGCAGAACGGGGGAGACCACGGTGACCGACAAGCTTGTCCGGGTTTACGTGCCGGCGACCGTACCGATGCTGGCCAGGCTGCCGGAGCACGGACTCGCCGCGACCCAGGCGCACGCGGTGACCCCGACGTTGCGGGAGTGGTACGCGGAGGGCGACGAGGAGGAGTTGGAGTACGCCGCCTTCACCCGCGCCGCACAGGACTCGCTGCAACTGATCCGCCACGACCCGGCCGCGCCCCGGCGGCGGGTGGTCGTCTCGGCGGACCTGCCCGCGACGGCGGTGGGTCGCGGCGACGGGGAACTGGGTTCCAGCGTGGTGGAACTGCCCACTCCGGTGCCGTTCGCGGCGGTCGCCGCCGTGCACGTGGACGGGGCGGACGCCGCAGCGGACGTCGATGCCGCCGTCAAGGTGGTGTTGGAGGCGTTGGCCGGAGACGCCGACGCGCAGTTCACCGTCGACGGCACCGAGGACCACGAGCTGGAGTGGTACGACCCCAGCGAACTGAAGTCCCTGCTGGAGAGCATCACCGGGGAGAGCTGACCCGGCCGACCGGTGAACGGGCCGCCAGCCGAGCTGCGCCGTCGGCCTACTCCTCGTCGGCGGTGGGCGAGCCGAGCGTCCGGCCGAAGCTGATCACGGCGGCCAGCGCGCCGACGAACAACACCCAGATGGCGTTGTCCACCCGCGAGGTGCCGAGTGAGGTCTGCGCGACCGCGTCGGCGTCGCTGAGCGCGGCGGCCAGGTCGATCAGCGACCGTCCGCCGACTCGGATGATCACTTCGGTGAGCAGGAGCAGAAGTCCCGGCCCCGCGCCCGCCACCAGGTACGCCGGCCAGCGCGGGGCGTCGTCGCCGTCACGCTCAGCCCGTCGCCTGGCCCAGGTGAGGTAACCGAAGGCCAACCCGCCCGCGATGAGCCCGGCCAGCAGGGACTCGGTCCGGGAGACCCAGCTGGCGGCGTTGACCAGCGCCTGCTGGGTGTCGCCAGCGCTGTAGAGGTCGAACAGGGGGTCACGGGCCAGGCTGAACGCCACCACGAAGAGCAGGGTGCCCAGCGCGGCGGCGGCCACCGCCCCGACCACGGCACCGTTGCGGGCACCGGCGAGCGCGCCGCCGATGACGGCGGCGGCAGCGGTGGTGCCGGCGATCGTGCGGGTGGTGACGTCACCCGCGTAGGTGAGGTCGATCGCGAGCGCGGCGAGTAGCCCGACCAGCAGACCGGCCCCGACCGCCACCGCGAAGCGCAGGGTCACCCGTTCGGTCCGGCGGGCAACCGGTTCGCCGACGGCCAGTCCGACGGCGGCCCCGGCCACCAGCGCGGCCGAGATCACGCCGGGCAGCGCGAAGGCGGAGAGGCTGACCGCGGTGACACCGGCCGTCGCCGAGCTGATCGCCTCCCGGGTCGACCAGAGCATCGCGGCCAGCCAACCGGCCGCCAGCAGGGCCAGCACGGTCGCACCCGGTGCGGGCGCCGCACGGCCGGTGGTCGGGTGGTCGTCGACTCCGGTGTCGGTGGCCTCGGACTGGTCGGGCGCAGCGGCGGTCGGCCCACCGGGCTCGTTGCTCATGGTCTCCCCTTCGCCACCGGGCCCGACCGGGCCGGATCGTCACCGGCAATCCAGCGTACGCGGCGGGGACCGGGGTGAGTCCGAAGCCTGCGGTGCCTGCTTTTCTTCGGTCGTACGGGTCCTTCGGATACGAATCAGCTCCCGGGTAGCGGTCCTGCCTGGCGATCAAAGCTTCACGAGCGGTTGGGGTGTCATCGACCGCCGCCGGGCGTGGGAGGATTGGCGCAGGTCCCGCCACCGCGGGTCCGGTTTCGCCATCGCTGTCGAGATCGCCAGGAGCCCTGATGGACGCCGTGTTCTCCGTACCCGAGCCACGTAACGAGCCGGTGCGCACCTACGAGCCGGGTAGCACCGACCGCGAACGCCTTCAGCGGCGGCTCACCGAGCTGGCCGCCGAGCGAATCGACCTGCCGATGACGATCGCGGGCGAACAGCGGATGGCCGGCGGCGAGCCGATCCAGGTGGTGCAACCGCACCGGCATGCGCACGTGCTCGGGGTGACCGGGCACGCCACCCACGACGACGCGCGCATGGCCGTCAAGGCCGCCAAGGACGCCGCGCCGGGCTGGCGCGCCCTGCCCTTCGAGGAGCGGGCCGCGATCTTCCTGCGCGCCGCCGAACTGCTTTCCGGGCCGTGGCGGGACACCCTGAACGCGGCCACCATGCTCGGCCAGTCGAAGACCGCCGTGCAGGCCGAGATCGACGCGGCCTGCGAGTTCATCGACTTCCTGCGGTTCAATGTGCACTTCGCCCGCACCCTGCTGGCCGAGCAGCCGATGTCGTCGCCCGGGGTGTGGAACCGCTTCGACCACCGGCCGCTGGAAGGCTTCGTCTACGCGGTCACCCCGTTCAACTTCACCGCCATCGCCGGCAACCTGCCCTCGGCCCCGGCCCTGCTCGGCAACACGGTGGTGTGGAAGCCGGGCCCGACCCAGCAGTTCGCCGCGCACTTCACCATGCGTCTGTTCGAGGCGGCCGGGCTGCCCCCCGGTGTGATCAACATGGTGACCGGTCGGGGTGTGGAGGTGTCCGACGTGGTGCTGGCCGACCCCGACCTGGCCGGTATCCACTTCACCGGGTCCACCAAGGTCTTCCAGCAGCTGTGGCGCACGGTCGGGGAGAACATCGCCGGTTACCGGGGCTACCCCAGGCTGGTCGGCGAGACCGGAGGCAAGGACTTCGTGGTCGCCCACTCCAGCGCCGACGTCGACGCGCTGCACACGGCGCTGATCCGGGGTGCCTTCGAATACCAGGGGCAGAAGTGCTCGGCGGCCTCCCGGGCGTACATCCCGCGCTCGCTCTGGGAGGGCGGCGGTCTGCGCGACCGGTTGGCCGCGACCGCCGACGGGCTGGCCTACGGCGACGTCACCGACTTCCGCAACTTCGGCGGCGCGGTCATCGACGACAAGGCGTACGCCCGGCACACCGCCGCGCTGGAGCTGATCTCCTCCGACGACAGTTGCCGGATCATCGCCGGTGGCACCGCCGACGACTCGGTCGGCTGGTTCGTCCGGCCGACCGTATTCGAGTGCGACGACCTGGCACACGAGACGTTCACCACCGAGTACTTCGGCCCCATCCTCGGTGTGCACGTCTTCGACGACGCCCGGTTCGACGAGGTGGTGGCGCAGGCCGAGGCCATCGCCCCGTACGCCCTGACCGGGTCGATCTTCGCCACCGACCGCCGGGTGATCGACGCGGTGGCCGAGAAGATGCGGTACGCGGCCGGCAACTTCTACATCAACGACAAGCCGACCGGTGCCGTGGTCGGGCAGCAGCCGTTCGGTGGCGCGCGGGCCAGCGGCACCAACGACAAGGCGGGTTCCTGGCACAACCTGGTCCGGTGGATGTCCCCCCGGACGATCAAGGAGACCTTCGTCCCCCCAATCGACCACACCTACCCCCACATGGGCTGAGGTGTAAGGAAGGGCCCCTTGCTAACGCCTAGTGCATAGGAAGGGGCCCTTCCTAACGTCAACCTCTGGGACGGACGCCCGGTTGTCCAGTGGTGCCGAGGCCAGAGCTGCCGGAGGACCGTCGCGCGCCGACAGTGCACATAGGAAACCCCATCGGGTGGCGAAAAGGGGAAATCCTGGACGCCGGCCGCGCAAAGTGGCAGCGTGAGGGGCATGGCGGAATCCGGAGTGAACCCCACAGCGGCGGCCCTGCTCGGGCTGCTCCACGAGGGGCCCATGACAGGTGGCCAACTGATGGCCGCCGCCGAGCGTCGGTTGGCGCCGTACTGGTCGATGACCCGAAGCCAGGTCTACCGGGAATTGCCCGTGCTGGCCGAGCGAGGTCTCGTCCGGTTGGGCAAACCGGGGCCGCGGATGAGTCAGCCGTACGCGATCACGGCAGCCGGGAAACGGACATTCTCCCGCTGGTTGGCCGAAGATCCGGGGCGGGACACCATCCGCAACCCGATCGCCCTGCGCATCGCCTTCGGGGAACTGCACTCACCGAGCCAGCTGAAGAACCTCCAGGCCGCGGCCAACGAGTACCACACCGACGCGCTGGCCCGGGTCCGCGAGCAGGTCAAGAACGCCAAGAAGGAAGGCGACACGTACGACGCGACCGCGCTGGAGTTCGCGGTCGCCTACCACCGTGCCGCCCTGTCCTGGCTCAAGAGCGCCGCCGCCATCAGCTGATCCGAGGAAAACCGGCCCGAGCTCGCAAGCTCACTGGTCGTCCGAGCTGGGTTGTTTTGGCTCGGACTGCGGGGCTCGCAAGCTCACTCCTCGTCCGAGCAGTACCCTTGTCTGTCGTGACCGCTGCCGACTTCGCCGAACAGCTCAAGGAACTCGACGCCACGCTGCGCAACATCGAGGCGGTGCTGGACCTCGATCGTCTCCGCGAGGACAAGGCCCGCCTGGAGCAGGAGGCGTCCGCCCCGGACCTCTGGGACGACCAGGCCCGTGCCCAGCAGGTGACCTCGCAGCTGTCGTACGTCAATGGCGAGATCGACAAGCTGGGCAGCCTGCGCTCCCGGCTGGACGACGCGCACGTGCTGCTGGAACTGGCCGAGGCGGAGTCCGACTCGGGGGTGCTCACCGAGGTCGAGTCGGAGATCGCCGGGCTGACCAAGGCCATCCAGGAGATGGAGGTCCGCACGCTCCTCTCCGGTGAGTACGACTCCCGGGAGGCGCTGGTTGCCATCCGGGCCGGCGCCGGTGGCGTGGACGCGGCGGACTTCGCCGAGATGCTGCTGCGGATGTACCTCCGCTGGGCCGAACGGCACGGCTACCCGACCGAGGTCTACGAGACCTCGTACGCCGAGGAAGCCGGTCTGAAGTCGGCCACCTTCGCGGTCAAGGTCCCGTACGCGTACGGCACGCTCAGCGTGGAGTCCGGCACCCACCGGTTGGTGCGGATCAGCCCCTTCGACAACCAGGGGCGGCGGCAGACCAGCTTCGCCGGGGTCGAGGTGCTGCCGGTGGTCGAGCAGACCGACCACATCGACATCCCCGAGAACGAGATGCGGATCGACGTCTACCGCTCCTCGGGCCCGGGTGGGCAGAGCGTCAACACCACCGACTCTGCGGTGCGGATCACTCACATTCCCACCGGCATCGTGGTGACCTGCCAGAACGAGAAGTCGCAGTTGCAGAACAAGGCCTCCGCGCTGCGGGTGCTCCAGGCCCGGCTGCTGGAGCGCAAGCGCCAGGAGGAGCAGGCCAAGCTGCAAGGGCTCAAGACCGACGCCGCCGGCTCCTGGGGTGACCAGATGCGGTCGTACGTGCTGCACCCCTACCAGATGGTGAAGGATCTGCGGACCGAGCAGGAGACCGGCAACCCGAGTTCGGTCTTCGACGGTGACCTCGACTCCTTTATCGAGGCGGGCATCCGGTGGCGCAAGCAGCAGCAACTAGCCGGCGACCGTGCGTGATCGATCGTGGGCGGAGCGCGCCGCTGATCTTCCCGTGACGTGCTGATTTGACGACTTCCTCCGCAACGGCGGGGCGTGGGACTTGGCACGACAGTTACACGGCGTAGACTCACCACCCGTGATTCAGCTTGAGCAAGTGACGAAGACGTACCCGAAGGCGTCGCGGCCTTCGCTCGACAACGTGTCCGTGTCGATCGACAAGGGCGAGTTCGTCTTCTTCATCGGCCCATCCGGCTCCGGCAAGTCGACGATCATCAAGATGCTGCTGCACGAGGTCACCCCCAACAAGGGGCGTGTCGTCGTCAACGGCAAGGACGTCACGTCGATGCGGTCCTGGAAGCGCCCGCATTTCCGCCGCTCGATCGGCTGCGTCTTCCAGGACTTCCGGCTGCTGCCGAACCGCACCGCGTACGAGAACGTCGCCTTCGCGCTGGAGGTGATCGGCAAGACCAAGGCGGTGGCCCGCCGGGTCGTGCCGGAGGTGCTGGAACTGGTCGGCCTCGGTGGCAAGGAGCACCGCTACCCGCACGAGCTGTCCGGTGGTGAGCAGCAGCGCGTGGCGGTGGCTCGGGCGTTCGTGAACCGTCCGCTGATCCTGTTGGCGGACGAGCCGACCGGAAACCTGGACCCGGACACCTCCATCGAGATCATGCGCCTGCTGGACCGGATCAACCGCACCGGCACCACCGTCGTGATGGTCACGCACGACTCCAACATCGTGAACCAGATGCGCCGCCGCGTCATCGAGATCGAGAGTGGCCGTATCGTTCGCGACCAGGCCCGCGGCGTCTACGGGTGACGGCCCTACCCACCGCACCCCGATCTGACGACGAACACCTCACGCCGGAGAGCCGGAGGAAATCCCGATGCGGATGAAATACGTCATGTCCGAGGTACTGGTCGGACTGTGGCGCAACGTGACCATGACCATCGCGATGATCATCACGATGGCGGTCTCGCTGACCATGCTCGGTGCCAGCGGCCTGATCTACACCAAGGTCGCCGACATGAAGCAGCTGTACTTCGAGAACATCGAGGTCTCGATCTTCCTGGACGCCGACGTGACGGACGAGCAGCGCACCGCGCTCGCTACCCAGTTGGAGTCCGACCCGCTGATCTCGCAGGCCACGTACGTCAACAAGGACGAGGCGTTCCAGCGCTTCCAGGAGATGTTCCGGGACTCGCCGGACCTGCTCAGCGCGGTCAAGGCGGATCAGCTCCCGGAGTCGTACCGGCTCAAGCTGGTCGACCCGGAGGAGTACAAGGCCGTCTCCGACCAGTACACCGCGGTCGCGGGAGTCGACCAGGTGGTCGACCAGAGCCAGGTGCTCGACAAGATCTTCAACCTCTTCACCGCCGGGCAGAACATCGCGCTGGTCGCCGCGATCGCGATGGCCATCGCCGCCCTGCTGCTGGTCGCCAACACCATCCAGGTGGCCGCGTACAGCAAGCGTCGTGAGGTCGCGGTCATGAAGCTGGTCGGTGCGTCCAACTGGTTCATCCAGGCGCCGTTCGTGCTGGAGGCGGTGGTCGCCGGTCTGATCGGCTCGATCCTGGGCCTCGGTGCCCTGATCGCGCTCAAGATATTCCTCTTCGACGGTGCGCTCAGCGCCCTGCAAGGGCTCTTCGCGCCGGTGAGTTGGGGCGAGGTGTTCCTGACCTTCCCGGTGATGGCCGGCGTCGGTGGTCTGATCAGCGCGATCACCGCCTGGGTCACGCTCCGCTTCTACCTGCGGGTCTAGTTACCCGTACCGCTTGCTCACGCTGCGCGGGGCCCTTCCACGCCGGAATAAACGGCGCGGGAGGGCCCTTGTCGTTCGGGTAGCATGATCTCCGCCTTGGGCCGGCCGAGCCGGCCAGGGGCGACGACGAAAGGGAGGTGGCGCGGCGATGCCACGGGAGAAGGGGCGTAAGGTCGTCGCCTCCAACAAGAAGGCGCGTCACGACTACGCCATCCTCGACACGTACGAGGCAGGCATGGCACTCACCGGCACCGAGGTGAAGTCGCTGCGGGCCGGGCGTGCCTCGCTGGTCGACGCGTTCGCGCAGGAGCGGGACGGCGAGATCTACCTGCACAGCATGCACATCCCCGAGTACGTGCAGGGCACCTGGACCAACCATGAGCCCCGGCGCACCCGGAAACTGCTGCTCAAGCGGCTGGAGATCGACCGGCTGATCGGCAAGCTCCGGGAGAGCGGGCTGACCCTGGTGCCGCTCCAGGTCTACTTCTCCGACGGCTGGGCCAAGGTGGAGATCGGCCTCGCCAAGGGCAAGAAGGCGTACGACAAGCGCCAGGACCTCGCCAAGCGGGACGCCGACCGGGAGATCCAGCGGGCGATGGGTCGGCGGGGTAAGGGAATGCGTGACTGATTCGTCCGGTCTGTTCCCGCGCGGAGCGTCGCTCCGGGCTCGGGATGAATCCGTTTGCGGCAGGCGTTACGCTTGTCGGAGCCGCCGGAAGGTCGGCGGCCTGTCGAGGGGGTGACTGGTTTCGACTTCGTACGTTGCGGCAGGGGAAGCGAGCCGAGGAAGCCGACGTCGTCTCGTGAATCGTTCGTCGGAAACCAATAAGCGCCAAGAACAATCGCGCTGACTTCGCTCTCGCCGCCTGAGGCGAGTAGCGAGTCTGTCGGCCTGGGAGCGCCTTCGACCCAGTTAGCCGGCATCAGCTAGAAGGCTGGCCAACCGGACCCGGTCGCGGGGTCCGTGCGGCGAGATCAATCAGCGACTGGGCCCGTCACACCGACTCGCTCGCGTGATCGGAGGGGCCGAGTAGAGGCACAGCGAGCTGCGCTCGGAGAAGCCCTGACAAGGCGGCGAAGGACCCGGGTTCGATTCCCGGCACCTCCACCACCACATGCGCGCCCCGGTCATCGACCGGGGCGCGCAGTCGTCTCCCGACCTGCCCCGGGCATGTCGCGCCGCGCACCCCCACCGGCTCCGCGACCGGCCGTCGCCGCCGATCGGTCGCCGACCCCCGGGTCCGCCAGGTCGCCGGGAACCGGTCGGGTCGCCGTGCCGTCAAACCGGTCATGCGCCGCATTCTCGCCCTGTTGGGCCTGCCGTTGCTGATGGTGTCCGCCGGTTGCGCCCAGGCCGGCAGCGGACCCGCCGGACCGGGTCAACCGACCGACCGTCACCAGGCGTTCGAGGAGCGGGCGGAGGCGGTGGCGCAGCAGTGGCGTCCAGGTGCGGCGTGGACCACCGGCTATGTGCCGCTCCAGGAACCCACGGTGCTCGTCGGCGACCCCGAGTTCACCGAGGAGACCAAGCTCGCCTTCCAGGCCGGCTGGTACCGGCAGCAGGTACCACTGCCACCCGGGAAGCCGGGCGACGGCACCATCGGCTTCGCCGACGGAGAACTCCGCGTGCCGTTGATCAGCGCGACCGAGGCGTACCGCCAGCTCGACCAGGGTGACCCGCCACCCTGCCCGGGCCGACCGAAGGGCCCGAGCATCCCGCCACCGGCCGACGGGCCGGACGCGCCGGTCAGCAGCGAGGCCCAGGTCTCCTGCGTTCCGCTCACCGTCACCGACGTCGAACTGGGCTCCGCGACGGTGCGCACCACCCGAGGCGAGGCGCAGGTGCCGGCGTGGCTGTTCACCGTCGAGGAGATCAACGCCGTGGTGGCCCGGGCCGCGGTGGCCGCCGACGCCATCGGTGCCCTGCCTGAACCGGTCCCGCCCACCGCGCCCGTGCCGCCGGAGCTGATCAGTGCGCAGGACATCGAATCCGTGGACGGCACGACGTTGAACGTCCGGCTCGGTGTCGGCAGCTGCGACACCGAGATCACACCACTGGTGCAGGAACACGACCATCTGGTCGTGGTCGGCGGCACCGCCGTGCGGTCCACCGGCATCTGCGACGACATGCTCAAACTGGAACCGGTCACGGTGACGTTGCGGGCACCGCTGGGAGCCCGTCCGGTCCTGGACGTGGTCAGCGCCGCACCGCTGCGCCTCGCCGGGAACTGACCGTCGATCCGCACCGCCCCGGCATGCCGGGGCCGGTACCGCCGCGCCGCTCAGAGGATCGGCGGCACATCGGTGCGGATCGGCACCGGCAGCACCGTCGGCCCGTCGGCTTCAAGCGCCGAGGCGAGCGCCTCGCCGAGCTGGTCGGGGCTGTCGACGACGGTGGTGGCGCACCCGTAGCCGCGGGCGATCGCCGTGATGTCGATGCCGGGCAGGTCCAGCCCGGGTACCCCCGAGGTCTGCTTGAACTCGGCGAACGCCTTGAGGATCGCGTACTGCTGGTTCACCGGCACGACGACGACCAGCGGCAACCGCAACTGGGCGGCGGTCCAGAGCGCCTGGACCGAGTAGTGGAACGAGCCGTCGCCGATCACCGCGACCACCGGCCGGTGTCGGCCGGTGTCCCGCTGCGCCAACGCGATGCCGACCGCCGCCGGCAGGCCGTAGCCGAGACCGCCACTGGCCATCGTGAAGTACGACCCCGGAGTGTCGAACCGCAGCCGACGGCGTAGCGCCGACAGGTTGGACGGGGATTCCTGCACCAGCACCCCGTCTGCGGGCCAGTGCCGGGCCAACGCGGCGAAGAGGGCGTCGGCGCTGAGCGGGACCGAATCCTCCACCGGAGACGGAACGGGACGGGCGGGCGGTGGTGGTCGGTCCGCCGGTGGCATCAACTCGGCCAGCGCGGTGAGGGTGAGGCCGGCGTCGCCGAGGAGGCTGTCGCCGACCGGTGCCCGAGCCGCCTCCTCCGGATCGTCGGTGACGTGCAACAGCCGGGCACCGTCCGGCAGCGTTTCGCCGGGCACGTGCGGGTAGTACCGGAACACCGGTGCGCCGACCACCAGCACGGTGTCGTGCCCCTGGAGTTGCTCGGCCAGCGGGCCGATCGCGAAGGGCAGCACGCCCTGGAAGTGCGGGTGGTTCTCCGGGAAGGGAGTCCGTTCCGACGCGGGTGCCGACCAGACCGGGGCGACCAGTCGCTCCGCGAGGGCGACCCCGGCCGCCCAGGCGTGCGCCCGGTCCACGGCGGCACCGAACACCAGCGCCGGTGACCGGCTCGTCGCCAGTGCCGAGGCGAACTGACGCAGTCGCTCGGGATCAGGAGCGAACCGGCTGGCCACCGTGCGGACCTGCGGCGGCGGATCGGGGGGCTGTGCCCAGTCGTCCAGCGGCAGCGACAGGAAGACCGGTCCGGTCGGCGGCTGGATCGCGGTGGCGTACGCCCGCATGAGCGCCGCCGGGACGTCCTGGGCGCGGACCGGCTCGTGGGCCCACTTGACGTACGGCTGGGGCAGTTCGGTCGGATGACGGGCGGCGAGCCGGGGCTCGAGCAGCAGCATCTCCCGGGTCTGCTGACCGGCGGTGACGATCAGCGGGGTCCGGTTGTGCCAGGCGGTGACGATGGTGCCCATGGCGTTGCCGGTGCCCGGTGCGGTGTGCAGGTTGACGTGCGCCGGGGCGCCGGTGACCTGTGCGTACCCGTCGGCCATGGCCACCGCCGACGCCTCGTGTAAGGCGAGCACGTAGCGGAAGTCGTCGGGGAAGGCATGCAGGAATGGCTCCTCGGTGGAGCCGGGGTTACCGAAGACGGTGGTCATGCCCAAGGCCCGGAGCAGGTCGTAGGTGGTGTCGCGGACCGTTGCCATCGCCTCTGAATGTATCGGGGCGACTCGGGTGTACAGGGCGTTTCGACACTGCTCCGATGTCGATCAGCATCCGGCTCGCCCGCGGGCTCAACCGCCGCGACCGCCACCGTCGCCAGTCCGACCATTCCGAGGGTCGATCACCCGCCCCGCAGACCTTCGCCTGGGTCGGGAACGCAAGCTATGGTGCCAGGCATGGCGATGACAGCACGGATGTCACCGGTTGGGCACACCGCCGGAAAGTGTGACCGGTTCCGCCGTTCCGTGCACGACTGACGGGTGCGCGTGATGCAAGGAGAGGGGCAGGCGATCGGCGGGCGGGCGACGGAGTCGATGGCCGGGAAGCTGCTGGTGGCGACACCGGCGCTCAAGGATCCGAACTTCGATCGCACGGTCGTGCTCCTGGTCGCACACGAGCCCGGCGGTGCGCTCGGCGTGGTGCTCAACCGGGCCACCGAGGTGCCGGTGGCGGACGTCCTGCGCGACTGGGGTGACCTGGCTCGCCATCCGGCGGTGCTGTTCGAAGGTGGTCCCGTGCAGCCGGACTCCGCGATCTGTCTGGCCCGGATGCGTCCGCCGGTGCGTCGCCTCAAAGGCTTCCACCAGGTTTCCGGTGCGGTGGGCACACTCGACCTGTCGGTGGATCCCGAGCGGTTAAGAGAGAACGTGCAGGGCATCCGGGTCTTCGCCGGGTACGCGGGCTGGGGCACCGGGCAGCTGGAGCAGGAGATCGAGGACGGCTCCTGGTTCGTGCTCGACGCGCTGCCCGGTGACGCTTTCGTCGACCGACCCGACGACCTGTGGCCGATGGTGCTGCGTCGACAGGGCGGCATGATGGCCGCCGTCGCGCACTTCCCGCCGGACGTCGCGCTGAACTGAGCACCGGCCGACGGGCACCCCCCGCGAGATGACCATGCGGGGCGGCGTGTGTATAGTTCTTCCAGTGCCCGGGCGACCGGGTGCGAAAGCAAGGGGCCGTGGCGCAGCTGGTAGCGCACCACACTGGCAGTGTGGGGGTCAGGGGTTCGAGTCCCCTCGGCTCCACCCATGCAAATGCCCTGGCAAGGGAACTAGTTCCCTTGCCAGGGCATTTTTTTATCCCCGCCTGTGGCCACTCTTGTGCCAGTTGCGTGCCAGATGCGAGCCGGGTGCTCGCACCGGAGGCGCAGGAGCCAACGGTAGGACGATCACGTGCATCGCAGGACGTTACCGCGACGCGTGCTGAGCCGAGAGCTTGCCATGCATGCATATCCTCAAGCGTGAATCACGCCTGTAGGTTTTCATGAGGGAAGCCAATGGATCTGTCGGAAGACATAAAACATCGCGTAGAGATCTTCCTCGCCGAAGAGGAGATGGAGCGCGAGGACTTGAGGCTGTATCTGGCGGGACTAAGAGATCTGATAATGAATGTCGCGACTCGGATTGGCCGCAGTGCGCTTTTCATGGTCCTTGGTGTTGCAATCTTCGTGCTTCTGTCGCACGGCGAGTTGGCTGAGGTTGAGCTGTTTGGTGTAAAGGCTGAGAAGTTCGGACTCTTCCGCCTTGCGATTCCGGTGGTCGTAGCTTATCTGTCGGCCCGCATCGTTATTCTAATCAACACCCGCTCGCAGCTCGTTCTGCTCTATCGAGAATTTGTGCACAAGTCGTTTCCAAGGTGGGGCGAGGCGCAGCTTGGGCTTATCCCTCTCGGCATCCTCACGATCTTTCTCTCCGCTCAGCCCATTCGGCTGACGAGGGTCGAATTTCATCTCGCGCGGGTTACCTTCTATGTTGAGACGGCAATCATCCTCCTTATGCCTGCCCTTTTTGGAATATACGCCTACGTGTCGATTTTTTCGGACGACTCTATTGATTTCGGCTGGGCGGCTTTATCGTCATTGGTGGCGCTCGGGTTTGTGGTGCTAACATTCTTCCACGTAGTTGCTGGCAGATTGAACGACGATGTCATCCAAGGCCTGCGTGAGCGACTGCGAGGCGCTGAGTAGAAATCATTCGTGGTTCGGGCCGGCAAGGCGGCCCGAACCACGAATTACTAGTCGAGGGCCTTTAGCCGAGCATTTTCAATTAGGGCGTCGAGTGCGACAGCGATGGCCTGATCGCGGTCACGGGTCGCGTGCTGGTAGATCATCGCCGCGCGGGTGCTCGAATGACCGATGCGCGCCATCAGTTCCTTGAGCGTCGCGCCGCTCTGTGCTGACCATGTGCTGCCGGTGTGCCGCAGGTCGTGAAGGTGCAGACCGAGGTCGGTCGGGATACCGGCGGCGGCCAGAGCCTTTCGCCAGATCCGGTTGAAGTTGCGGCGGCGTGGGATGCCACGTTGTGCGCCGAGGAACAGGCGTCCGTTGGGGCCACCCTCGGCGAACTGCGCGAGGTGCCATTCCACGTCGGTATGCAGCCCGGCCGGCAGGCTGATCGGCCGCTTACCCGCCTCGGATTTCGGGTCGTCGTCAATCTGCGTGCCGTCCTCCATCTCGGCCGTAGCGCGGCGTACCCGTAGCTCCATCGTGCGCAAGTCGATGTCCCGGCGGCGTAGCGCCACCAGTTCACCGAACCGCAGTTGCGCGAATGTGGCGAGCAGAACGAACAGCCGGTAGCGCGGCTGGATCGCCTCGGCGATCGCGAACACCTGTTGCAGCGTGGCCGTAGGTCGTTCGTCGGCCTTGTCCTGACCGGCTCCCTTGATACGGCACGGGTTTCGGCGTATCAGGTCGTCGTCAACGGCGGTGGCGAAAATCGCATGAAGGATGCGGTACGTCTTAGCCACGGTCGGTTTCCCCACGCCATCGGCGAGCCGGTCCGCGCGCCATTTGCGGATGTGCGGCGCGCTGATTTCGTTCAGTGCGTGGTTGCCGAGCTGCGGCCGGACATGAAGGCGGATATGCCGCTCGTACTCCTCTCGCGTACGTGCCTTGAGATCACGCTCGCGCATCCACCGATCGGCGTACTCGCTTAGCGTGATCTTTCCCGCGTCGGGGTCGAGCCATTCCCCGCGCAACATCTCGGCCTCGGTTTCGACCAACCACTGTTCGGCGGCCCGCTTCGTGTCGAAGGTGCTCGGTGCCTTGCGCGGCAACCCGTCCGGCGCGGTGTACCGGGCTTGCCACGCGCTGGAAGGGAGCTTCCTGACGCTGCCGAAGCGGCGTTTACGCCCCTTGGTATTGCCAGCCATTTAGGCAGCCCTCCGTGCCCGGCCGATCCGGCGCACCGGGGTCACGGTGCACGAGTCGATGTAGGCGTTCAGAACGCTTTCCGCGATCCGTACGTGTCGGCCGAAGCGCTTGAACTCGATGCGCCGTTCCTCGATCAGCCTGCGCGGGAACCGGTCGGTGGTGCCGAGCCGGGCAGCGACTTCCGGGATCGTCAGGTACCTCTCCGGCATTGCGGGCCTCCTGTGGTGCGGCGTGCGGGTGGCGGGAAGGGCGTTCGTCGGCAAGCTGGGTGCCTTTCTGGCCGATCGCGGGGTTCGTAGTGGGTCGATGGCCGGACGCCTCAGCGGGCGTTAGAGCGGCCCGCTGAGAGCGCCGCAGAGCCAAGATCTTTGGCTTGCGAGGGTGATGGGTAGGGTCTGTGCTGAAACATGGCGGATGGCGTGTGTTTCAGCCGATCTGACCGGCCGGTTGCCGCCGGTCGGTTGTCACTGGCCTGTCTCCGCGATTCGGCAGCGTTTCCGCAGGTGAGTGCAGGTCGGGTGACTGTGGTGACTCGGGTGACATCGGGGACAGCTAGGCGGGTATCCGGTATCGGCCGCCGGGGTCGCAGGCGACCTGGCCGGCGTCGAGCATCCGGCCGCAGGTCTTCTTGACGTTGTCGGCGGTGAGCCCGGTGCCTTCGGCGATGGCCTTCGGTGTGCTGCCAGGGGAGGTGCGTAGCCAGCGCAGGATTGCGGCGCGGGTGTCGCTGACTTCGTGCTCTGCGGCGGGGCCGTCGAGCATGGTCCACGCTCCGTTGGTCGGGTCGAACGCCAGCGCGTATTCCGACTCGTCCACGTCGCGGCCGGTCACGTGCAGCACCCCGTCGGCCGACCCGCGCGGCCGGCGGAGTACGAGTGTGGCGTCAGCGGCACCGGCGAGGCCGTTGGTGCCGGACACGGCTTCGAGGAAGTCGTCCGATCCGGCCTTGCGGACGTGGTGCACCAGCACCACGGCCACGCCGTAGGCGTCGGCAACCTTCTTCGCCCGACCCACGGCCGCGTAGTCAGCGTCATAGGCCGACATGCCCGGTGCGGATGTGCCGCGTAGCTTGGCGAACACGTCGATGATGACCATGCGTGCGTCGCGGTTGCGGTCCAACCATGCGGCGATGGCCTCATCGCCACCTTGCGGCAGCGGCGGGCACGCGGTGGCGAGGGTCAGCCCGGCCGGCGCGGGTTGTCCGGCGAGGACTTTGCCCATGCGCGACTGCAACCGGCGCGGCGTGTCCTCCAGCGCGAGGTAGAGCACCGGTCCGGGTTCGGTGTCGATGCTGCCGAACGCTTTGCCACCGGCGGCGACGGTGAGGCCGAGGCCGAGGGACAGCCACGACTTGCCGACCTTCGGCGGCCCGGCGAGCAGGTTCACGCCTTCGGACAGCACACCGGGTACCGCCCACCGGGGCGGCGGGAACTCCATCGCCATCAGGTCGGCGGCAGTCCACGCGGTCCGGATGCGGCCCGGTTCCCGCCGGATGGGTGCGATGACCTCGGCGGCGGTGTCGTCACCGGGCTGGATGACCCGCAGGTCGGGACGCTCAGCCGGGGCGGTCATGCGGCCACGCTCCGGGGCCGACGCGCACCGGCGCGCAGCCCGGATGCGATGGTGCGGGTCGTCTCCGTGCGCCGTAGCCCGGCCGTGAGGCCGGCGTCGGTGAGGACGGTTTCGGCGTCGTCCTCGGTGAGCGCGCCACCGGCGACGAGTTGGCCGAGGGCAACCGCGGACACGTAGAGCGCGTGATTGCGGGTGCCGGCGGTGGCGGTGGTGACCTCGGCGACCTGGCGGCGGATCGCGGCGTCGACGTAGGCGGCGCGGCGTCCGGTGCCGAGGTCGACCACCACGGGCCGTTGCGGCGGCAGCGGTGGCGGCGCGGTAGCGGCGGCGATCCAGTCGGGCAGCGGTGCCGGGTCGCAGTCGAGCGCCACCACGTAGGGGCGGCCGGCGGCGGTGCTGCCGGCGGCGACGACGTAGCCACCGTGGGTGCGGGTGTCGACTTTCCAGCCGAGGCCGCCCCGGTCGCCGGTGGTATTGCGCAACTGCGGGCCGGTGTCGGGGTGGCGGTAGTAGAGATGAGTGCCGCCGCTGCCGGTGAGCACGGTGTAGGTGTGGTCAACGCCGACCGGCATGGTGTCGTCTGGGCCGAAACCGGCGATCCAACCGGTCGGGGTGCCGTGCCGGTCGGCGAGGACGGCGAACACATCGCGGCCGTCGCACACACCGGCCCACTCGGGCGGCGGCGTGTCGGCGTCGCTCTTAGGAACGTCCAGGTCGACCACGACCAGCCCGGACGGGCCGCACGCGATACCGATCCCGTAGGAGCGGGTCGACCATGCGCGGCGGATGCGGTCGGGGTTGGTGGTGGCCCGGTCTTCCCACCCGACGTGCCGGCCAGCGGCGTGGCAGCGCGGGTCACGGCCGGTGCACCGGTCGGCGGCGTGGTCGGGGAAGGCGGGTCGCTTGTCGTCAGGGCGCAGCGGGAAAATGTGCCAGCCGCGTTCGGCGTGGCCGAGCGCGGTGGTGAGCAGGTCAGGCATGGAGATGTCTCCTGATCAGGCGGTCATGCGGTGGGTGCGGGCGGTGTCGAGGTCGAGCAGCGCCGCGCCACCGGTGTCCGGTGCGCGGCTGGCCGGTCGGGCGGTGGTGACGACGGACAGCCGCAGGTAGAGGCGGCACCGGCCGGCGTCAGCGCCGGTCAGCGGCCAGCGGGTGCCGCGTTGAGCGATCCGGTGCCCCGCAGCGGTGAGCGCGGCCGTCGCGGCGTCCAGCTCGGCCGGGGTGCCGGTGAGCCAGATTTCCAACCCGGACAGCCGGGCATCACGCGGGGAAGCGCCATCGCGGCGCGGCCCGGCCATCAGGCGGCCCGGCGCGGCCGAGGCCGCGCCGCGATGGCCGCGCGGGTCACGGCCTGCCGCATGTCGCCGAGCAGTCCGACCAACTGACGGCGAGCGGCCACCTCGGTCGGGGCGAGCGCCACCCGTAGCCGGATTTCGGCGTGGTCGCGGCCGGCGGCGGACCGCACGCGCACGAGCACGGCCCGCGCCCGTCCGGCGTCGACCACGATTTCGTCGGAGCGGTGTTCGCCGAGGCCGCATCGGTGGCCACCGGCGCACCAGCCGGTGTGCCGGTCGCGGCCGGTCATTGCTGGCCTGCCCGGTACTCGGCGCGGATGTACTCGATCAGCCGGCGGCCGAGGCGCGGCCGGCGGCCGGTGCCGTGGCAGCGGTGGCACTCATGCAGCGCGCGGATGATCAGGCCGCGTCGCTCTCCGGTGCCGTGGCAGGCGCGGCAGCGCGGCATCGGCGCGGCGTAGCACAGGATGAGATGCCACGCTGCGTAACCAGCGAGGGTGAGGCTAGCGAGTAGGGCGAGGGTGACCACGAAACGCCTCCCAGGGGCCGTTTTCAGGGTGAGCGGGGCCGTCGCCGCTAGGGGCTAGGGCGCTGGCCAGGTTTCGGATTGGTCGCTAGTGGTGCCGCTAGGTCTAGCGGGCGTGCGTGCTAGACCTAGCGGCGATCGGCGCGGCTAGCTGGCGGCCCTGCCGCCCTGCTCGCGGTCACGCTTGGTGATGGCGGTGAGGATGTGCGCGCGGTCGATGCCGCGCCGGTTGGCACCCCGCCCGGTGTCGGGGTCCGTGCCCCATACCTGTCCGGTGGTGACGCCGTACGGCTTGAGCGCGGCGGTCAACTGCTCCCGCGTCAAACCGGCGTACACGTCGGGCCGTAGGCCGGTAAGGCGTTCGCAGACGACCTCGGACCACAGCTTGGCCTCGCTGTCGGACATCACGGCCGCGATGTCGTCCAACAGCGTGTCTAGCCGCACAGCGGTGGTGTCCATGACCTGCCCGGCCGCGTGGCCGGACAGCGTGCCAGCCTGCTCCCGCAACGTCCGCGCACGGCGAATGACCTGCTCGGCGGTCGGCCCATCGATGTAGAACGTCCGGGTGATCGTCGGGTCATCACCTTCACCGGCGAGGTAACCGATCCCCCGGTCCCGGCGAGAGAACATGGTCGCCTTGATGCCGGCCTTGTGCATCGACGTACCAAGAACCATGTCGTTCTCGGTGTGCCCCATGACCTTGAGACAGAACCGCAGCACCGCGTTCGCGGAGATACCGGTCGGCAGACTCTTCGCATCCGGCCGCTGCGTGGCCAGGATCAGCGTGATTCCGGCGGCCGGGCCACGCTTGATCAGGTCGGTGCAGATCTCTTCGAACTCATCGCCGTAGCGCGGGTGCTCAAACCACACCTGGCACTCGTCCACCCCGATCACGATCGGCTGCAACCCGAGGCGCTTCGTGCTGGCCAGGTCCGGGGTGACCTTGTTTTCCGGGCACAGGTCACGCGGCAACTCCCGAATCACCTTCGTCCGGCGGCGCAGCTCGGCGCGTACCTCGCGCATCGCGGCGAGGCCGTAGGCGATGTCCTCATCGTCGTCACCGGCGCGGTAGCGGTGGCAGATCGGCGCAAGCGGCGACAGGTCACCGGTGCCCTTCAAGTCGAACGCGAGGATCCAGGCGCGCGGGTCGAGGGCCGCGCCAAGCATGGCCAGACGCAGGGAGAACGTCTTACCCATACGCGGAATCGACCCCACGATCATCGAGGCGAACATCAGCGTGAGCGTCACGGCCCGGCCGCGCGGGTCGGTGCCGAACGGGAACGGCTTGAACAGGTCCACCGCACCCGACTTGAGCAGCGGCCAGGCGGCCTGCTTCGACCGGGACAGATCCTTGTCGGCCACGAACAGCACCAGGCGGCCGGGGTGCACCTCGGCGTTGGCCTCGGGCCACACACAGCCCAGCGGGCGGGTGAGCGCGGCGGCCAGCTCCTCCCGCTTCTCGACCACCGCCGAGGCCGTCACCCCGCGCGGCAGTTCGACGTCGGCCCGCCACCCGGTGCCGTTCTCCCGCGTGATTGGTGCGGGGAACCACCGCTTGCCGGTGTCGCCTCGGCGTAGGGCCTGGTTGATGCCGGAGATATTCAGCGCCGCCAGGGCGCGCACCACCTCATCCGAGGTCAGCGGCGTCACCGGGCTGCGGACCACGGCGGTGTCGAGCAGCGGCCGGTCCGCCGGTGCGCCGAGGATCCCGAACACCACCACCACGGCGGCGACCGTCGCGATGACGGCGGAGGCCGGGGCGGTGGCGAGCAGGCCGAGGCCGACCAGCAGCACCACGGCGGTCGGGACGGCGGTCAGGCCACGCCACCGGACCCGCCGATCCCGCTGCCGGGCAAGCGTTTGGTACAGGCGGGCCTCTTCGGGCCGGTCGATGGCCGCGCGGACCACCGATTGGCGGACCGGTTCGCCTTCCAGGTCGAACAACCACCGCGTGTATCCGCGCGTGACCCGGTACACGCCGACCGGGGCACGCCACGCGAGTTTCCCGGCGTACTTCGGCACCCGCAGCAGGTGGTAGCCGGCGGTGTGCGCGGTCAGCCCGGCAGCCCACGCCAGGTTGCCGGTGAACTCCGTACGGGAACGCAGCCAACCAGGCAGGATCGGCCGACGCTGCGCGTCGCGGAACCCGGCCAGGGTGAACCGCGGGCGACGCTGCGCGTCGATGCTGTCGACCAGCACCAGCCCACCCTCACCGCTGTCATCGGCGGGGTCGGTGGCGGCGCGGCGGGAACGGGCCGCGTCCAGGTCGACCACCTCGGCATCCGGCCCGGTGTCGGTCAGATCACGCTCGGCGGCCTGCCAGTCGAAACGGTCATCATCAGGGGCAGTCATGATGGGGGTTCCTCCAACGGTCGGGAGATCGGAAGGGGACCGGCGGCACAGCGAGGTTTCCTAGGCCCGTGTGCTGTGCCGCCGGGCGGAACTAGTCGTGCGAACGCACCAGGTGCGCCAGGGCCGCGCCCATGCCGAGCACCGCCACCGGCAAGCAGGCAACGGCGGTGGTGATCCACCACGGGGCCGACTCGACACCGGCCGCGACCAGCAGGTGATAGGCCACCTGGCCGAGCGCGCCGACCAGTAGCGACGCGATAGCCGACCACTTCGCGAACCGGCGTGCCCGCTCGGGCACGCGGCCGGACAGCCACACGTACAGCGCGTACGCGCCGTACGTCTCGACGCCGATCGGCAGGGTGATCGCGGTGTTGATGGCGAACCCGTCCGCGATACCGGGCAGCGGGTGCACCACCCCGAACCCGGTGAGTCCGCCGAGTCCGACCCACCCGGACCAGATCGCCACGAACGCCGGCAACGCCAGCAGGATCACCGGCCACACCACCGCCGACCGGACCGGCGCTGTCGGGGTGGGCGTGTCCGGGTGACCGACCGTGCCAACCTCGGCGACCGGCTCGGCCGGTGGGATCTTCACCGGCTCGGCGGGCGGCGGCGCGTGCTCGGGCACGACCGGGGTGGGTGCCGGGTCCGGGCCGATCGGCTCGGCGTACTCCAACCGGGGCGTGGGCGGGGTGTCGGTGTCGGTCTGTGGTGCCAGCAGGGCACCCCGAACGGCCATTGCGGTCCGCAGGGTGTCGGTGCGGGTCCGGTCGGCGTGCTCGGCCCGCAGTCGGGCGAGCAGTTCATCGGCCTTCGGTGCGCCGATGCGGAACTCGCGCATCAGCCGGTTGCGTGACGGGAACTCCTGCCCGTCGGGCAGTTCCAGCGCGCGGGCGGCGGGCAACAGCTTCTCGACGGGTTGCGGGTAGCGGGTGTCGTTGATCGTGGGGGCGGTCATGCTGCTTCCTCCATCGGGTAGGCGCAGTCGACGCACTCGCCGAGCGAGCGCGGGATGCAGTAGGGCCGGACAACTCGGCAGGTCGGGCAGGTACGGCGCGCGGTCAACGCCGCGCGTATCGCGCGCAGCTGCGCGGGGGTGGCGGTGCGCTTCGGCCGGGCCAGGTCCAGGCGGTACAGGTAGGCGGTGCGGGTACCACCAATGCCGCGCCAGAGGATCTGCGCGGCGATCGGCTGACCACCGGGGCACAGGCCGGCGGCGCGCAGTTGGCGGCGGGTGGCGTAGCCGGCGGGTGCGCCGCGCCACCAGAACGTCGGGATGCCGTACCGCGACCCGTCCGGGTCGTGGAAGGCGGCGCGGATGCGGGACATCAGGCCGCGCGCTGCGGGTCGGTGGCGCGGTGGGCGAGGTCGGCGGCGGCGCGGGTCACACGGGCCTCAGCCCGACGCAGCCTGCGCCAGTCCAGCGGCGAGGGTCCGCCGTGGTCCTCGGCGTAGATCAGGGTGATCTCGGCGTCCAGCTTGTCCAGCTCGGCGGCGATCAGCGGCCACTCGGTGTCGATCGCGGCCAGGTCGGCGGCGGTCGGCTCGACGGTAGGCAGGTTGGTGATCACTTCGATCGGTTCCTTCCAGAACGGCGAGAGCGCGACATCGGCCGGCAGGGGCGGCAGTGACGCTCATCGGGTGCCAGCGGGGCGAGCCCGCCGCAGCGGTGGCAGGTACGCCACACGGCGCTGTTGCGGGTGGTCACTCGAACGGCAGCGAAGACGCTCACGGTCATGACGGCTCACCTCCACAAGCGGGAATCAAGACGGGAAACCCGGGGTGAGGCCGCGCAACAGAGCAGCGCGACACCCCACCCCGGGACAGGTGCAGATACGAAGAGGCAGAAGACAGTCCGCGCGCCAAGACCCGACCCGCTCGGCCCGCTCGCTCGGGATCTACCGAGGTCGGCCACCGTGTGACTCAAGGCGGGAATACCGCAAGCCAAATCAAACGCGGCGCTTCTGCTGTGAAGTTGTCAGGTAACGGCCAGACACAGCAGCACGTAGGCGCGCAGCGACGAGCCGCTGCCTTCCCCGGTTGCTGCTGGCTGGGGTGTGACGCAAGCAACCTAACAACTGATATGACAACGGGTCAACTGTGATGGCCGAAGTCGCGCATGACCAGGCACGACGGTACGGAGCGACCTATCATCTGGTAGGCCGCTGATAGGCTCCGAGGGTTGCCGTTGCCACGCGAGAGGACTCCCATGCCTACCCCTGAGCCCCGGCTAGCTCGGTCTGAGGCGCTGCACCAGCAGGTGGCCCGAAACCTTCGCAACGACATTGAGTCGGGCGCACTCCGACATGGCGAGGCGTTACCGACGACTCGGGAGCTGGCCGAACAGTGGGGAGTGAGCGTATTCACGATTACTGAGGCAATGCGTCTGCTCGCCGCAGAGGGCCTAGTGGTCAGCAAGTCGCGATCTAAGCGGGTTGTCAACGCGCCAGAACAAAGCAGGCGAGTAGAAATCCGGCCCAGCAACCCGCATGTGTTGATGATTGGTGGGTACGCTGGCAGCGGTAAAACCGAGTTGGGTCGCATCCTTACCCGTGAAACGGGTTGGCCAATGCTTGATAAAGACACGCTGACGCGCCCAATTGTTGAAGCGGCCCTTGAGGTCATGGGTCTTTCGCCTAACGACCGCGAATCAGACGGGTATCTCAAACTCATGAGGCCGCGCGAGTATGAGTCACTAGTGGCGGCCACAATCGAGAATGTCTCGTGCGGCAACAGCGCGATCGTTACAGCGCCCTTCGTGGCGGAGTTCAAGGATCCAGCTTGGCTAGAGCGCATGCAGGCGTCTCTAGCCGAGATGAAGGCTGTAACCACCTTTGTTTGGGTCTACTGTGACGCCAGTACGATGCACACCTACATTCGCCACCGAGGAGCGGCCCGAGACGCTGCCAAGCTAGCTAATTGGTCCGAATACCTAAGCAGAATCGACTTGGATTTCCGGCCCGGAATTCCTCATGCGCTGGTGGATAATTGTGCATCCGGAGTACCGCTACAGGCGCAGGCGCGTAGCCTGCTTCGACAAGTGTTGAAGGCTGAGGGTGGTCGTCAATGAGTTCAGCAGGCGTAATTTTGTACGGCCCACCGGCGGCGGGCAAGGACACCGTGACCCGCGAACTAGCCAAAATTGATGACAAGTTTGCTTTATTCCCCCGGTTGAAAGCGGGTGGCGGCCGAACCTACGGGTACCGTTTAGTAACGCCTAGCCATTTCGTCGAGTTGCGTAAGCATGGTGACATGATCTGGGAGAACAGGCGATACAACTCACTGTACGGTGTCGACCGGCCAGCCCTCGTATGTTTTGCCGAGCACCGGGTACCGATCCTGCACCTCGGTCAGATAGAGGCGATTGATGCTGTCAAGCGATCAACGCCAGGTATCTGTTGGGTTGTTGTTTGCCTCTGGTGTGCTCGGGATGTAGCTGCGGAGCGAATTGCAGCGAGAAAAACCGGCGATACCCTGGAACGCCTTATCGTTTGGGATCAAACCCAACCAGGAATCGCCGCAGACCTTGAATTCGACACGGGAAAGATCGACCCGGCGGAGGTTGCCCAACAAATTTCAGCCCGAATTGAGGCTAGGCGGGCAACGTAGACGATTCGAGCGCACGACGGCGGCGCAACAATAGTCATTCCTACCCGCACCCCCCGTGTGACGGATCGACATCAGCTTCCAGTAATCGCCTTGACTACCTCTGCGGTACTGGCCGCCGTTGAAGCGATGGCCTCTGCCCCTTGGGCATGCTCGCTTAGCTTTCCCCATAGGCGGGCGACGAAGGAGCCAGCCTGCGCGCGCTCTCCGCTATCCGGCTCTGTCGCCCGCATCGCCGCAAACGTGAGAGAATCCATGGCTTTCTCGACGCTCGCATACCCACCAATGCGGACGTTGAGTAGCGATACTTCAACGTCTCTCAGGCGGTCGACCAGAAGCTCCTTCAGGCTCTCCGGAAGGTCACTGACAATTACGTCGTCAATGATCGCTCGAACGTCGTTCACAAGCTGTTTTACGGAGTCATCCGCGATCAGCGGCTCGATCCGACCGTTGCGTCGCAGTGCTCGTGCACAGCTTGCCACGCTGTAAATCACTCCGACGTGGGCATGCTTTGCAAATTCGACCATCGACACCTTGCCAACAATGGCAAATGTCTCGATGAGCTTTCGGAGCAAAGGTAGGTAAGAGAGAAGATGTTCCGGATCCTCGTCCTTCGGCAGGGCAAGCACATCGGCCTCCAACTGATCGACCAGCCGTCCGAGGTCGGCCGCGCCCTGGAGTACACCGAGGTAATCGGGCACATCAAATACCCTCATCCAGGCTCTAAGGGCGGGGTCGGTCGCATTCTCGTCCCGCACCCTTTCCAAGATCGCTGTCAGCCTGACCGCAGAGTTGTCCGTTCCCACGCCTACGCCTCTCGCTTGTGTTCACGGCGAAGTCTAGAACCAGCAGACGATCTTTCCTTCGACCAGTTAGCCGCGCAAGAGACTCGGCCGTGTCGGATAAGTGCCGAACCTTGATCGTGCCGTCCATGACTGACTTTGCCCCAGTCAGAACCCACGCGCCAGCTCGAAGGACACTCCCTCGCAGGCACGCGCGCCCGTGTCGGGCCGGTTGCCTGTCACCGCTGTCACCCAAGTCACCTGACGGTGCTTGAGCTGCTTAAACTGCCCCGAAGCGGGGTGACACATTGGGTGACAACAGCGGGGTGTTGCGTCTGGCGGCCAGGTTCGAGAGTCGTGCCAGTTCCATGCCAGTTCACCGAGTCCTCATCGGGGTCTAGCGGTGCGTAGCAGGGGAGTCGATGACGGTGTCACGCTCGCTAGCTGGCCAGGACAACAGCAGGCTGCCGACAGCCCCCCTGGCAGTGTGGGGGTCAGGGGTTCGAGTCCCCTCGGCTCCACCTTGTGTTTGTGCAGGTCAATCGACGTCAGTTATCAACTGACGTCGATTGCTTGTGATCTTGTGGTCACCGCCGTGGTCACACAGCGCCCCACACTTCGCCTCGGCGACCAGTGTTGAAACTCCCGAAGAAGTCGCCTCTGACCAGGGATTATTACGGGGCCCCGGCTGTTCACGCATACCTGGCCGAAATGTGGGGCGCAAAACCGTGTAGTACGGCGGTGCCGGCCCGTGTCGCTACGTTCAATTTCGTGTTTCCGATCGACGGGGGTTCCGTGCCAAACGGCGCTCGGCGCTCGCCTGCGAGGATTCAGCCGCCGGGCCGCGGTCGAGCGGCTCCGGAAGGACTGAGGCCGTGTCCGTCCAGTCGCAGCCTCAGGGGACTTGGAGATCGATCGTGGGGGTCGCTGCGAGTAGGGCCTGCGTGTATGGGTGGCAAGGGATGGTGGTGATCTCCAGGGTCGGGCCCTGCTCGATGATTCGGCCGTCGCGCATGACCGCGATCCGGTCGGCGAGTTGTCGGACGACGGCGAGGTCGTGGGAGATGAACAAGCAGGCCAGGCCGAGCTGGTCTCGTAGATCGAGTAGTAGGTTGAGGATCTTCGCCTGGACTGACACATCGAGTGCGGTGACTGGTTCGTCGCAGACGAGCAGTCGTGGTCCGAGAGCCAGGGCGCGGGCTATCGCGACGCGCTGCTGTTGTCCGCCGGACAACTGGCGGGGCCGGCGCGTGCCGACCTGACGGTCGAGGCCGACGAGGTCGAGCAGTTCGTCGATCCGCGTGGACTGTGCTCGAGAGTCGCCGATCCGGTGGATGCGCAGCGGCTCGACGAGGGCTTGTCGTACCGTCTGGCGCGGGCTGAGGGTGAGGTACGGGTCCTGGAACACCATCTGGACGTGCCGCCGGTGTGCCCGCAGTGCTCGGCCGCGCAGGCTGTGGACGTCGACGCCGGAGAATCGGACCACGCCGGTGCTGGGCCGGTGGAGTCCGGTGACAACGCGGGCGAGGGTGGTCTTGCCGCAGCCGGACTCGCCGACGAGCCCGACGATCTCGCCCGGCTCGACGCGCAGGGTGACGTTCTCGATCACGTTCGCCCGGCCGCGGTCGTGGTGGTGGGGGTAGCCGGCGGTGACCTGCGCGATGTCCAGCACCGGTCAGGCCCTGTCCCGCTCGAGGGTAGCCCCGCCCACCAGAGTGTCCTCGCCGGACTGCTGGGGGCAGGTCGCATGGTGTGCCGGGCCGAGCGTCAGCAGCGCCGGCTGGTCATGGGTGCACGCGGTGACGGCGATGGGGCAGCGGGGGGCGAACGCGCAACCGTCGGTTTCGTCCGGGCCGGCGCCGGAGTGTCCGGGCATGGTGCGGAACCGCGTGCCGGGTGGCGCGCCGGGATGCGGTACGGCGTCGAGCAGGCCGCGGGTGTAGGGGTGGGCCGGGTTCGCGAGCACGGTGGCGAGCGGTCCGGATTCTACGATCCGGCCGGCGTACATGACGGCGACCGTGTCCGCGAGCCGGGTGACCACTGCCAGGTCGTGGCTGACGATGATCATGGCCATGCCCAGTTCGTCGCGGAGCCGGGCCAGCAGGTCGAGCAGTTGCGCCTGGACGGTGACGTCGAGGGCGGAGGTCGGTTCGTCGGCGACCAGCAGTTCCGGCTTGCCGGCGAGGGCGATGGCGATCTGTACCCGCTGCCGCATCCCGCCGGAGATCTGGTGGGGGAACTTGCCGGCGATACCGGCCGGGTCGGGCAGCTCGACAAGGTGTAGCAGCTCTTCGGTGGCCCGGCGGGTGGCGGCGCGCCGGCCGCCGCGTCCGGTGTTGCGGACGGCCTCGTCGACGTGCGCGCCGATGGTCCGCAACGGGTTGAGCGTGGCGAGGCTGTCCTGGAAGACTACGCCCACACGGCGGCCATTGATCTGGCGTCGCTCCCGCTGTGGAAGGTCGACGAGTTGGCGTGCCTGGGTGCCGGCTGCCAGGGTTGCCGACCCGGTGACGACCGCGCTGGGGTCGAGTAGCCCGAACGGCGCCATCGCGGAGGTGGTCTTGCCGCTGCCGGTCTCGCCGACGATGGCCAGGACGTGTCCCCGGGGTACCTGGTAGGCGACGTCGGCGACGACCTGGCGGCGCCGGCCGTCGTGCGGATAGCTGACCGAGAGGTCCCGTACCCGCAGCAGGGTGCCGTTCTCGTCGGACATGGCCGGGGCGACGGTCGGAAGGGCCGCTGCCAGTGGCACGGTGGTGGCCCGGCGGGCGGACGGGGCGCGAAGACGCGTCGGGAGTACCCAGCGCAGGATCGAGGGCCGTTTGTCGCCTGTGGCGAGACGCTCGCCGAGGAGGTTGCTGGCGAACACGACGGCGGTGATCGCGATGCCGGGCGGGTAGGCAAGCCACCAGGCGGAGGCGAGGTGGGGGCGGCCCTCGATGAGCATCTGGCCCCACTCGGCGTGCGGTGGGGGGATGCCGAGGCCGAGGAAGCTGAGCGTGGCGACGCCGAGCACGATCGCGCCGACGTCGGTGCTGGCGTAGACCAGGCACGGGGCGAGGGCCGGTGGGAGCAGGTGCCGGCCGACGATGCGGGCGGGTCCGGCGCCGAGCAGCCGTAGGGCGTCCAGGTGCGGACTGCCGCGCAGGCCGGCGACGCGGGCGCGGGCGATGCGGGCGTACGGGGCCCAGGCCCACAGCGACATCGCGAGGATGAGGTTCTCCGCACCGGGACCGCGTACGCCGATGACGGCCAGGGCGACGAGCATGCCGGGTAGGGAGACGGCCATGTCGATGATCCGGGAGATGATCCGGTCGACCGGGCCGCCGAGGTAGCCGGCGACGGTGCCGGTGACGCCGCCGACGGTCAGCGAGATCGTCAGGACCGCTGCCGTGACCGCGAGGGAGATCTGGGCGCCGTGCAGGATTCGGCTGAGCTGGTCGCGGCCGAGTTGGTCGGTGCCGAGGGGGTGTTCCGCCGACGGCGGCAGCAGGCTGGCCGCCAGGTCGGTGGCGGTCGGGTCGGCCGGGGCGAGCAGCGGCGCCAGCAGCCCCACGATCGCGAACGCGAGCAGCGGCAGGGCGACCAGCGTGGTGCGCACGGACGGTGGGATGGCTCGGCGGCGGTGTCGGACGTTCATGTCGTCTCCGTCCGAGGGCGTGCCGTGGTCTCGCCGGTGCCACTGCGCACCGGTTGGCGCCATCGCTGGCGGGGCGGGCGGTGGTGTGTTTCGGCGTCGCGGCGGGATCGGGGGTCGATGAGGGCCTGTGCGACGTCGGCGAGGCGGTTGGCGAGGATGAATCCGCCGCCGAGGACGAGCGCGCTGGCCTGTAGCGCTGGCACGTCCCGGGCTGCGGCGGCCTTGACGAAGTAGGCGCCGAGGCCGGGCCAGCCGAAGATCTGCTCCACGACGATGGTTCCCACCAGCAGGGTGCCGACGGTGAATCCGGCGACGGACAGGATCGGCCCGGCGGCGTTGGGCAGGCCGTCGCGGAGCACGATCGACGTCGGTCGGCTGCCACGGGCCAGGGCGGCGAGCACGTACGGCCGGTCGAGCGCCTCGCGCAGCGTCACGGCCACCACCCGGCTCAGCGCACCGGCAGCCGGCAGCCCGAGCACCGCCAACGGCATCACCCAGGTCGTGGACCCCGCCATCCCCGAGGTCGGCACCAGTCTCAGCCGCAACGCCAGCACCAGCACCAGCAGATAGCTCAGCCAGAACGCCGGCACCGACGTGGCCAGCAGCGCTGCGGTGCGCAGGGCTCCGCGCGCCAGGCCGCGTTCGAACACCGCCCCGGCGACGCCGACTGCCACGCCGACCACGAGGGCCAGCACGGCGGAGCCGGCGACCAGCCCCAGCGTCACGCCCATCCGGTCGGCGATCTCCGGGCCGATGGGTGTGTTCGTCCGCAGCGACACCCCGAAATCGCCGGTTACCGCGTCGGCGAACCACCGCAGGTACCGCAGCGGGGCGGGGGCGTCCAGACCGAGTTCGGCGCGGACGGCCTCGACCTGCTCGGGCGTGGCGGGCCGGCCGGCCCGGGTCGCGGCCAGCATCGCCGCCGGATCACCGCGCGCGAGCAGCACGAGCGCGAAGGTGCCGGCGGACAACGCCACGAGTACGCCGACGGTGTCGACGAGCCACCGCGCGAGGTAGCGTCCGGCGGACCGCAGCCGTCGTGTCCTCACCCGACGGTGACCGCGGTCAGTTTGAGGTCGACGTCGCTGGGCGAGACCGCGAAGCCGTTCACCCCGTCACGGACCGCCCACATTCGGGGCCGGTAGACCAACGGCACGAACCCGGCGTCGGCGGCGACGGCGTCGTAGAGATTCTGGTAGGCCACCGTCCGGGCGGTCGGGTCGGCGGCGAACAGCGCCTTGTCGACGAGACCCTCGATGGCCGGCGTCGCCCACAGCGGCGCCCGCGCCTCGTCGGTGAACAGGGAAACGATCGAGCTGGACGGGTCGTACGGCGCGCCGAGGGTTTCGAAGAACGTGATGTCGTATCTGCCCTCGGCGCGCTCGTCGTAGTAGACGGCGGCGTCGACCGGGACGATCTCGACCCCGATACCCACCTCCTTCAGCGCAGCGGCGATCGCCGAGGCCGTGGTGCGCGGGTCGAGTTGTCCCTCCGCCGGGGTCGCCGGAATCAGCAGCCGCAGCGAGAGTCGCTTTCCGTCCTTGACCCGGGTGTCGCCGTCGCGCACGTAGCCGGCCGCGTCCAGCACGCTGCCGGCGGCGGCCTTGTCGAAGCCGACCGGCAAATCGGCGCCGGAGTCCGGCACTCCCGGCGGGAACACTCGCCGGGCCGGTTCGGCGTAGTCCAGGAACAGCGCCTTCGCCATTGCGGCGGTGTCGATCGCTTTGCCGACAGCCTGACGTACGGCCTTGTCGCCGGCCGGGCCGTCGGGGTTGAACCCGAGCATGATCGAGACGTCCGGGGCGCCGGTGAGCAGCTTGACGTCGTCGCGGCCGTCCAGGGACTTCGCCTCGACCGGGGTTATCGGGGCCAGGTAGGGGCCGCCGATCAGGTCGATCTCGCCATTGGTGAGGGCGTCGACGCGGGCCTGGGAGTCCGGGATGACCTTGAATTCGAGACGTTCCAGGCGCGGTTTCTCCCCCCAGTAGTCGCCGTTGCGTTCCAGGGTGGCGCCGGTCGCCGTGTTGGAGACCAGCTTCCACGCGCCGGTGCCGACCGGGTTCTGAAACGTCCCGTCAGCGGCGGCCGACTTCGGGCTGAGTAGCCGGACCGGGCGCACGATCGACAACTCCTGCAGCAACGGTTCGTACGGCTCGGACAGGGTGAGCCGGACAGTGTCTGGATCCGGGGCCTCGACGGCGGAGATGACCTGCGACGCCCGGAAGAACGAGAAGCGTTTGTTGCCGACCCACCGGTCGAAGTTCCACTTGACGGCGGCAGCGTCCAGCGGTGTCCCGTCGGTGAAGCGTACGCCGTCGCGCAGGTCGAGGGTCACCTGTTTGCCGCCCTCGGCGACGGTCCACGACTCGGCGAGGCCCGGCTCCAGCCGCCCGTCCTCGCCGTAGCTGACCAGCGGCTCGTAGATCGCGTCGAGCAGCAGGAAGTTGCCGGTGAACGCGTGCGGGTCCAGCGGACCCGACTCCGCGCTCATCCCGATGCGCAGGACGGTGGTTGAGCCGGCATCACCGGAGTCGGAGCTACACGCGCTGACGAGCGCGACCGACACGGCGAGGGCGGTGACGAGGGAACGTGATCGCGGCACGGACTCTCCTGGTGGGGTTGGCAGGTCAGGGCACGGCGGATGGCCGGGGGACGTTCCCGCATCAGTAGTCGGCTTCATCACGCGGCTGGTTCCCGAAAACTTGCCGTGACAGACGGTCCGTTCCGAAGACGGGTAGGGTCCGGCCTGGTCGCCAACACGACGACAGCAGGCAGATCGGGCGGTCTCGGGTGCGGGATCGGGCCGGGAGGTCACGGGTGAGCTGGTACGCGGCACGGAGCCGTCGTTTCGGCGAAGCGTCCCTGGCTGCGGCGCGGGCGCCGGTCGGCTGATGGCGGCCCCGACATCGTCCCGGACCGGGTCGGTCGCGCGTAACCGTCTGCTGTCGTTGCGGGATCACCCCTTCACGGGCGCCCAAATCGCGTTGCTGCTGGGTGGTCTCCTGGTCAACGTCGGCTCGTTCTCGGTCTATCCGTACCTGGCGGTTCTGCTGCGCGACCGGACGGGGCTCGGGATGGCGCAGGTCGGGGTCGTGCTCGGGGCCGCCACGCTGGTGCAGTTCGCCAGCGCCCCGCTCAGCGCGGCGCTGGCCGAGCGGATCGGGCTGCAGCGCTCGCTGCGCGGTGCCATGGTCCTCTACAGCCTCGGCGGCGGCGCCTTCCTTCTCGGAGCGACAGGCCCGGTGTCCACCGTCGTGGGACTGTTCCTCATTTCCAGCGGAGGTTCGCTGTATTCACCGGCGTACCGCAGCTACCTGGTACACGGAGCCGACCCGCAGCAGCGGCCCCGGCTGGTCTCTGCCGGCAACGCCGCCAGCAACCTGGGCGTCGCCCTCGGGCCGGTGCTGGGCGCCCTGCTCATCCAGCGTCCGAGCAGCATGTTCGCGGTCGTCACGGTGGTCTACGCCATTCTCGGGGTCTGGCACTTCTTCCTGCCCAGGGAGCGGATGGTCCCCGACGCCCCGCCGGTCGAGCCGTATCACCGGATGTTGCACGGCATCGTGGTGCTGCCCTTCGTCGTCACCGCCCTGTCGGTCTACCTCTACATGCAGTTCTACCAGTACCTCTCCAGCTACGCGGAGGGCCGAGTAGCCGCGCTGTTCTACGGCGTGGCGATGATGGGTTACTCCCTCGGGCTGGTCCTCGTGCAGCCCCTCGTGGCGCACCGGGTCGAGCGGATGAGCCATCCGTCGGCGATGGCGATCGGTTTCGGCTTCCTGGCGACGGGGATGGTCGCGTTCGCCGGTGGAAACATGTTCACGATCGGGGCCGGAGTCGCGGCGATCAGCGTCGGCAACGCGGTGCTCTTCCTCAAGAACGACCTTATGGCGTTGGCGGGCTCGAAGCGGTCAGCGACGGCCGTCTTCGGTCAGCAGCGGCTGGCCGTAGGGGTCGGTTCCTTCCTCAGCGGTGTCGTCGGCGGCAGCGTGTACGGACTCTTCGAGCGGGCGGGTCAGCTGTCGGGGTTCTGGCTGGTCGTGGCCGCCCAGTGCATCCTGCTTCCGCCGCTGGTGGTGGCGGTGGTTCGGCGCCTGCGTCGGCTCGTCCCCAGAACCGAGGAGGTTCGGAGCGCCCGATCGGGTTGATAGGCGGCGCCGGTGCCCGATGTGTTCCTGGACGGGGGGATAGGGCCGCTGATCCCAGTCCATCGTCGACCACGGCGGTGTCAGATCTCTGAGGGTATCGATCTCGGTGGGCTTCAGCGCGGCTCGGTCCAGCGCATCCCGGTGCCGGGTAAAGACCTTGTCCACGTACCGGTGCCCCGTGTCCGCGCCGATGACGAGATGCTCGCGTCCGGGGTGACGCTGTGCCTCCCACGCCGCTACCAGGAAGGCCGCTCCGGTGGACAGGCCGGCGAAGACGGCGTGCGTACGCATCAGGTCGATCGTGCCGGCCATGGCGTAGTGGAAGGTCAGCCAGTGCACTTGGTCGTAGAGGTCGGGGCGGACGTTGTCGAAGGGGATGGCGC
This sequence comes from Micromonospora sp. DT48, assembly GCF_049844495.1. Classification (NCBI taxonomy): domain Bacteria; kingdom Bacillati; phylum Actinomycetota; class Actinomycetes; order Micromonosporales; family Micromonosporaceae; genus Micromonospora; species Micromonospora sp. DT48. The sequence continues at coordinate 72,682 of NZ_JBNCLE010000015.1, forward strand.
TGCCGATACCGGCGATGATTGCCTCGGGGTCCTGGAAGCGTTCGCTGCCGAAGCTGACGCTGCCGAACGGCTGGACCCCGACCAGTCTGGCCGCCGGATCGTGCCGGCGTAGCGGCTGGATCAGGCCGGCGCTCGACGCGCCGGTGCCGACGCTGGCCACCACAGTCAGGGGCCTGTCGGGCAGCGCGACGTGCACCAGGCCGGCCAGCTCGGCGTACCCGAGGTAGTGGATGGGGTCGTGGTACTGACGCATCCAGTGCATGCCGGGGTTGGCGCGCAGCAGCTGACGGATCCGCGCGACCCTGCGGTCCTGATCGAGGCGCAGGTCGGACTCGGCCGGCATCTGGTCCACCGTCGCGCCGAGGATCTCCAGCTGTGACCGGATCGTCGGTGTCACGGTGGTCGAGGCGACGATGTGGCAGCGGAGATCGTAGCGGTGACAGACCATGGCCAGAGCCAGTGCGTAGATGCCGCTCGAACTGTCGATGACGGTGTCTCCGGGCCGTACGGTGCCGTCGGCGAGCAGTGCCCGGACGGCGCCGAGAGCGGCGTAGATCTTTAGCGTCTCGAACCGGACGAGCACCATGTTCTCCGACAGGCGGATGAGGCTGGGCGCTCTGACGGCATCGGTGACATGACCGTGGACGGTCGCGGAGACATCGGGCGGGACCATGAACGGCATGGGCGGTCGTCCCTCGTGTCGTGCCGCCGGGGCAGGGCGGCAGGGCGGCAAGTGTGCGAGACCAGTTATCTCCGTCGATTTTCTGGTCCCCCCGGGTAGGTCGCGCGCACGACTGCGTTAGTTCCGGCGCCGGGGGTCGTCGCCGAGGACGAATCAACCGAATGTTGCGGGAACCAGGCGCGGTATGCGGCCGACCAGCTCAGCGGGCGAAGGTGCCCGGCGTGCTCCGCGACCTGCGGACTGGATCACGGTGACTTGCCCACAATGGACGGCAGTCGATCGGAACTCTTTGGTCTGCCCGCCCGACATATTCAACGTGACCATTGCGTGCCTCGAGATGCTCTCCTTCGGCCTTGCCCATCTCGCCAGGGCCGCCCACTCTTCGGGCGAACGGCTGGCGCTGCTGACCGGTGTCGAGTCGCTCTACCTCCACGAGCTGGCCACGCTGCCGCCCGGCACGATCGACGTCGTACCGGTCGACACGCACGACCGCCAGGCGGTCACCGAATCCCTGCACGCGATCGGTGACCTGCGGGGCCTGATCAGCTCGACGGACACCTGGGGAGTGATCGGCGCCGAGCTCGCCGCCGAGTTCGGCCTGCCCGGCATCGATCCGGCGGTGATCCGGCTGGTGCGCGACAAGGCCCGCGTCCGCGATCTGCTGAACCAGAAGAGCCTGAGCCCGGTGGCGCCCTTCGGGGTGGACGATCCGGCCACGGTGAGCCTCGACCGGCTCGCGTCGGCCGTCGGGCTGCCCGCCGTCGTCAAGGACACGGCCGGCACGAGCAGCGCGAACGTGTGGCTTGTCCGGGACGCCGACGACCTCGCCCGGCTCCGCCGCGAGGCCGCGGACGCAGCGCTGTTCGGGAGCCTGTTCGCCGAGCCGTTCCTGGCCGGGCCCGTCTACAGCGCCGAGACCCTGACCTGGGCCGGGCAGACCCGGCTGCTGGGGCTGTCGAGCCGCCTCATGTCGGCCCAGCCCTGGTTCCGGGAGGACGTGACGGCATTCCCCGTGGCGCTGCCACCCGCCGAACTCCGCGAAATCGAGGTGTGGCTCGGGGAGGTGCTGGCGGTCCTCGGGTACACCGACCGGTTCGCCCACATCGAAATCGCCATGACCACCCACGGACCCCAGCTGATCGAGGTGAACCCCCGCATCGGCGGTGCGCTTGTCGGCGAGTCGATGTGCCGCGCACTCGGGGTCAACGTCTACGCCGCCCTCGTCGACCTCGCGCTCGGCCACCGCCCCCGCCTGCTCGACGCGGCCCTGCCCGGCGGCCCGGCGGTGGCGTTCGTCCTGGCCTACCCGGATCAGGCCGGTGAACTCGTTGCCGTGAACGGAATCGACGACCTCGACCGCTATCCGGGGCAGCCGCGATGGTATCCGACCAAGGCGATCGGCACACAGGTCGCGCACGTCACCGACGGGCGCGGCTACGCGGGCATCGTGCTCGCCGAGGGCCCGACCGCAGAGATCGCCACGCACCGTGCCGTCGCCGCGGCGGGCGCCGTCCACGTCCGCACCCGGCCGTCGTGCTAGACACGTCGGCCGCGCACAATCAGCCGCCGGGCATGGTTGTCGAACGGCTCCGCATCGAAGCCGCCGAAGCAGTCGACCTCGGCGAAACCCGCCGCGCGAAGCATCGCCTTGAGCTCAGCGGCGCTGTAGAGGGCATGCTCGACGACGGCCGTACGCGTCTGGCCCTCCCGGACCAGGAGGAAGTCGTCCCGGAACCGGGTCCAGTCGTCCAGGACCGTGCCGCGCACGAGCAGCGTTCCGCCGTCGACGTCGATGATCTTCGGTTCGTGGCCGTCGCGGGCCGCGATCTCCTTGCCGTACATGTCGACGAGCATCCGACCGCCAGGCTTGAGACTGGCCAGCACATTGCGCAGAACACGCATGTTCTGCGCGTGGTCGGCGAACAACCCGAACGACGTGTACATGCTGATCGCGAGGTCATACCGGTCCGGCTCGACGAACTCACGCATGTCCGCCCGGACGAGCCGGACGTCGACACCGGAGGCGGACGCGGCCGTCGCGGCCCGGTCGAGCAGCGCCGCGCTGAGGTCCACGCCGGTGACCGTGGCGCCCCGGCGGGCCAGCGGAATCGTGTACGTCCCCGGCCCGCACCCCAGATCCAATACGGCGGCCCCGGCCGGCAGGCGCAGCAACGGAGACGCGGCCACCCGCGCCTCGGCTTCGGCGGCACGCTCGGCGGAGAACATCACCTCGGTGAACCCGGTCCACAGCGCCTCATCCTCGAACCACTCCATTCACTGCTCCATCCGCCGCCGTTGATGTCCGTCGTGTCTAACAGTCGCGGCCGGGCCCGGTCTGGTTCCGGCAGGCCGCACATCGGGAGGATCCGCCCATGGAACTGTCCGTCCGTCGCGAGACGCTGCGGCTCGTCGAGGTGGTGCGAAGCTCGCGTGGCGAAATCGACTCCGTCGCAACCTGCATGGTCACCCTGACGCACGACGGGATCACCGCCTACGGCGAAGGCACACCGACCGGGTACGACGGCGTCACCGCGGACGACGTCGTGGCGGCGATCGACGTCGGAGGAGCGGCGGCGCTCGGACGGGATCTGCGGGACCCGGCGGCCGTCCTCGACCGGATCAGTCGGTGGGACGCACCGGCGGGCGCCCGGATGGCACTCGACGGCGCCGTGCACGACTGGATCGGCAAGGCCGCCGGGCAGCCGACCTGGAAGCTGTCCGGGGCGGCCCGGACGCTCGGGCCGACCGTCTACACGATCTCGATGGCCGGACCTGAGGAGGCGGCGAGCGCGGTCCGGAACGCACCGGGAGTGGGCGCCTTCAAGGTGAAGGTCGGCGGCCCCGGCGACATCGAGACCCTCGAAGCGATCCGGGCGGTGACCACGCTGCCGGTCCGGATCGACGCCAACGAGGCGTGGGACCTTGCGACCGCCCGCGCACTCACTCCTCGGCTACGGCGGCTCGGCATCCAGTTGATCGAGCAGCCGTTCCCGGTGACCGCGATCGACGACTACCACCGCTACCGGGAGGTGCCCGACCGGCTGCCGGTCTTCCTCGACGAGGGCTGCACCGACGAGGCGAGCGTGCTGGCCGCCCGGTCGTACGCCGACGGCTTCGTCGTGAAGCTGTGCAAGGCCGGCGGGATCCGCAGCGCACGGCGGGTCATGGAGGCCGGTCGACGGGCCGGCCTCGGAACCATGATCAGCTGTATGTGCGAATCGGAACTCGCCATCAGCCAGGCCGCGCAGCTCGCACCGCTGGCCGACCACATCGACCTCGACGGCCACCTGTACCTGCGGGAGCCGCCGTTCCAGGGCCTCGGTCTCCAGGACGGCCGGATCGTCCTCGGCGACGCACCCGGTCTGGGCGTCGTGCCGTCCTGAGGAACTTTCCCGGTCATCGATGCGACATGTTGACAGGACGCGGGACACCGCAGGACGGGAGGTCACGGTGAGCTGGTACGAGGATCTGTCCCTGTGGTCCGGCTTCTCGGACGTGCTCTTCTCCGCCGAGCGGGCGCGACAGGCCGCCGACCTGGTGGCCACCTCGCCGCTGCTGGCATTCCCGCCGAGAAGCCGCGTACTCGACCAGTGCTGCGGTGTCGGCTTCTTCTCGGCACCGCTGGCCCGCCAGGGCTACCGAGTGACCGGCGTCGACATCCATCGTGAGCTATTCGAACGAGCCGAGGCCGAGGCCGAGGCGTCGTTCGTGCGCGCGGACGTGCGTGAGTACGTGTCACCGGACGCGTTCGACGTCGTGGTGAACATGTACACGTCGTTCGGGTATTTCGACGAGCACGACGACAACGTCCAGGTCTTGCGCAACGCGTACCGCTCCCTGGTGTCCGGTGGGGTGTTGATCGTGGATCTGTTGAGCAAGGAGATCTACGCCTCCTGGGTCGGGCCACCGAAGATCGTCGACGTGCCCGGCGGCATGGTGGTCATGCGCGACACGATCCTCGACGACTGGACCCGCTATCGCACCGACTGGACGCTGGTCCGCGGGAACAACGCCGAGCACACCTCGCTCACCTGCTGGGTCTACAGCGCCGCCGAACTGAAAGACATGTTCATCCAGGCCGGGTTCGAGAAGGTCCAGTGCTTCGGCAACTTCGACGGCGGACCGTACGACGGCGCAGCCACCCGACTGATCGTCCGGGGAACCAAGGCGTGACAGGCATTCGCTGGTTCACCCGGGTGCAACTCGCGCTGCTCGGAAGCGGGTTTTTCGTCAACCTGATCAACTTTTCGGTGTACCCGTACCTGGCGGTTCTGCTCCGCGACCGGATGAGTCTGGGCATGGACCAGGTGGGTCTCATCCTGGGGCTCGCGACGTTCCTTCAGTTCGCCGGCGGGCTGCCGGGCGCGGCCCTCGCCGAGCGACTCGGCCTGCAACGGTGCCTGCTGGTCGCGATGGTGCTGCAAACACTCGGCTCGCTGGGCTTTCTCGTCGGCGGCGCCTGGCCAGCGCTGACGATCGCCGCGCTGTTCCTGCGATCGGCGGCCTCGGCGGTCTACTCGCCCAGCGTTCGAGGCTATACGGTGCTCGGCGCGACCCCGGACGAGCGGCCACGGCTGGTGTCGGCGAGCTACGCCACGGGCAACGTCGGCATCGCGCTCGGGCCGGTGGCGGGCGCGCTGTTCATCCACGACCCGGCCGCGATGTTCGCCGTCGCCACCGCGCTGCACGTGGCAATGACGATCGGGCACGCCTACCTGCCCACGGAGCGGGGCGACAAGCAGGAGGCGGTCGAGCCGCTGCGCCGAGCGTTGAACGGCACGGCGGTGCTGCCGTTCGCCGTGACCGCCCTGACCCTCTACCTGCACATGCACTTCTACCAGTACCTGTCGTCGTACGCGCAGGGCCGGGTGCCGGCCGTGTTCTACGGGTCGGCCATGATGGCCTATTCGCTGATCCTGGCCGTGATCCAGCCGCTGATCTCCACATGGGTCGAGCGGATGCGATACCCGCACGCGATGGCCCTCGGCTTCGGCGGCCAGGCCGTCGGCATGCTCGCCTTCACCGTCGGGAACGAGATCGCGATCGCCGCCGGAATCCTCGCTATCGGCGCGGGCAACTCGGTGATCTTCCTCAAGAACGTCCTTGAAGCGCTCGCCCGTACGCAGCGATCTCCCACGGTCGTCTTCGGCCAGCAGCGGCTCGCCGAAGGCGCCGGCGCGTTCCTCAGCGGTCTCGCGGGCGGTGGCCTCTACCACCTGTTCGAGTCCATTGGAAACCTTCCCGGATTCTGGCTGGCCATCGCCGCGCAATGCCTGCTCCTGCCGCCGATCGTGCTCCTCGCAGACCGCATGCTCCGTCGCCCCACACTCGAACCGGCAGGTGTGTCATGAACCCGGCAGACGCGATCACCACCGCCCATGCTATCGCCGAGAGGCTCCGCGCGGACGCCGTGGAGCGGGACCACGCCAACCGACCGCCGCAGGCCGAGATCGAGCTGCTCCGCGACAGCGGCCTGCTCGCCCTCGACCCCGACGACCACCCGACCACCCACGCCGTCACCCGGATCGTGGCGGCGACCGACGCCTCGATCGGTCACCTCCTCGGCTATCACTACCTCCATCTGTGGCGAGCCTCGCTCTACGACAACGCCGAGCTGGCGACCTCGCTGCGCCAGGAGGCCGCCACCGGCCGGGTATTCGTGGCCGCCGTCAGCAACCAGCGCGACACCATCACGGCCGCCCTGACCGGCGACGCGGTCACCGTGTCCGGTCGGGGCGCGTTCGCCACCGGCTGCGCGGTCGCGGACCGCCTGCTCGTCAGCGCGATCCGCGACGACCACACGGCACGCCTGGTCGTCGTCACGCCTGGTACCGGCGGCGGAATCTCGCACCCACCAGACTGGGACAACCTGGGCCAACGCTCGACGGCGAGCGGAAGCATCGCCTTCGACAACGTCCGGGTCACCCGAGGCGACGTGCTGGGCACGTTCCCGGCCGACGAAGAGGCATCCAACCCGGGCCGCCTACGCCTGTCCCTCGTATCGCTGGCCTTCCAGGCGGTACTCACGCAGGTCCTCGTCGGCGTCGCGAACGGCGCGCTCGACGAGGCCGCCAGGTACACGCGGACGCATTCGCGCCCCTGGCCCGCGAGCGGGCTGGAGCGGGCCGTCGACGACCCGCACGTGCTCGCAGGTTACGGGGAACTCGCCGCGACACTGGACGCGGCCCGCCTTCTGGCCGACGACGCGACCCGCGCCCTCGCCGAGGCCGACACCCGGGGTCTCGCCCTGACCCCGACCGAACGTGGCCGGGCGGCGCTGACCGTCTCTGCCGCGAAGGTCGTGTCCAGCCGGCTGGCGACCGAGGCGACCAGCCGGATCTTCGAGTTCACCGGCGCCCGTGCAACGGCCCGTACGACCGGCCTCGACCGGTTCTGGCGCGACGCCCGCACGCTCACCCTGCACGACCCCGTCGCATACAAGGCCCGGGAACTCGGCACCTTCCTCCTCACCGGCCGGTACCCACCCATGACGGCATACAGCTGACTGGGGTCTGGGGGCTCGTGTTCCGGTCGGTGCCGCCGGCATGTCTGCTGGTGCCGACGGCACCGACCGGATGACCACCGCCGTCAGCTGTCGGGCGGTGTGGCGGTGGCGGCGACGAGTAGGGACAGTTCCCGTACGAGGTCGTCCATGGACTGGCCGCTCTGCGCGCGGAGCAGTCCGAGGCTCAGGTCGGCCAGGAGGTAGAAGCCGAGGGTCTTGGCCTGTTCGGAGCCGAACGCGGCGAGGAGTTCCTCGGCGCCGCAGAGGTCACCGCGATGCTTGGCCGCGATGACCCCGGCGGCGCGTTGGACCAGTTCCGCCCCTGCCGGGGTGGGTCCGGTCACGCCGATCAGATCTTTGGCGTGGCGGCGCGGGCGGCGTCGAAGCGGCCGATCACGTCCGACCAGTTGACCAGGTTCCACAGCTTGTCGACGTAGTCCGGCCGGACGTTCTTGTACTGCAGGTAGTAGGCGTGCTCCCAGGCGTCGAAGACCAGCAGCGGGGTGGAGCCCTGCCCCACGTTGCCGTGGTGGTCGTACACCTGCTCCACGATCAGCCGCTGCCCCAGCGGCTCCCAGGCCAGCACGCCCCAGCCGGAGCCCTGCACGCCCTTGGTCGCGGCGGAGAGTTGCCCGGCGAACGCGTCGAACGAGCCGAAGTGCTCGTCGATCGCGGCGGCCAGCTCGCCATCGGGACGGTCACCACCGTCCGGGGATAGGTTGCCCCAGAAGATCGTGTGCAGCACGTGACCGGAGAGGTTGAACGCGTACGTCTTCTCCAGGCCGACCAGGGTCGAGAAATCACCCTTGGCGCGGGCCTCGGCGAGCTGCTCCAGACCATCGTTGGCGCCCTTGACGTACGCGGCGTGGTGCTTGCTGTGATGCAACTCCAGAATCTGGCCGGACATCACCGGCTCCAGAGCGCCGTAGTCGTAGGGCATGTCGGGCAGGGTGTAGACCGCCATCAGAACTCCTCAGGGTGTTGCTGCCATGTTGATGCTCTTGCCACTATCTTGCAACAGAAACTGTCGACGGCATCGTCGCCGACGGTGTCCTGCTCGGCGACGCCCTCGCCACCAGCATGGACGAACACGCCCGCTTCGGCGGCGTCGTCCCCGAGATCGCGGCCCGCGCCCACCTACACGCCATCACCCCCATGGTCCGCCACGCCCTCGACCGCGCCGGAATCGGCTTCGCCGACATCGAGGCCGTCGCCACCACCGCCGGGCCCGGCCTCGCCACCGCAGTCCAGGTCGGCCTCGCCGCCGGCAAGGCCTACGCCCTCAGCCTCGGCGTACCCCTCTACGGCGTGCACCACCTCGCCGGCCACGCCGCCGTCAACACCCTCGAACACGGCCCACTCCCTGACCGCTGCGTCGCCCTCATCGTCTCCGGCGGACACACCTCACTCCTCCTCATCGGCGACCTCGCCCGAGACCCCGTCGTCCACCTCGGCGACACCGTCGACGACGCCGCCGGAGAAGCCTTCGACAAAGTCGCCCGCCTCCTCGGCCTGCCCTACCCCGGCGGACCCGCGATCGACCACATCGCCGGTGACGGCAACCCCACCGCCATCGCCTTTCCTCGACCGATGACCGGCCCCCACGACCCGCCCTACCAGTCCTCCTTCTCCGGCCTCAAAACCGCCGTCGCCCGCTGGATCGAGAAACACGGAGACCAGGCCGTGTCGGTGGCCGATGTTGCCGCGTCGTTCCAGGAGGCGGTGGCGGACACCGTCACCCGCAAGGCGCTGGCGGCGTGCCGCGACCACCAGGCCGACACCCTGCTGCTCGTCGGCGGCGTCGCCGCAAACAGCCGGGTACGGCACCTCGCCGAACGTCGCTGTGCCGCCGCCGGAGTGCGGCTGCGCGTACCGTCACCACACCTCTGCACCGACAACGGCGCCATGATCGCCGCCACCGGCGACCTCCTCATCCGCGCCGACATCACACCCGACCGACTCGACCTCGGCGCCGACCCCTCCGCCGTTCTGCACGGCGCGTTGCTGCACGGCCCACGCTGACGCCCAGATGGGTGAGGATCTCGGCGGTGGCCGATTCGGATCAGACATCCCATAGCGGGACGAAGCGCTACGCGTCCGCGGAATTGGCTGGTCTGCTGCTGTCGGGCCCAGTCTCAGGAGCGCCATGGGCTCCATCGCGGGCTAGGTGTGGCGGGACTGGTTCTACTCGACGTGATCGCTCAGAGCGCTGCGGGTGGGCCGGTGTCCGGTCGCGTCGCTCTGTGCACAGAAGCGTGCCTCATGGGTACGATTCTGCGCATGAACATGACCAGAGCCTGTGCGCACTAGCGTACCGCTGCGGTACGCTAGTGCGCATGACTCGCTCGCTGCTGGAAGAGCTCGTCGACGTGGCTGTCGATCAGCATGGTTACGTGCGCACACGGGACGCCACCGCGCGGGGCATCGATGGCGCCAACCTGCGCAAGATGGCCGCCCGGGGGCGCTTGGAGAAAGTTGGCCGAGGGTTGTACCGCGTCCCGTTCCTTCCTCGGGACGAGCATGACGAGTACGCCGAAGCGGTCCTGTGGGCCGAGGGGCGCGGGATCATTTCGCATGGCTCCGCGCTGGCTCTGCATCAGCTGTGTGATATCAACCCATCGCGGCTGCACCTCACTGTTCCCCCGACGTACACGCCCCGGCGAACCGGTGGCGAGTTGTACCGAGTGTGGCGACGTAAGCTCGATCCGGGCGAGGTGACCGCGGTTGACGGCATTCCCGTCGTCACTGCCGAGCGGGCCGTTGGTGACGGCATTGCCTCCGGGATCGATCCTCAGATGCTGACCCAGGCAATCGCCACCGCACGCCGAGAAGGGCTGCTTACTGTGGCGCAGGCAAGGCAGCTTCGACGCCAGTTGGCCGCAAAGCTGCACCGAGGAAACGGCCGGTGAAAAGTCATACCCCTGTTGGCAGCCCGGTCCCCGCAGCTCGTCGTGCCGCATCACCACCGACCAACCTGCGCTCCCTGCAAGACCGACTACGCAACTTTGCCCGGAGTCAGGGAACGCTTGTGGGGCGGGTTCAGCGACAGCTCAGCGCCCTGGTTGTCACCGAAATGCTCTCTCGGGTCGAGCAGCCGATCAGCGGCCCACCACTGCTGGTCAAAGGTGGAACTGCGCTCGAGTTTCGTCTCGGGCTGTCCGCGTCGCGTACCTCCAAGGATCTTGATGCAGTCGTGCGCGGTGACCTCGATGACTTCATGTCCCTCGCGGACGAGGCCGTCAAGATCCCATGGGCTGGCTTCACCGGTCGTGTCACCCGCCGTGCCGAGGTGGACATCCCCGGCCTGACCGTCAAGCCCCGCCGTTTCGAGGTCAAGCTCAGCTTCCGCGGCAAAGCATTCGCCACCGTCCCCGTCGAAATCAGCGCCGCTGAAGCAGGCGCGGCGGCCGAGTACGAAGAAGTTAGTGCGCCGCCGCTTGACGGCCTCGGGTTCGAGCCCGCCGCACCGGTTCCCTGCCTGTCAATCCGCTTCCAGATCGCCCAGAAGATCCACGCTTGCACCGATCCGTTAACACCCGGTGTGGTAAACACGCGCGCCCGTGACCTGGTGGATCTACTGCTGATGGAACCACTCGTCGACGATGAACAACTCCCCGCAGTAAGGGAAGCGTGCGCGCAGATATTCGCGGCACGCGCACGTCATTCGTGGCCGCCGGTGCTGCAGGTGCCCGCGGTCTGGGTGGAGCTATACCCGGCGGCAGCCGAGGGCCTCGAAGACTACGTACCAGCCGATGTGCACCGGGCCGCCGCGGCGGTCCAGCTGCTCATCAACCGCATCGCGCAGCACAGTCCTGACGACGGCCAACCGGAGATCGATCTGGCGTGGTCGGTGGATAGCACTCGGTAACAGAATTCCGTAACATCTGGGCGGTCACTGGGCGCGGAGTGGGCAGGGGCGGGCAGAGTGGATTTCGACGGCCTTGACTGGCTTCGTCGAAACAGTCCCGCTTGGCGCCTGCTCCGGGCAGACCACGCCGCCCTGGTGTTGTCGTTCCTGGGGCGGGTTTTCGTCGAGGAGAACATCCGCTCGATCTCCGCATTCGAGTTGGCCGGGCGGTTGGAGGACGAGCTCTTCGCGCTCAACGAGCGGTTCGGGGAGGGTACGTATCCGCGTACGGCAAAGGCGTACCTGGACGAGTGGGCACAGCCCGACGTGGGCTGGCTGCGCAAGTACTACCCGCCCGGATCGGACCAGGTGCACTTCGACGCTACGCCAGCGGTGGAGCGCGCGCTTGCTTGGGTGCAGTCGCTGCGCGCTCGCTCCTTCGTAGGCACCGAATCGCGGCTGAACATCGCGCTGGAGTTGCTGCGGCAGATGGCGTTCGGTGCCGAGACCGATCCGGAGGTCCGGCTGGCGGAGCTGCGGCAACGACGCGCGGAGTTGGACGCCGAGATCGCCCGGGTCTCCGCTGGCGAGGTCGACCTGCTCGATCCGTCGGCGCAACGCGACCGGTACCAGCAGTTCGTGGCGACCGCCCGAGGGCTGCTTGGCGACTTCCGGGAGGTGGAGGCGAACTTTCGCACCCTCGATCGGGAACTGCGGGAGCGGATCGCCACCTGGGACGGGTCGAAGGGTGAGCTCCTGGACGAGGTGGTGGGGAACCGTAACGACATCGCGGAGTCCGACCAGGGCCGAAGTTTCCACGCCTTCTACGATTTCCTCCTGTCACCCCGGCGTCAGCAGGAGTTCAGCGACCTGTTGGCTCGGGTGCAGTCGTTGGCGGCGATCGGTGAACCGGACCCGCGGATGCGGGGCATCCACTACGACTGGCTGGACGCGGCGGAGCGTACCCAGGCCACCGTCCGGCTGCTCTCCGAACAGCTACGACGGTTTCTCGACGACCAGGTCTGGCTGGAGAACCGACGGGTGATGGACATCCTGCGTAGCGTGGAGATTCATGCCCTTGCGCTGCGCGACCACACGACGGGTGACCTGCGGTACGAGATCGACGGCGTGGCTCCCCATGTCGTCCTGCCGATGGAGCGACCGCTGTACCAGATCAGGGCGAAGCAGGTGCTGGACAGCGGTTCCGACGCCGACGCGGCCCCGCCGGAGGTCGATGTCTCGGCCCTTTTCGAGCAGGTACACGTCGATCCAACGCGGCTGCGGGAGGCCGTCCGGGCAGCGCTCAGCGGCGGCACGCAGGTTTCGTTGCCCGAGCTGCTGGCCGAGCATCCCCTGGAGCAGGGGCTGGCGGAACTTGTCACCTATCTGTCGCTGGACAAGGACCTGACGTTCGAGTTGGTCTTCGATGAGCGGCGGCAGGAGCACGTACGCTGGCACGACGCAGACGGCCGGCAGCGGGAAGCGATCCTGCCTGCGGTGGCTTTCGTGCGCAGATCCCTCCCCGGAGGCGAATAAAGTGTCTCGAACGTCCCGGCCTGCCGAGCCCAACCTCTCGATCGCCGTCACGCACCTGATGAAGGGCGTTGTCTACCGGGACGCCCACCCGGTTCCGTGGCTGCACCTGACGCAGCTGCAGACACAGGTACGCGACTACGTCGCGGTGATGGGGCTGACCGTGGCGATCGATGAGGCTGAGGGATATGCCTTTTTGCGCTCTCGACCGGACGATTCCGACCTGGACGGGCCCGCCGTGCCCCGGCTGATCCCGCGTCGGTCGCTGTCGTTCCACGTCAGCCTGCTGCTGGCGCTCCTGCGCAAGAAACTCGCCGAGTTCGACGCGAACAACAGTGACACCCGGCTGGTGCTTACCCGCCAGCAGGTGATCGACCTGCTCACGACCTTCATGCCGACGACGATCGGCGAAGCCCGGCTGGTCGACCAGATCGACACCCATCTCCACAAGGTGGTCGAGCTGGGGTTCCTCCGCCGGCTCGACGACGGGGAAGCGAGCTACGAGGTGCGGCGGATCATCAAGGCCTTCGTCGACGGGCAATGGTTGGCTGACTTGGACACCCGGCTCGCCGAGTATGCAGCCGAGCTGTCCGGAACCACGGCGGGGCCACAGTGACCGATCATGGCCAGACCGGTGCCGTCGCGACAGCGCCGGGATTCCGGCTGCTGCGGCTGGAACTTCGCAACTGGGGTACCTTCGACGGCCGGGTCTGGACCTTTCGGCTGGACGGCGCCACCGCGCTACTGACCGGCGACATAGGTTCCGGAAAGTCGACAGTGGTTGATGCCATCACCACGCTGCTGCTCCCAGCCCACAAAATCTCTTACAACCGGGCTGCCGGTGCCGAAACTCGGGAACGGTCGCTGCGCTCATACGTGCTGGGTTACTACAAGTCGGAGCGGAACGAGGCGACCGGGACGTCCAGGCCGGTCGGGTTGCGTGGCGGCAGCAGCTACTCGGTGCTGCTCGGGGTTTTCGGCAACGCGGCGACCGGCGCCACCGTCACGCTCGGACAGGTCTTTTGGACCCGGGACGGCAACTCCGGGCAGCCGGAGCGGTTCTTCGTGACCGCCGGCGAGGAGCTCACGGTCGGCACCGACTTCGTCGATTTCGGCAGTGAGGTCGCCCAGCTCAGGAAGCGGCTGAGACAGTCCGGTGCCAAGATCTACGACCACTTCCCGGAGTACGGCAAGGACTTCCGGCGGCGTCTCGGTATCGCCTCGGACCAGGCGATGGACCTGTTCCACCAGACGGTGTCGATAAAGGCGGTCGGCGATCTCAACGACTTCGTCCGTAACCACATGCTGGAGCCGTTCGACGCTGCGGACTGGATTCGCCGGCTGGTCGCGCACTTCGACGACCTGACCCGTGCACACGAGGCTGTGGTGAAGGCCCGCGAGCAGCTCGCTGAGCTGCAACCCCTCCTGGATGCGTGCGACGCGTACGACGGCCATGCGGCCCAGATCGCGTCCTTGGACGCCCAGCGCTCGGCTTTGCCGTACTTCTGCGCGCGGGGTAAGGCGGAACTGTTTCGGGCCGAGGTCACCACACACAGCTCGGCGTTGGCGGCAGAGCAGGCCGCGTTGGCGGGCGTGAAAGGGCGGATTGCTGAGCTGGGGCAGCGACGGGACCGGCTGACATTGGAGCGCGCGGGGCATGGCGGTGACCGGGTCGCCGAGTTGGAGCGACAGGTCAGCGAGACCGAGACAGCGCGGGAGGAGCGGCGGCGGCGTTTTGATCGGTACGCTGGGTTGCTCGCCGAGGCGGGACTGGCACCCGTCGAGGCGCTGCCGCAGTTCACCGACCGCCGGGGGGAAGTCGCCGACGAGCTGGCCCGATGCGGCCAGGACCGCGCCGACCGGCAGAACGAGCTGACCGAGGCCGCAGTCGCGGTGCGGGAGCTCGCGGGTCAGGAGCAGGAGATCAATGCCGAGCTGCGCAGCCTGCGGGAACGGCGGAGCAACATCCCCCGTCGCAGTCTCGAACTCCGGGCCCGGATCTGCGCCGAGCTGAACCTGCCCGAGGTCACGCTGCCGTTCGCCGGTGAGTTGATCCAGGTACGTCCCGAGGAATCTGACTGGGAGGGAGCCGCCGAACGGGTACTGCGTGGATTTGCGCTGTCCCTGCTGGTGCCAGACGCGCACTACTCGGCCGTCGCGGACTGGGTGGACCGGCGGCACCTCGGCGGACGGCTGGTCTACTACCGGGTGCCCGCGACCCTGCCCCGCCAGCCCGAACCCAGCTACGACGAGCGACAGACCCTCTTCGCCAAACTGGAGCTGCATCCTGAGTCACCGCTGCGGCCCTGGCTGGAACGGGAATTACGCCGACGTGCCCGCTACCAGTGCGTAGACTCGCTCGCCGAATTCCGCCGGGTCGACCGGGCGCTGACCCGGACTGGCCAGGTCAAGGATGTCGGTGGCCGGCACGAGAAAGATGACCGGTCCCGCATCGACGACCGCAGCGGCTACGTGCTCGGCTGGAGCGTCGAACAGAAGATCGACGCTCTGCTGGCAAAGGCACAGCTACTTGCCGAACGGCAGATTCGGGCCACCGCTGACCGGGATGGGCTCATCAAACAGCTGAATCGGCTGACCGGACGCCACGGCACGCTGAGCAAACTTGTCGAGTTCACCGACTTCACCGAGCTGGACTGGGCAGCGGCAGTGCAACGCATCGAACGGCTGCGCTCGGAGAAGCGGCAGCTGGAGGCGTCCTCGGGGGAACTCGCCCGGCTCACCGCCGAGCTGGAACGGGTCACTGTGGAGCTCACTGAACTCGGCGACGAGCGGGACACCAGGCAGAGCCGGATCGGCCAGGTGCGGGGACAGGTCGACCGGGCCGAGCAGGGGTTGCGGGACACGCGGCGGCTGCTGGACGAGCCTGGGTACGGCGCGGCGCTGGAGTGTTTTGACACGTTGGGCAAGCGCGCAGGTGACACGGTGCCTGCGGAGCCGGCCGGCTACGACCGGCTCCGCGACGAGATCGAGGCCCAACTCCGGTTGGAGCGGGACGAGGCTGCCCGCCGGCAGGCCGCGGCGAGTAACCGAGCGGTCGGCCGGATGGCGGACTTTCGGCGCCGTTACCCGTTGGAGGCCGCCGAGCTGGACAACTCCATCCAGTCCGCGGGGGAGTACCGGGTGATGCGGGACCGACTGATCCGCGATGACCTGCCCCGGTTCGAGGCGGAGTTCAAGAACTACCTGAACACGAACACGATCCGGGACATCGCGAGCTTCCACTCGCAGCTGAACAAGCAGACGGCGCTGATCCGAGAGCGGATCGCGACGATCAACCAGTCGCTGGTCGGCATCGACTACAACCCGGGCCGGTACATTCGGCTGGACGGCAATCCGTCGCCGAACGTGGAGATTCGAGACTTCATCGGCGACCTACGGGCCTGCACCGACAACTCACTCGGCGGCGACGATTCGGACCAGTACTCGGAACAGAAGTTTCTCCAGGTCAAGCGGATCATCGAGCGGTTCCAGGGCCGGGAAGGCTTCACCGACGTCGACCGGACCTGGGCACGGCGGGTCACCGACGTGCGTAACTGGTTCGTCTTCTCCGCTTCCGAGCGGTGGCGGGAGGACGACGCCGAACACGAGACGTACACCGACTCGGGCGGCAAGTCCGGCGGGCAGAAAGAGAAGCTGGCCTACACCATCCTGGCCGCGTCACTGGCCTACCAGTTCAAGCTCGACTCTCTGGCCAGTGACGCGAACACGTTCCGGTTCGTGGTGATCGACGAGGCGTTCGGGCGCGGCTCCGAGACGTCGACCCGATTCGCGCTCGCCCTGTTCCAGCGCATCGGCCTGCAACTGCTGATCGTGACCCCGCTGCAGAAGATCCACGTCATCGAGCCGTACGTGGCGGCAGTCGGATTCGTGGACAACCCGAACGGCAACTACTCGCGGCTGCAGAGCCTGACCATCGAGGAGTACTACGAGCGGCGGCAGGCACACGAATCGAACGCGTCGCCCGCGTCGGAGGTCTGACATGGGCACTGCCGGGCGGATTCCACGGTGGACCGGGCCCGACGATCTGGTCGAGCGGCTGCGTCGTCGGTGGGAGGCGGGGGAGTTTCTCACCGCGCTGGGACGGGGCACGCCGTGGGAGCCGATCGTGGTGCCGCTGCGCGCTCCGACCGCAGCCGAAATCGCGGGCCAGTTCGGTCCGGCTCAGGACTGGATCGGGCAATGGAAAGAGGCCAACGGGGATCTCGTACGGCTTGAGTACCGTACGGTCGGCGGCCGAGTGATCGGGACCAACCGTGTGCCCGCCCGAGCGGTGATCGACACTGCACCGCAACTCTGGGCACTGCTGCGCGTCGGTGCACAGGTGGCGACGTATGAACGACTGCTGGAGGTCACTCAGGCGAGCGCACCGGCATTACTGAACTGGGTGGTGGCCCATCCCATGCAGGTGCTCGGGCAGGCGGAGCGCTGGAGCAGGCTGGTCGACACAGTGCTCTGGATCTACCGCCACGGGCAGCCGGAGACGTATCTGCGTCACATCGATGTGCCGGGCGTCGACACCAAGTTCATCGAGCAGCACCGTGGAGTGCTCGCCGGACTGCTCGACTGTCAGCTTGAGCCGAGCCGGATCGACCAGGCACACACGCCGAGCCGGTTCGCGCAGCGATACCGCTTCCGAACGAAGCCGATGTACGTCCGGCTGCGGGCGCTGGGACGAAGGCCGCCGACGCCCGGGCCGTACCGGGAGGTGACGGTACGGGTGGAGGAGCTGGCGGCGACTCCGGCCGAGGCGTCGCGGGTCATCGTGGTGGAAAATGAGATCACCTATCTGGCGCTGCCACAGGTGGACGATGCCGTCGCGGTCCTTGGCGGCGGGTACGCGCTGTCCGGGCTAGCGCCGCTGAACTGGCTAAAATCCCGTGAGCTTATCTACTGGGGCGACATGGACACGCACGGCTTCGCCATCCTGGACCGGCTCCGCCAGAACTTTCCGCACGCCCGGTCGATCCTGATGGACCGGGCGACGCTGCTCGCCCATCGCGACCACTGGGGCCGGGAGCCGAGTCCGATCCGGGCTGAGCTGCCCCATCTACACCCGGACGAGGCCGATCTCTACGCCGACCTGCTTACCGGACGGTACGCCCCGGCGCTACGTCTGGAGCAGGAACGCATCCGGTTCGGCATGGTCGAGCGGGCACTCCGTCGAGGAGATTGCCAGGTCGATAGTTGAACTTAGTTCTGCGGCGGTCACGCCGGTCCTGCTGAGCCAGCTGGTCGGATCGCCGTAACTGGCGAGCGCGGTGAACTGCTCGCTGCCGTTGGCAATCGCGAAGCCGGTCTATTGCCAACGGCCGTTCGGCAACGGCCTGGATGGGGCAGCACGGAGCCTCCCACACTGATCGTGGTCACATCGGTGGTCACCGTCCAAGATTAAATGACCATCATCGCCATATCCAGCGGCAGGAGACGTCAGTTACCTGGGAGGGGTATTTCCTGCTCAAGGCACCTGTCGGCATCCTGCGGCATGGCGTGACGGAATTGTTACCATACTGGCAGTGTGGGGGTCAGGGGTTCGAGTCCCCTCGGCTCCACCAGGATTGAACTGGTGATATAGAAGTGCGGCGATGATCTCTGTGGTTACCGCCGTGATCACAGAGATCCGTTACCGTGGTCTTCGCAGTCGTCGCGTGTGACCACGGGAGGCACAGACGAAGGTTCTCTGTGACCACGGGGCGAGGGAGTTTCGTAGCCCCTCGACCACGTTTGTGCATGCCTGAGGTCGAGCTGCCGGGTAGCCTTGCGTCTTGGTCGCCTCGCCGCTGGACGCATTCCGGCAAAGCCAGAGTCCTCTGCGGTTGGGCTCACTGAGGTGATCTCAGCGACGCATAGAGGTTGATTGGTGCGACACGGGCAAAGGTGTCGAGTCGGGTGCCGGGGCCCTGGATCCCGGGAAGGGCCGCACCCGCGCATGGCATCATCACCGATCAAGGTTCTGCTGCCAACTACACCCTGGGGCCACTGTTGTCCGCGCAGTCGTCGTTGAACAGCTTTGTCGAGGACTTGGCGACCCAACTCGCCGGGCACGGCTTCGAGCGCGGAGAGGATGGGCGTGTCTTCCGTCGGTCTTCGCCACGAGGGGACGTGCTCATCGTCGAGGTTCAGTTGTCCGACCACTCCAGCCGGCGGGAGAAGGCCTTTTACATCAACATCGGCCTGGTGCTGGCGCCGGAGTGGGAATGGAATCGGCAGCGAACCGGGCGGCCAGCTTCGGAGCTGCCCCGCCATTACGACGGCGGGTGGCGTCGGCGGCTTCGTTCCTCCGGGCTGTCGGGCGACGACCAGTGGCGTATCGCCGACGAGGAATCCGCAGCCCAGGTTTCCGCGCGGGTACGACAACAATTGGGCGACCTGATGCCGCAGCTTCTGTCGCTGCTCGACCGGGACGTCGTGCTGAACCAGACCCCGGACATTCTCGGTCCGGGCACCTGGCTGACCCGCGCCTGGATACTGGCTGGGGAGGGTTGCATCGACGAGTTGGAACGTCTGTTGTTCGTGGACAGACCGGCCCGTACCCATGACTCGGTGCCGGTCCGCATGGTGTGGAGCTATGCCACCGGCCGAGCTTGCTCAGCTTGACTGCCCGGTTTCACTTCCGACTGACGTCCATGTGGTGTGCGGGTCAGTACCTGTAGGCCCGCGTTGACCCGAAGCGCTCGCCGGGCTGCCTGATCTACGCGCCGTCCCCTGCTCCTCCCGGCGTCAGCCTCTCGCTGCGGCGGCCGCGTGCAGCGCGCGGCAGACCGGCGGGGGTGTCCAGCGGCGCCCGCCCCGGCAGCCCGCCGCGAGCGCACCCACCGCCACGATCGTGCCGGCTAGGCCAGCCACCGCGATTCCGGCGGCCCGGCCCCCGGCTAGTTGCTGGACCAGCACGAATACGCCCATGACGACGACGAACCAGCCGAACGCAGTGCGGAGTACGGCCTCGGCGACGCGCCCGGCGAACCGGCCGCCGACGAGGCTGCCGACGACGGCAGCGGTGGTCACCGCGGCCGCGAGGCTCCAGTCGATGCTGACGCTGGGCAGGTAGCCGGCCAGGCCGGCGATGGACTTCATCGCGATGACCACCAGCGAGGTGCCGACAGCCACGGGCATGGGCAGGCCGCCGAGCAGGGCGAGTGCGGGCACCACCAGGAAGCCGCCACCGGCTCCGACGAGCCCGGTGACCAGGCCGACAACGGTGCCGTCCAGCACGACGCGCAGCAGCGGGAGTTCGGGGGACGTGGGTGCGGCGGGAACGTCGCGGCGGCCCCGGATCATCGCGGCCGCCGTGGCGAGCATCATCAGCGCGAAGCCGGTGAGCAGGACCGCTGCCGGGACGAACGCGGCGAGTCGGCCGCCGACGTACGCGCCGGTCATACCGGCGACGCCGAAGATCAGGCCGGTGCGCCAGCGGATCCGGCCGGCCCGAGCGTAGGGCAGCGCACCGACGGCGCTGGTCACGCCGACGACCAGCAGCGAGGTGGCGATCGCTTCCTTCGCCGGTAGGTCGGCGACGTAGACCAGCAGTGGTACGGCGAGGATCGAGCCGCCGCCGCCGAGCAGGCCGAGGCTGATCCCGATGAGGACGGCCAGCCCGAGGGTCAGCGCGAGGCTGCCGGTCACGCCGGCCGTCCGGTGGGCGAGCCGTCGCGCAGTTGGCCGACGATGGTGTCCAGGTCGCAGCCGGCGCCCCGGTTGTACGGGAGCCTGCTGAGCAGCATCCCCATCGCGCAGGTGTTGGTGAGCGCGGCGAAGGTGAGGCCGGTGCCGATGAACGCGGCGACCCACTTCAGCCCGGGTACGAACACCGAGGCCAGGATGCTGACCAGCACGATCGAGCCGGCGACCAGGCGGACCTGCCGCTCCAGGTCCCAGCGTGGGGTGCCCTGCTTGATCGGGGCGTTGGCGCCCTGCCAGGCCAGCATGCCACCGTTGAGGATCTTGAGGTTGGGTAGCCCGGCTCCGGCGAGCGCCTGCTCGGCCTGCGTAGCGCGGGCGCCAGAGCGGCAGATCAGCACCACGTCCTCGTCGAGGTGGTTGCGCAGTTCCTCGCGGTGCTCCCTGAGCAGGTCGAGCGGCACGTTGTAGGCACCGGGAATGTGCGAGGTCTCGAACTCCGCCGGGGTGCGTACGTCCAGCAGGCGCGGGGCGCGACCGGAGTCGATCAGCTCCCGCAGGGTGGCGGCGTCGAGGGTGGCGGGGCGGGAGGTCTCGGAGGTGGTCATGTTCTCCTCGTTCAGGATTACCGGTGGGGACGGGTTCGGGGACCGGCCGCTCTCCGGTGAGGCGCGGTCCGGTCGGCGACCGGTGGGCGCTCAGGGACGGTCGGAAGCCGGTTCGACCATGGCGACGCCGGCTGCTTCGGCCTTGTCGAACCGGTCGTCGATTGCGACGACGTCGCGGCCGGCGTTCGCCAGCAGCGAGGCGGCGGCGGTGGCCCGGTAGCCGGAGCCACAGTGCACCCAGACCGTGCCGGCGGGCACGTCGGCGAGGCGCTTCGGCAGGTCGGGTAGCGGGATGTGTACCGCGCCGTCGAGGTGGCCGGCGGTCCACTCGTTGGTCATCCGCACGTCGAGGACGACGTCCGGGGCGGGCAGCCCGGCGGGGGTGGCCCCGGCTCGGGCGGCGGCCAGCGCGGAGAAGTCGGCCATCCGCAGCTCGCGCAGTTGCCTGCGGTCGGTCGCCCACTGCCCGGCCTCGCCGGTGGCTTGGGCGGCGGGTCGGTCGATGCCGATGCGTACCAGCTCGCGCTGGGCGTCGGCGACCTGCGCGGGCGTCTCGGCCAGCAGGGTGATCGGCACCCCCCAGTCGACGAGCCAGCCGAGCCAGGTGGACATCGGTCCGTCGAGGCCGAGGCTGACGGTGCCGGCCAGGTGCGAGGCCGCGTACGCCTTGCGGTGTCGCAGGTCGACGACCCACTGCCCAGCGGCGATGCGCTGCCGCAGTTCGGCGGCGTCGGCGCGGCTCACCGGGGTGAGGTCGACCGGCGCGGGTCCGGCGGCGTTTGCCACGCCCATGTGGGCGTAGTACGCCGGGTAGGCGTCGAGGCCGGCCAGCGTCTCGGTCACGAAGTCGTCGGTGGCCAGCCGCAGCACCGGGTTGATTTGCTTCTCCCGTCCGATGGTCGACTCGGGCGCGTCGGACTGGCTGGCCGAGCAGAAGCTGCCGAACCCGTGGGTGGGCCACACCTCGGCGCCGTCGGGCAGCAGGTCCGCCAGCCGCTTGGCCGAGGCGTGCTGGTGGTGGGCGAGGTCGTGGGCGTGCTGCTTGCCGAGCAGGTCGGTCCGACCGGTGGTGCCGAACAGCAGTGAGCCGCCGGTGAAGACGCCGGCCGGGTACCAGCCGCCGTCGGTGGCCTCGTCGAGGATGTACGACAGGTGGTGGAAGGTGTGCCCTGGCGTCGCGACGACCCGCAGGCGAAGGGAGTCGGAGACGGGAACTGTGTCTCCGTCGGTGACCGCCACCCGGTCGAAGTCGACCTCGTCGGCGGCCGCCACCAGGTATTCGGCACCGGTGAGTCGGGCCAGTTCCAGCCCGCCGGAGACGTAGTCGTTGTGGATGTGCGTCTCGGCCACGTGGGTGATCCGGACGCCCTTCTCGCCGGCGAGGTACAGGATCCGGTCGATGTCCCGCTGCGGGTCGACCACGACGGCCACCTCGCCGTCGTCCGCGAGATAGCTGCGGTCGCCGAGCGACGAGGTCGCGATGACGGACACCTGGACGGTCACGGTCATTCTCCTTGTCTGTCTGGTGTATACCCGGGGGGGTATGCGGAGAGCGGACGTCCGCTCGGGCTGACGGGCACGTGCGGACTACCCGTTCCCGGCGCGGTCACGCCGGGAACGGTCGGCTCCTGGTGGGGCGGCGCCTTCTCGTCTCGGCTCGACGACGATGCGCTCCGGGGTCAGGACAGGGCGAGGAACAGCTTCTCCAGCTCCTCCTCGGTCATTTCGGGCTGCTCGCCCCGCTCCCGGGCGAGGTTGCAGTGGCGCATGCCCGAGGCGATCAGCTTGTAGCCGGCGCGGTCCACCGCCTTCGACACGGCGGCCAGCTGGGTCAGCGTCTCGCGGCAGTCCTGCCCGGTCTCGATCATCTCGATCACGGCGTTCAACTGGCCGCGGGCCCGCTTGAGCCGGGTCAGCGCGTCAGCCGTCATCTCGGGTCGCAACTTCACCTGTCCACCTCCGTCTCCGAACATACCCCCAGGGGTATGGGGTCGTCCACTGCCGTCCGGGGCGACCGAGGCGGGCGCTTCCGCCCTCGAAGCCGCGGTTGCAACGCGTGGCCGCTGGGGAAGGGGACGCTGTTGTCCGCGCAGTCGTCGTTCGACGGCTTTGTCGAGGACTCGGCGATCCAGCTCGCCGAGCACGGCTCGCGCAGGTACGGAGCTTCCCCAGCTCGCCGTCACTGACGACTGACGCCCATGTGGTGCAGGACGTTGCGGGTCAGTGCCTGTAGGCCCGCGTCGATCGCGAGGGCGCCCGGGTAGTTCGTGGAGCCGGCGTTGAACACCCGACCGCCCGTCCGGCGTTCCCAGTAGATGAGGTCGGCGCCGTGACCGGGGTCGGCTCCCCAGTGCGCGACGAAGCGGGGGCCGTGGTCGGCGTGCGCGAGGACGGTCAGTCCTTCGGGGCCCGGTGTCGGCATGCCCTGCACCTCGGGTAGGCCGTCGACCTCGTAGCCGCTCACGGCCGGGCCGTCGTGTGACCTGGTCCCGATCAGGTTTCCGGGCTCGGTTGGCACCAGCTGCGGTTCGTGGAACAGGAAGTGATCGGGTGCGGTGACCGTGAACGGTGCGAACGCGGTCCGGTCCCCGCTGTCGATCCAGCCCAGCGTCTCCAGACCCAGCAGCTCGCTCGGCGGCTGCCCGAGGTGGGACCACTTGCCGCCGGGACGGCCGTCGGTGTGCCAGCGCTCACCCCACTCGTCCGGCGGCAGCCAGGCCACCCCGGTTCCCTCGCCGGGGTGCGTCGTCTTGCGGGTTTCGATGACCTTCGTCTGCCGGTCGTAACTGACGCGCCAGAAGGCGGTGTTGCCGCTGAGGCACACCACGTTGCCGCCGCCGCGCAGGTACGCCTCGACATTGTCCCGCATGTCCTGCGTCCAGTACTCGTTGTGGCCCACGATCATCAGGGCGGCGAAGCGCTCCAGCAGGCCGGGGTCGGCGTCGAGTTCCGCGTCGGTGACGCACTCGTAGGCGTAGCCCTCGCGCGCCAACCAGGACTCCGCGTGCCGCTCCGGTCGGACCAGGTGCTGGTGGACGGTGGCGTCGCGCAGGTGGCTGCGGTGCACGAAGGGCTGCACCCGTGGCAGTGGCATCCTCAATCCCAGGTTGAAGAACAGCCGGCCGCTGATGTTGCGGGTGTAGGCGGAGGACATGAGGCCCGGGATGTTGACCCCGTCGACGGAGCGCCGCGCGTAAGCGGCCCAGGTGAAGGTGGCGTACAACAGCGCGACGGAGCGCGGCCGACGGGGTTGCGGGCGCACCACGACGAAAGGCAACTCCAGCGGATCGTCGTCGGCACCGACCAGGGTCACCCGTACGTGGTAGGTCCCGCTGTCCGCGTCCTGCGGCACCACGATCTCGGCCGCCGCGGGCCATCCGCAGTCGACGAGGTCGTCGGAGGAGAAGCGGACACAGCCGCCCCGGGTCGGGTCGGTGTCCGGGTCGTAGCCCGGTTGGCCGATGGCTCGGGAGGCGGGCGGACCCGGGATGTTCAGCGTGGGGGTGTTGACCAGGGTCAGGTGCCGGTCGTTGCCGCTGACGTCCACCGCGGTCGTGCCCGACCGTTCCCGTAGCGGCCAGTGGGCCAGCAGCGCGTCCGTGGCCACCGGCACGGTCGGCGACATCGCCCGGTCCTCGGTGAGCGTGACCACCTCGTGCCGGGTCAGCGTGCGGGAGAAGAGAGCCACGCTGCTCACGTCGCCGTCCAGCAGATGGTCGACGAGGCCGCTCTGTGCGGCGGCGGCGACGCGTAGTGTGCCGCCCGTCGAGGTGCCCACCGCCGCTGCACCTTCGGCCGCGACGGTGCCGTCGACCCACAGCCGCACCCGGTCGCCGTCGATGGTGCAGGCGAGGTGGACCCACTCCCCGAGCCGGCTCAGCAGGGACGAGTCGGCGAACGTCCAGTTCACCCGGTCGTGGTGCCCGCCGTCGCCGACGTAGCAGCCCGGATGCCCGTCAGCGTCGACGCCGATCGCCCAGCCGCACCGGTCGGGGTAGTCCAGGTCGCTGACGACCGCCGCCCAACTGGACGTCTCCACGGTGGCGGGCAGGTGCCACACCCGGACCCAGGCGGAGATGGTCGAGGGGCGCTCGGTGGGGCTGTTCGCGGCGACACCGTACGAGCCGGGGTGCACGTCGTGCCGGTTGGCCGAGGTCGACGCGGCACGTCCCAGCCAGGTCACCTCGGCCCGGTCGGCCGCGTCGTCCGGCTCGGGTAGCAACAACGCGTCGCGTCCCAGGCGGCCCACGGCGATCTCGTGCGCCGCCGGAGCGGAGAGATGCACCCGCAGCGTCTCTCCCGGGCGTACGCCGAGCGGATCGACGTAGCCCATGAGACCGGAGATCCGTACGGGACGGTGTGCGGGCGCCCGATGTCCGCTCGGGTCACCGAGGCGCACCTTCCACCCGGTGGTAAGCGCTGCCTGTCGCGCATCTGTTGGCATGGGGTCTCCTGGTCGACGATGGCGCGGCGATGGTGGTCGCGCCGCTGATGCGGTGCCGGCCGACCAAAGCGATGGGTGACCAAAGGCCGCTCGTTATCGCGATTTTATTGGACATTGTCCACCGATTTATCACGGAAAGCGATTAGTGCATTGCGCCGAGTAGTCTTTCGTCTTTGTGTTGTCCCCGATATATGCGACAGGGCGGAAGTGGCAACCTTCTCGGTGCGGGGGCGGTAGTCGACCCGAAACCTTGCTGTCGGTATCGCGGAAATCACGTACAGGTATCTCCGGCATTCGGGCAATATCACTGAGCATCCAACGGAACTTCTCAAAGTAGGGCTGCGGGGGCTTTCGTCGTAGCGCTCACTGAGTGAATTGCTGCGTTGTCGGGGTGTGACCACGGGGTGTCTGAGTATCCCGATTAATCACTGTCAAATGCCACTATCGCCGATTTTTCGCTTAGTGGGGGCGGGTAGTCTTCGCGCGCGGCACCGAATGCCCGATTGGTCGGAAACCGTGCTGTATCGCAGGTGGAGGCCACACTCGGTCCTGTCGTGACGAGGTGGCTACTCTCCGAAACATTGCTGGTCTCGAATGGACCTACCCGGGTGTAGGCCGTCTGGCCTGGACATTCGCGTCCAGCCATGGCTGAAACATTGTCGTCATATGTAAGACACACATTGCACATGTGTTTTTCACGAGTGGCATGTGAGTAAAGCAGATCGGCGTTGTCGGCGAGTGCGAAAACTGCCTGCTCAAGAGCGGTTTCGGGCAGTGGGGTTGCATTGCCCGTGCCCTTGTGGGTCGTCGGAATCCTCGCCGGGGTATTGGTCCATGCGGCGGCAGAAGGTAATCCCTCTTAAGCGTGTCCGGAGGGTGAACATGTCGTTCTGTAAGGACGACGAAGTGGCGCATGTCACTGCGACCGAAGCTTTCATGGGCGTCGGTCTGGTGTGCGCGTATATACCCGAAACGATCTGGGGGTGAGCAATGGTAACAGGATGATGTAGTAGCCTTTCAGCCCTGTATCCGCTCGCAATGAGCTTGTACGCTCCTCCTGTCGTAACGGGAGGCCCCCGCACTAGCTGCCGTTTTGGATGAAAGTGCTGGTCGGGGGCTGTTTGGCGCACTATCGGGACACACGGGGGTGGTCCATTGGTCTGTCCGTATTGACCTGTATCGCGGCGGCTGCGTAGCTCATGAGAAACGCATGGGTGCGGCGGTCGTGAAAAATGCATGGATCCGGTAGCCAAATTGGTGGAACCGGCCCTGTAGTCACCCCTTCGGTCACTTAACGAAAAGGTTAAGCGTATGCACGACGCCTCTGCACACGCCTCGCACGCACCCGCCTCCGATGTCCCGACACAGGTTTCGAACGGAACGCCACCCCCGGTGCTATCAGGCGCTGCTGATCCGGCCCGTGCCGCCGACGAGCTGTACCGCCGGCTCGTCAGCACGCAACCAGGTCGGCAGCGGCGGAAGCTCATGACCTCGTTCCTGGTGGGCCAGGTGGCTGAGATCGCCGGCCTCGCCCCTACCGATATCGACGAGACGCGGCCGTTCGCGGAACTCGGCCTCACCTCCCAGTCCATCGCCGAGCTGGCGGAACGCCTGCGGGTGGCGACCGGGGCGGAGCTGTCGGCGACGGCCGGCTGGCGCTACCCGTCCATCGCCGCTCTGGGTGACCACGTGGCGGAGCTGATGGGCGTCCAGCTGGATCGCGCGACAGAGAGCGTCGGGCAGAAATGAGCGCGCCCCAGCGAACGGACATCGCGGTAGTCGGTGTGAGCTGCCGGTTCCCGGGCAACGTCCGGGGCCCGGAACAGTTCTGGGAGTTCCTCCGGACGGCGGGGGACGGCATCACTGAGGTTCCACCGGACCGCTGGGACATCGACGAGTTCTACTCGCCGGAATCCCAGGTCCCCGGCCGGATCAGCAGCCGCTGGGGTGGGTACCTGGACCGGGTCGACGTCTTCGACCACGAGTTCTTCTCCATCGCTGAGCGCGAAGCCCAGATGATGGATCCGCAGCACCGGATCTTCCTGGAGTCGGCGTGGGAGGCGTTCCAGGACGCGTCGGTCGATCCGACGACCCTGGCCGGCTCCCGGACCGGCATCGTGCTCGCGATGACCGGCATCGAGTACGCCACCGAGGTCTTCAGCGACCTGAACCGGATCTCCGCGTACTCGGCTCTGGGAACGCTGCCCAGCATGGCCGTCGGCCGGCTGGCCTACATGCTCGACCTGCACGGCCCCGCCACGGTCCTGGACGCCGCGTGCGCCTCGGGGCTGGTGGCCGTCCACCGGGCCTGCCGCGACCTCCAGACCCACGACGCGGACATGATGGTCTGCGGGGCCGTCAACCTGCTGCTCGGCCCCGAGGCGAGCATCGCCCTGTCGCAGCTCAACGAGTCCTTCGTGGGTGACGGGCGGATCAAGGCGTTCGACAAGGACGCCGACGGCTTCGTCCGGGGTGAGGGCTGTGGCGTCCTGGTGCTCAAGCGCCTGGAGGATGCGGTCCGCGACGGTGACCCGATCCGGGCGGTGATCGCGGGCTCGGCCGTCAACCAGGACGGCAGGGGCGCCGGGCTCACCGCTCCCAACGGCGCCGCGCACCGCGACCTGATCCGCCGCGCGCTCGACGACGCCGGGTTGGCACCGAACGACATCGGCCTGATCGAGGCCCACGGAACCGGCACCAAGCTGGGTGACCCCATCGAGGCCCAGGCACTTACCGAGGTGTTCGCGGGCGACGGCGGGCCGGATCTCCTCCTGGGATCGGTCAAGTCCAACTTCGGACACCTGGAGACCGCCGCCGGTATGGCCGGCCTGATCAAGGTCATCCTCGCCGTCGAGAAGGGGTTGGTCCCACCGACCTGCAACTTCTCCGAGCTGAACCCGCGCATCGACTTCTCCGGCAGCCCGCTGCGGGTCGTCACGCAGGTCGAGCAGTGGCCGGACCGGCCCGCCGGGCGGGTCGCCGGGGTGAACAGCTTCGG
This sequence comes from Micromonospora sp. DT48, assembly GCF_049844495.1. Classification (NCBI taxonomy): domain Bacteria; kingdom Bacillati; phylum Actinomycetota; class Actinomycetes; order Micromonosporales; family Micromonosporaceae; genus Micromonospora; species Micromonospora sp. DT48. Next base: position 100,934 of record NZ_JBNCLE010000015.1, read on the forward strand.
CCTCAACGGCACCAACGCCCACGTCATCGTCCGGGAGGCACCGCCGCGCGTGCGCCGTGCGCCCGCCGAGCAGCGTCCGGTCGCCACGCTGGTGCTGTCGGCGAAGACGCCACGGGCGCTGACCAAGACCGCCCGACGTCACCAGGTCTGGCTCCGCGACGACCTCCCGCTCGACACGCAGTGCGCCGCCGCCACCGTCGGGCGCACGCACTTCCGGCACCGCCTGGCCGTGTCCGGTCGGGACGTCCAAGAGGTACGCCGAGCGCTGGCCGAGTACGTGCGGGGTGACTCGCCCGGCCGGCTGCTTGTCGGCCAGGCGGCGAAGGACCCGGAGGTGGCCTTCCTCTTCAGCGGTGCCGGCACCTACTACGACGGTGCCGCCGCCGGGCTGTTGCAGCAGGTGGAGGCGTTCCGTGCCGCGGTCGCCGAGGTCGACGCCGTGACGAGGAAGCTGGCCGGCTGGTCCGTGCTCGAAGCGCTCGAACGGCCCGCGACGGTGGACGACCCGAACGCGCGGACGGAGCACCAGACGCTGCGCCTGTTCGCCATCGAGTACGCCCTGGCCACCACCTGGCGGTCCTGGGGTGTGGAACCGGCGGCGCTGATCGGGCACTCCCTGGGCGAGTACGTCGCCGCGACGTTCGCCGGTGTGCTGGATCTGGAGCAGGGGATCGGGCTGGTCCTGGAACGCTCGCGCCTGCTCGACGGCCTCGACGCACCGGGCGTGATGGCCGGCGTGTTCGCCGCCGAGGCGGAGGTGACGTCGATCCTCCGCTCGCACCCGAAGACCGCCGACGTCGTCATCTCCGCGGTCAACGCCGCTACCCAGGTGACGCTCTCCGGCGATCCGGAGGGCGTCGAGCAGGCCACACGCATGTTGCGCGAGGCCGGCTTCGAGGTCCGTCCGGTCGACGCGAACCGGTCGGGTCACAGCCCACTGGTCGAGCCGATCCTCGCCCCGCTGCGCGACTACTGCCGAGGGCTGGAGATGGCACCCCCGGCGATTCCGCTGGTCTCCAACGTCACCGGCCGACCCATGCCGTGGGACCAGGCGCCGGACCCGGACTACTGGTGTCGCCACACCCGTTCCCCGGTGCGGTTCGCCGACGGTGTGTCCTACCTGGCCGAGTTGGGGATCTCCACGTTCATCGAGGTGGGCCCCGGTGCCGAGCTGCTCGGTATGGCGCTGGGCAACTTCGCCGCCGGCGACGACGTCCTCATGGTGCCGAGCCTTCGCCGCCGCCAGGACGACCTGGGGGCGATCAGTACCGCGCTGACCCGGCTGTACGTCCGTGGCGTGAACATCGACTGGTCCGCGTTCTACCGCGGCGTCGACCACCACGGTGTCACCGCGCCGACCTACCCGTTCGAGCCGGTGAGGTGCTGGCACGGCATCGACTCGGCGGCCCGGCGCACGCGGACGGACAGCGTCGCCGACCAGGTCGACAGCCCCCGCGTGGACGACGGCCCGGTCGACGTCCCGAGTGGCGAGACGGCAGCGGCGGTCTTCGCGGTCACCCGCGAGGAACTGGCCAGCCGGTCGCCGAGGGAGGCGAAGGACCTGCTGGTGCAGCAGCTCACCGCAGCGCTGACCACCGCCATGGGCTTCTCCAACACGGAGATCGACCCCGACGTCACGCTCACCGAGCAGGGCGTCGACTCGCTGATGGCGATCGAGCTGCACAACGCCGTCCAGGGTGCGCTGGCAGTCGACCTCACCATGACCGACTTCCTCCGGGACGCCACGGTCAGCGGCCTGGCGTCGACCATCCTCGCCAGGATCGAACAGTCACGGACGGACGAGCCGGCCCAGAGTCCGATCGCCGTCATCGACCGCCGTCAGCTCATGGCAGAGCAGCTGCTCAGCCGGTTGAGCACTGAGGAAAACGGGACGAGCGCATGACGCAGGACTTCGACGAGCGCCTGGCCCGGTTGACGCCGGAGCAGCGTGCGCGCTTCGAGCAGTTGTTGGCCGAGCAGGACCAGAGCGTCAGTTTCCCGCTCTCCGTCCTGCAGGAGGGCATGTGGTTCCTTGAGCAGCTCCAGCCGGGCAACCCCGCGTACATCGGGGTCTCGGCGGTGGAGATCGCGGGACACCGCCTGGACGTGGGTGTCCTGGAGCGGGCCTTCGAACAGGTGGCGCGGGTCCACGAGGTGACCCGGACGACGTTCACCGTCCAGGACGGCCGTCCGGTCCAGGTGGTGTCGGCACCGGCGAAGGTGTCGATACCCGAGATCGACATGCCGGGTGCCGACGACCGGGCGGTCGCCGAGCGGGCGTGGCAGGCCGTGGCGGCGGAGGGCTTCGACATCCAGGTGTCGCCGCCGCTGCGCTTCGCGGTCATCCACACCAGCCCACAGCGGTCCGTGCTCGCTGCCGCCGCGCACCACCTGATCTTCGACCGGCAGGCGTTCGGGATTCTGCTCGGGATCCTGTCCGACGCCTACCTGGCCCTGCTCGACGGCAAGCCCGCCGAGGTCGCCGCGCCGCGCATCCAGTACGGCGACTTCGCCGCCTGGCAGCAGCAACAGCGGGCCGGTGGCGCGTGGGCCAAGGAACTCGCCTACTGGCGTCGGGAACTCCAGGGCGCACCCGCGTCGCTCGACCTGCCGGTCGACCGGCCCCGTCCGCTGGTGCAGGGGATGCGGGGTGAGCAGGTCCCGGTCACCCTGAGCGCGCAGCTCATGGAGGGGATCGCCACGCGGGCCCGGGAGACCGGCGCCACCCCGTACATGGTGCTGCTGACCGCCTTCATGATCGTCCTTCGTGGTTGGAGCGGGCAGGAGGACCTCGTCGTCGGCTCACCGGCGTCGAGCCGCGACCGGCCCGAACTCGGCGACCTGCTGGGCTACTTCATCAACGTGCTGCCGATCCGCGCCGGGATCCGTCACGACGACAGCGTCCGTACCGTCATCGGCGACGTCCGTCGGGCCTGCCTGGGTGCCTACGAGTACCACGACGTGCCGTTCGACCTGGTGGTGGCGGACCTCAACATCGCGCGTGACCTGAGCCGGCCGCCGGTGTTCCAGGCGAGCTTCACCTACGGCCGCGAACCCGTGCCGGGCAACGGCTTCGGGGGACAGCTGCGTCGCCTGGAGACGCCCAGCGAGGGATCCCGGTTCGACCTCGAGATCCAGGCGTTCCACCATGACGCCGAGCTCGAGGGCTGGCTCGAGTACGACCGGGACCTCTTCGACCGGGCGACGATGGAGCGGCTCGTCCGCCACTTCCGCAACGTCTGCGCGGAGATCGTGGCCGACATCGACCGGCCGGTCGGCGAGATCGACCTGATCGACGCGCAGGAGCGCCACCAGTTGGTGGCGGAGTTCAACTCCACCGACACCGCGTGGCCGGAGCGTCCCCGCTGGGTGGACGAGTGCTTCGCCGACCGCGTCGTCGACCAGCCGGGTCAGCCGGCGGTGGTGTTCGGGACGGAGCAGCTCACCTACGCACAGCTCGACGAGCGGTCCAACCGGCTCGCCCACGCGTTGATCGCCGCCGGGGTGGGCCGGGACCGGATCGTCGCCCTCGCCCTGCCGCGCAGCATCGACCTCGTCGTGGCGGTGCTGGCTGTGATCAAGGCGGGGGGCGCCTACCTCCCGCTCGACCTGGACTATCCGTCGGCCCGCATCGCGGGGATCGTGGACGGGGCACGTCCGGTCGTCCTGCTCACGCAGTCGGCGCAGGCGTCCCGACTGACCGATCTCGACGTCCCGGTCTGGGCCCTGGACACCGAGGTCGACCGGCTCGCGGCCATGCCGACGGCCCGCCCGGAGGTGACCCACACCCCGGACGACGCCGCCTACGTCATCTACACCTCCGGATCGACGGGCCAGCCCAAGGGCGTGATCAATACGCATCGCGGGTTGAGCAACCGCCTCTGGTGGATGCAGCAGGCGATGCCGATCGGCACCTCGGACCGGGTCATGCAGAAGACCCCGTACACCTTCGACGTGTCGGTCTGGGAATTCCTGTGGCCGCTCATGACGGGTGCCGCGATCGTCGTGGCGGCACCCGACGGGCACCGCGACCCGGAGTACCTCGCGTCCGAGATCCGGCGGACCGGGGTCACCACGCTCCACTTCGTACCGTCGATGCTCCGGGCCTTCCTCGACTCGGTGGGCGAGGTGCCCGCGTCGGTCCGCCGGGTGGTCTGTAGTGGGGAGGCGCTGAGCGCCAGCCTGCGCGACCGGGTACTCGACTCGTCCGACGCCGACCTCTACAACCTGTACGGGCCGACCGAGGCGGCCATCGACGTCACCTGGTGGGACTGCCGACGGGAACCGCGTACTCCGGTGGTCCCGATCGGCAGGCCGATCGCGAACACCCAGGTGCACCTGCTCGACGAGCAGGGACGGCTGGTGCCGTTGGGGGCGCGCGGGGAGATCTGCCTCGGCGGCGACAACCTGGCGCGCGGATACCTCGGCCGCCCCGACCTGACCGCCGAACGCTTCGTCGAGAACACCGTCGACCCGGCTCGCAGCCCCCGGCTCTACCGGACCGGGGACCTCGGTCGCCGACGTGCCGACGGTGTCATCGAATACCTGGGTCGCCTCGACGACCAGGTCAAGCTACGCGGTCAGCGCATCGAACTGGGCGAGATCGAGTCCGTCGCGCTGCGGCACCCGGCCGTGTCCGCGGCAGTCGTGGTCATGCGCGAGGTCCGGCCCGGGGACGAGCGGCTCATCGCGTACCTGGTCGCCGCCGCCGGAGCCGACGCCGACACCGAAGCGGTCCGCGACCACCTGCGTACGCACCTGCCCGACTACATGGTCCCGGCGCACACCGTCTGGTTGGACGCGATACCGCTCAACCGCAGCGGTAAGGCCGACCGGAAGGCGTTGCCCGACCCGGTCCTGACCCGGGAACCGGGCCGCGACTACGTGCCGCCGGCCGACGACCTGGAGGAGCGGATCGCGGCGCTGTGGGTCGACGTCCTCGGCGTCGACCAGGTGGGACGCGACGACAACTTCTTCGACCTCGGCGGTCATTCGCTGCTTCTCACCAAATTGCGCGATCGGCTGGCCGCCGACCTCGGTCACGAGGTGAGCCTCGTGGACCTGTTCCAGAACCCGACCGTCGCCTCCCTCGCCCGCCTCCTGGCGGGTGGCGGGGACGACGCGCCCGTCGCGGTCGCGGACCGCGCGGTCGACCGCGCCGCGAAGCGCCGCGGTTCCCTCGCCTCTCGTCGCGCGTCCGCGGCGCGACGGTCCGCCGCCTCCAGCACACGAGAAGGTTCATGAAATATGTCCCAGGACACAGATCTCCCACGCGTAGCAGTCATCGGCTTGGCCGGTCGGTTTCCGGGTGCGAACGACATCGACGACTTCTGGCGCGGTGTCGTCACCGGCCGGGACTGCCTGACGAGGTTCGACCACGAGTCGGCCGCCGAGCCGGGGCAGGTCCCGGTCAAGGGTGTGCTGGAAGGGGCGGATCTGTTCGACGCGGGACTGTTCGGTTTCAGCCCGAGAGAGGCTGAGGTCCTCGACCCGCAGCAGCGGATCTTCCTGGAGTGCTCGTTCGCGGCGCTCGACGACGCCGGCATCGTCCCCGCCTCCTTCGACGGCCGGGTCGGTGTGTTCGGCGGCTCCTCGCTGAACACGTACCTCATGAACAACGTGCTGCCGGACACCACGGCGATGTCCTCGCTGGGCCCGTACCAGGTGATGCAGGCCAGCGACAAGGACTTCCTCTGCACCCGCGTCGCCTACAAGCTCGGGCTCACCGGACCGGCCATGACGGTCCAGACCGCCTGCTCGACGTCGCTGACCGCGGTCCACCTGGCCTGCCAGAGCCTGCTGGCCGGTGAGTGCGACGCGGCGCTGGCCGGAGGCGTGAGTATCGGTGCGCCGCTGGAGCAGGGCTACCCGTACCAGGAGGGCGGCATCGCCAGCCCGGACGGGACGTGTCGGCCGTTCGACGCCGAGGCCAACGGGACCGTGCCCGGCAACGGTGTCGGCGTCGTGGTGCTGCGCCGCCTGGAAGACGCGATCGAGGACGGCGACACCATCCTCGCCGTGATCCGAGGGACGGCGGTCAACAACGACGGTGGACACAAGGCCGGCTACACCGCGCCGAGTGTCGACGGTCAGGCGTCGGTGATCCGGGAGGCCCTCGCCGTCGCCGGGGTCGGTCCGGAGGAGATCGATTACCTGGAGGCGCACGGCACCGCTACCGATCTGGGCGACATGATCGAGGTCGCGGCCCTGCGTCAGGTGTTCGGCGAGACGTCGGCCACCCCGCGGGTGCTCGGGGCCGTCAAGGGCAACGTCGGCCACCTGGACGCCGCCGCCGGGATCTGCGGCTTCATCAAGACCGTCCTGTCGCTGGTCAACGAGTGCCACGCTCCCACCGCCCACTTCACCTCGCCGAACCCCCGGCTCGCGCTGGACACCAGCGGGTTCGAGGTGCTGAGTGAAGCCCGGCCCTGGCCGCGCGGCAGCCGGCCACGCATCGCCGGGGTCAGCTCGTTCGGGATCGGCGGGACCAACGTCCACGTCATCCTGGAGGAGGCGCCGCAGCTGGCATCGGCGTCCCCGGCCACGAGCGACGACGAACCGCTGCTCTTCGAGCTGTCCTCCAGCAGCGCGCAGGCCGTGGTGGAGACCGGCCACCGCCTCGCCACGCACCTGGAGGAACAGCGCCCCGCCCTCGCGGAGGTCACGGCTGCCCTGTCGCGCCGCCGCGACCTCGACTGGCGGGCGGCCGTCGTGGCCACCGGCCACGACGAAGCGGTCCGCCGGCTGCGCGATCTGGACCCCGGTCAGGTGGTACGGAGCCGCCCGCGTCGCCGCGTGATCTTCATGTTCCCCGGACAGGGTGCCCAGTACCCCGGCATGGCCGCCGGGCTGTACGCCGCCGACGAGACCTTCGCGCGCGCCTTCGACGAGTGCGCGGCGGCCTTCAAGGAGCAGGCCGGTCTGGACCTGGCCGACCTGGTCCTCGGCGAGCGCACCCCGCAGGCCGACGAGCGGTTGGCCCGGACCGAGTTCACCCAGCCGGCGTTGTTCACCGTCGAGTACGCGCTGGCCCGCGCCTGGATGTCGGTGGGTGTCGAGCCGGCGGCGATGGTCGGGCACAGCATCGGCGAGTACGTCGCGGCCTGCCTGGCGGGGGTCATGGACCTGCCCGACGCGGTCCGCCTGGTCGCGGCCCGGGGACGCCTGGTCCAGACGATGCCGACCGGCGGCATGCTCGGGGTGACGCTCCCCGCGTCCGACGTGACGAAGCTGCTCGCCGAAGAGGCCCCGGACTGTGTCGTCGCGGCGGTCAACGCGCCGGAACTGGTGGCGGTCTCCGGGCCGGTGGACTCCATCACCCGGCTGGAGAAGCACCTGGACTCGGCCGGTGTCGGTAACCGCAGGCTGCACACCTCGCACGGATTCCACAGCCCGGCGATGGAGGGGGCGGTCGAGCCGCTCAGCGCGGTCGTGGCCACGGCGACGCTGCGCGCGCCGAACATCCCGTTCTACTCGAACACCAGCGGATCGCTGATCACCCCGGAGCAGGCCCAGGACCCCGGGTACTGGGGACGGCACGTGCGGGAGCCGGTGCTCTTCGCCGACGCGATCGCCGAGCTGCTGACCGACGACCGTACGGTGCTGCTGGAGGTGGGACCGGGCCGTACGCTGGGCGACCTCGTACGCCTGCGTCCCGACCGGGCTCCCGACCACGTCGTGGTCTCCTCGCTGCGCCACCCGAACGACCGGGTCAGCGACCGGGAGACCATGCTGGCCGCTGCGGGGACGTTGTGGGCGGCCGGTGTCGAGTTCGACCACCACCGCCTCGCGCCGACGTCCGCGCGACGGGCCCGGCAGGTGCCGGCCCGCGCGCTGACCCGCGAGCGCTACTGGATCCACCCCGAGACCCGGGCGGTGGGTACGGCTTCGGCCGATGCCTCGACGACCGGCCCGGTCGTCGTGCCGACCTGGCGTCGAGCCGCCGCCAAGCCGGTCGGCGAGGGCCGCCCCGAACAGCGTTGGGTGGTGCTCGACGACTCCACCGGACTCGGCGACGCGCTCGCACGGGCCCTCGACGCGTCCGGCCGCGCGGTCCGCCGGATCGGACCGTCGGAACTGGACGGACCGGCACTGACGCGACACATCTCAGAGGCCCTCGCCGACGGCGGAACCGAACTGGTGGCCGTGGTCGTACCGGGTGAGGCGGCTGACGAGGCCGACGGACGTCGGCGCACCGCGCAACGGCTGATCGACCTGTCCCAGGCGGTGGAGGGGCTCGACCCCGAGACGCCGCTGACGGTCGCCACGCTCACCCGAGGGGTCTTCGACGTACTCGGCGACGAGCGGACGGTGGTCACCGACGCCATCGGTCAGGGCCTCGTCGCCGGGCTGGCGCACGAGCGCCCCCGCTCCCGCCAACTGGTCGTGGACATCCCCGGGGACGACCCGTGGATTCCGGCGGTGGTGGCGGCGCTCACCGCGCACAGCGGCGTCGTCGCGGTGCGCGGGCGGCACTGCTGGATCCGGGAGTACGCCCCGGCTGTCACCTCTCCCGGGCACTCGCTGCTCCGCGACGGTGGGACGTACCTGATCACCGGAGGATTGGGCGGCGTCGGTCTGGCGCTGGCGCAGCACATCGCCTCCCGGGTGACCCGGCCCACCCTGGTCCTGGTCGGCCGGCGCGGCGAGGTCGCCGGTGAACTGGCGGAGCAGTTGAAGTCGGTCGCCGAGCTGGCGGAGGTCGTCACCCTGGCCTGCGACGTGTCCGACCCGGCGGCGGTGGCCCGCCTGGTGGACGACCTCGCCGACCGTGGTCACCGGCTCGACGGCGTGATCCACGCCGCCGGGGTCAGCGGTGGCGCCATGGTGGCCCGGTCGACCGTCGACAGCGTCGACGACGTGGTGCGTCCCAAGCTCGACGGAGCCCGTGCCGTGGCGTCCGCGTTCGCCGACCACCAGCTCGACTTCCTCATGCTGTGCTCGTCCCTGACGGTCACCACCGGTGGCTTCGGGCAGGGCGACTACGCCGCGGCCAACGCCGCGCTCGACGCGCTCGCCACCCAGGGGCTGGCCGGGCATCCGGTCGTGTCGGTGCAGTGGGGGCGCTGGGAGGGCGTCGGGATGGCATCGGCGATGCCGGTCGGGGCGCCGGGCCGTTCCGACTCGTCGGGGTCGGACCACCCCCTGATCGGCTCCCGGAACGTGGTGTCCGAGTCGGAGGAGGTCCTCACGACGACCCTGCGTACCGACAAGGACTGGGTGGTCGACGACCACCGCCTCATGGGCCACGGGCTCGTCCCGGGCACCGCCTACCTGGAGATCGTGCGAGCCGCTCTCGCCGACCGCGCGGGCGGGGGCACGGTCGAACTGCACGACATCATGTTCGTCCAGCCGGTCGTCGTGCCCGACGGTGCCGAACGCACCATCCACACCACCGTGCGGGAGGTGGGCGAGGGCAACGTCGAATTCACCATCCGCAGCCGCGATACGAGCGGTGGGGTCTGGCAGGCACACGCCACCGGATGGGCGCGGATCGCCGACGCCGTCGAGGACACCTACCGCGACCTGGCCGAGGTGCGTGCCCAATGCCGCGTCCGGGAGACCCTGGGATCGCGCCGGGAGATCCTCGAACGGGCCCGCGCGGAGCGGTGGACCGACGGTCCGCTCCGGTTCCAGGTCGGCCCCCGGTGGGAGGTCCTGGACACGTTGGAGCTGGGCGAGGGACACGTGCTGGCCCGGCTGGCCCTCAACGAGCGGTTCTGGGACGACGTCGACACGCACCACCTGCACCCCGCCCTCCTCGACATGGCGGTGGGCGTCTTCCGGATCGACGCCGACGACCCGAACTACCTGCCGTTGAGCTACGGCGCCGTCCGGCAGCACCACCCCCTGACGCCGGTGATCTGGTGCCACGCGTGGGCGGCCGAGCGGAACCGGGACTCCGTCGAGACCCTCTCGTGCGACATGGAGATCCTCGACGCCGAGGGGAAGGTGCTCGTCGAGATCACCGACTACTCGGTCAAGCGCGTACACGACGTCGACTCCCTCATGGAGCAGATCACCGGCAGCGTCGAGGCGGCCCGCGCGCTCGTCGACCGTCCGGCTGAGCCGGACGTCCTGGACGAACTCTCGCGCGGTCTGGACCTGGCGACCGCCCGAGCCGCGTTCGACACCGTGCTGGCCTGCCGGGACCTGCCCCGCCACGTGCTCGTCACGCCACGTCCGGTGGCGGAGATGGTGGCGTTGGCGGAACGGGCCACCGAGGTGCTGTTCGGGGTGTCCGACCAGTCGGAACAGGCGGGCAGCCGCCATCCTCGGCCGGCCCTCGACACGCCCCTGGTCGAGCCGCGTACCCCGATCGAGGCGGACATCGCGGCGATCTGGGAGGAGACGCTCGGCATCGACAAGGTGGGTGTGCTCGACGACTTCTTCGCACTGGGCGGCCACTCCATCGCCGCCGTGCAGATCGGCACCCGGGTGCGCAGCCGGCTCGGCGTGTCCTTCGACCTCAAGGACTTCTACGGCACGCCCACGGTGGCGCACCTCGCGGAGCTCATCGCGGGAGCCGGGGACGCCGCGCCGGAGGCGGTGCCGCTGGTCCGGGTCGCCGACGAGATCGACGACATGGTCACCGACATGACCCCTGAGGAGATCGACCGACAGCTGCGAGCGATGCTCGCGGAAGGGCACTGACATGGCCGCGATAGACCCGGATCAGCTCACCGTCGAGGAGAAGCGGGCACTGCTGATCGAAGGACTCCGCCGCCGCCGGCAGCGCGAGTTTCCCGCATCGTTCCCGCAGCAGCGGATGTGGTTCCTCGATCAACTCATGCCCGGGAACACCTCCAACAACCTTCCCCGGGCCATCCGGATCACCGGACCGCTGGACATCGAGGCGTGGTCGAAGGCGGTCAACCGGATCGTCGAACGTCACGAGGCGCTGCGTACGACCTTCCGGGACGAGGACGGCAGCCCGGTGCAGGTCGTCCACCCCTGGCTGGAACCGGAACTCGTGGTCGAGGACCACCCGGAACTGGCCGCCCCGGACGCGTGGGACGCGATCCAGGAGCGGGCCCAGCGGGAGTTCAACCGGGCCTTCGACATCGAGACCGGCCCCCTGCTGCGCCTGAGGTTCCTCCGGCTGACCGCCGACGACCACATCCTGCTGGTCACCATCCACCACATCGCCGCCGACCTCTGGTCGACCACGCAGTTCCTCACCGAACTCGCGGCACTGTACGGGGAGATCACCGGCGGGCCCCGGGCGGAACTGCCCGAACTGCCGATCCAGTACTCGGACTACTCCCAGTGGCAACACCGCCGGATGCAGGAGGGGGCCGCCGCCCCCGATCTCGACTACTGGCGGCAGACGCTGGAGGGCGTCCCGGGCGGCATCGACCTGCCGGCCGACCGTCCCCGCCCGCCGGTCCAGGGCATCCGGGGCTCCACCGTCCTGTTCGAACTCGAACCGGCCATGTTCGACCGGCTGCGCGCGTTCTGCAAGGACGCGGGGGTCACCCCGTTCATGGCCACCCTGGCCGCCTTCTCCGTCCTGCTGGCGCGGGTCAGCCGCACCGACGACGTGGTCGTCGGGGTGCCCACCGCCAACCGGGACCGCGACGAGATCAAGCACCTGATCGGCTACTTCGTCAACATGCTGCCGATGCGGGTCCGGATCGACCCCGACGCAGACTTCCGGAACCTCGTCCAGCAGGTGCGGTCCACGGCGCTGGGTGCCTTCGCCCACCAGGAACTCTCCTTCGAGCAGATCGTCGACGCGGTCCAGCCCGAACGGGACGCGGCGCGCAGCCCGCTGTTCCAGGTGTCCTTCATCTACCAGAACATCGACATCCCGACGTTCTCGGCCGGTGGACTGTCGCTCGAACCGCTCGACATCCCGAGCCGTACGGCTCGTTTCGACCTGGAACTCCAGGTCTTCGAGAGCGCCGGGCTGACCGGCTGGTTCGAGTACAGCACCGACCTGTTCGACCCGCCGACCATCGAGCGGCTCGGGCGGGAACTCACCACCCTGATCGCCGGGCTGCTCGACGAGCCCGACAAGCCGGTGTCCGCCGTCAACCTCCTCGACCCGGCTGACCTACGGCAGATCGAAGCCCTCGGGCGGGGACCGCGCAAGGACTGGGGCGGCAGCGGCCTGGCCGACGACCTCGTCCGGCAGAGCGCGGCGCTGCGTCCCGACGACGTGGCCGTGATCGGCCGTGGGAAGTTGACGTACCGCGAGTTGATCAGCGAGGTGGACGCGCTGGCGGTCCGGCTCCAGGCGCGCGGGGTGGGCCGAGGCAGCCTCGTGGGCATCTGCCTGCCCCGGGACGAGCGGATCATCATCTCGCTGCTCGCCGTGCTCAGCTGCGGTGCCGCGTACGTGCCGATCGACCCCGCCTTCCCCGAGGCGCGGATCCGGCACACGGTCGAGGACTCCGGGCTGAGCCTCGCCATCGCCGTCGAGGAGACCAGCGGGCCGCTGGGCGGAGTGGCGATCGAGCTGCTGGACCTGCCGGGCAGCGCCCCGGCCACCGACGGTGGCTCGGTGCCGCGCCCGGTCGACGGGCGCAACGGTGGGGACACCGCGTACGTCATCTACACGTCGGGCTCCACCGGCGTGCCCAAGGGTGTCGTCGTACCGCACCGGGCACTCGACAACTTCCTGCGCTCGATGGCCGAGCGGCCCGGCATGTCGGCCGGTGAGGTCCTGGTCGCCGTGACCACCTTCTCGTTCGACATCTCCATGCTCGAACTGCTGCTGCCGCTGAGCATCGGCGGCACGGTGGTGCTGGCCGAGCGCGACGTGGTCGTCGACGCCGTCCGCCTGGCGGCGCTGATCGACGAGAGCGGCGCCGACCTCATGCAGGCCACGCCCACCACCTGGCGGATGCTGCTCGACCAGGGGTGGCGTCCGGCGGGCTCGTTCCGCGCGCTCGTCGGTGGGGAGGCCCTACCGCCCGCGCTGGCCACGGACCTGACGGCCGTCGTCGACGAGACGTGGAACATGTACGGCCCGACGGAGACGACCATCTGGTCCTCGGTCGACCGGGTGGGTGACGGTCCGGTCCGCCTGGGTGAGCCGATCGCCAACACCGACCTGCTGGTGGTGGAACCGAGCGGCCTGCCCGCGCCGATCGGTGTACCGGGTGAGCTGTGGATCGGTGGCAGCGGCGTGAGCCTCGGCTACTGGCAGCGCCCCGAGCTGACCGCCGACCGGTTCGTCTCCCGTGCCGACGGGGAAGGGCTCTGGTACCGCACCGGCGACCTGGTGCGCCGGGACAGCAACGGCGAACTCGAATTCCTCGGGCGGCTCGACCACCAGGTCAAGCTCCGGGGCTACCGGGTCGAACTCGGCGAGGTCGAAGCGGCCCTCCTGGCCGACGACACGATCGTCGAGGCGGTGGCGATCGTCCGTGAGGACACCCCCGGCGACCAGCGCCTGGTCGGCTACGTCCGGCTCGCCGACGGCGCCGGACCACTCGACCGCGCCGCCCTCCAGCGGCGGCTGGCCGACCGGCTGCCGGAGTACATGGTCCCGCCGGTGATCGTGGAGCAGGAGAGCTTCCCGCTCACCGCCAACGGGAAGATCAACCGGTCGGCGCTGCCCCGGCCGGGCATGGTCGAGCGCGAGTACGTCGCGCCGCGCAGCGCCACCGAGAAGGTCGTCGCGGCGATCTGGGAAGAGGTCCTGGGCGTGGACCGGATCGGTGTCCGGGACGACTTCTTCGCCCTCGGCGGGCACTCGCTGCTGAGCACCCGGGTGCTGGTCCGGGTCCGTACCGCCTTCGGGGTGAACGTTCCGCTCCAGCGGATCTTCCGGGATCCGACGGTCGCGGGTCTCGCGGTCGCGGTGGGCGAACTCGCCGACAGCCCGGAGACGGTCGAGCGGATGGCGGAGCTGATCCTCGAGATGTCGGACCTCGGCGACGACGAGGTCGCCGCCGAGCTGCGTGGCGAGGGCGACCGATGAGTCTCCGCCTGAACCTCAGCCCGGAGCGGCTCGCGCTGCTCGACAGTCGGCTGCGGGCCGAGGGCGTCCAACGGGGGCCACGGCTGACCGTCGAACGGCGCAGCGATCCGGCGCGTCCGGTGCTGCTCACCCCGCAACAGCGGCAGATGTGGATCCTCGACCAGATCGTGGGTGAGGTCTCGCCCTACGTGATCCTGGGCGGACTGCGCATCGACGGGCCGCTCGACGTGGAGCTGTTCACCCGGGCGTGCCGTGCCATGGCGCAACGCCACGAGTCACTGCGGACGGTCTTCCGGGACTTCGGGGACGGTCCCCGCCAGGTGGTGCTGGACAACCTGGAACCCCGCGTGACGGTGTCGGAGGTCGCGGGCGACCCAGTCGAGGCGATCCGGCGCCGCCAGGACGACATGGCGTTGGAGCCGTTCGACCTGGCGAACGGCTCACTGCTCCGCGTCGACGTGCTGCGCTTCGGCCCCGGCGATCACGGCGTGATCTTCGGGATGCACCACATCGTCTCGGACATGTGGTCGATCGGCGTGCTGATGCGCGAGGTGATGCAGATCTACGGCGGGCTGGTCCGGGGATCGGCCCCGCTCACCCCGCTGACCATCGACTACCCCGACTTCGCGCTCTGGCAGGCGGCCCGGGAGGGCGAGGACGAGGCCGCCGACATCGCGTACTGGACGGAGAAGCTCGCCGGTGCCGACCCGGAGACCGGGCTGGTGGGTGACCGTCCCCGCCCGGCGGAGAAGTCGTACCGGGGGCAGTCCGTACCGATCACCATCCCGGCTCCGGTAGCCGCCGGTGTCACCGCGCTGGCCAAGGAACTGGGCTGCACCCGGTTCATGGTGCTGGCCGCCGCGTTCGCGACGTTCCTCGTCCGGGTCGGTCAGAACGACGAGGTCGTGGTCGGCACCCCGGTCGCGGGTCGCCCACTGCCCGAGCTGGAAGGGCTGATCGGCTGCTTTGTCAACACCGTGGCCCTGCGCCTGGACGCCGCCGACGACCCGACCTTCGGCGAGTTGGTGAAGCGGACCGCGAGCACCGCGCTGGAGGCGTTCGCGCACGACCGGACGCCGTTCGAGAAGATCGTGCAGAGTCTCGCACCGGGCCGGAGTCTCTCGCGTAATCCCCTGTTCCAGGCGATGTTCTCGTTCCAGAACGCCCCGCTGCCGCAGTGGGACTACGGTGACCTGCGCATCCACCCGCTCGGCGTCGAGGCGTTGACGGCGAAGTTCGACATCCAGCTGGACCTCATCGAGGACGGCGACGCGCTCTGGGGCCGGCTCGTCTACAGCGCCGACCTGTTCGACGAGGCGCGCGGCGCACTGCTCGCGGAACAGCTCAACCGGGTGCTCAGGATCGCCGTCGCCAATCCCGGCCAGCGGGTGAGTGAGATCGACGTGCTCGACCTGGCGTGGCGGCGACGCATCCTCGCCTGGGGCGACGGCGGTGAACCGCAGACGCCGGACGCCGGCAACGTCTACGAGCTGGTCGCGCGGGCGGCGCAGCGGCATCCCGATGTCGTCGCCGTCGCGACCCACTCCGGCGACACGACCTACGCCGAACTCCTCGGCAACGCCGACCGACTGGCGGCGCGGCTCGCCGCCGCCGGGGTGAGCGCCGGGGACGTCGTCGGTCTGACGTACGAGACCGACGAACGCTTCCTCACGACGATGCTCGCCTGCTGGCGGCTGGGGGCGGCCTACCTTCCCCTCGATCCCGGGTGGCCGGACGAGCGGATCGCCTTCATGCTGCAGGACTGCGGCGCGTCGGTCGTCGTCGGGGACCGCGAGCCCGGCGGGTTCGTCCTTCTGGCCGCCGACAAGGCCGGGGAGGACCCGGCGCAGCCGCCGGCGGTCGACGCCGACCCCGGCCGGACCGCGTACGTGATCTTCACCTCCGGCACCACCGGGCGTCCCAAGGGGGTCGCCATCGCACAGCGGGCCCTCCTGCACTACGCCCGTAACGTGCCGCCGAGGCTCGGCTGGGGGCGGCCGGGGGAGAGCTACGCGCTGCTCCAGCAGGCCTACACCGACTTCGCGCTGACCACGCTCGTCACCTCGCTGACCACCGGCGGCACGCTGCGCGTCCTGGGGCGTACGGAGGCGACGGATCCGGCTGTCGTGGCCGCCACGCTCAACGAGGTCGACCACGCGAAGCTGGTCCCGTCGCACCTGATGGCGATCGTCGCGACGGCCGGTCCGGAGGCGGTCTGGCCGCGTCGCAGCCTCGTTCTCGGTGGCGAGGGCATCGCCGTCGACGACCTCGTGCGGCTCTGCACCGAGCGGCACGGGCGGCAGCTCGTCAACCACTACGGGCCGACGGAGACGACGATCGGAGCGCTCACCGGCCCGGTGGACGACGCCGACGTCGCACGCGGCACCCTCGCCCTCGGACGGCCCGTGCCGGGCATGCGCGCGCTCGTGCTGGACGCGGCGGGTCGGCTGGTGCCGCCCGGGGTGATCGGCGAGCTTCACCTGGCCGGCACCCAGGTGGCCGAGGGCTACGTCAATCGGGAGGAGCTGACCGCCGAGCGTTTCGTGCCGGACCCGTTCGGTCCGGCGGGCACGGTGATGTACCGGACGGGCGACCGCGTCTGGTGGGACATGGACGGCCGGATCCGGTTCCTCGGTCGGGTCGACCATCAGGTGAAGATCCGGGGCTACCGGATCGAGCCGGCCGAGGTGGAGATGGCGATCCTCGCCGCGCCCCGGGTGACCGCCTGCTGCGTGTGCGCCCGGTCGGACGAGAGCTCCGCCCGCCTGGTCGCGTACGTCACCGGCGAGCCGGGGGCGGAGCCCCTCACGCGGCGGGAGGTGCTGGACGCGGTGGCCCAGCGGCTGCCCGAGCACATGGTGCCCACCGATGTCGTCGTACTCGACGCGATGCCGTTGCAGAGCACCGGAAAGATCGACCGGGCCGCCCTGCCCTGGCCGGTCGCGACGGTCGACGACACCGCGTCGGTGGTCGCACCGGACGCGCCGGACGAACTGGCCATGGCCGAGGCGTTCGAGGCCGTCCTCGGTCGGCCGGTGCGTGACGCGCACGCCACCTTCTTCGACCTCGGTGGCGATTCGATCAAGGCGATCCACCTGGTCTCCGCAGCCCGCGAAGCGGGCTTCGAGCTGACCACCCGCGATGTCTTCCTACACCAGAGCGTCGCCGCGCTCGCCGCCGCCAGCCCGCGATCCGAGGTGCGGGTGGCCGTCCACGATCCGGGTACGGGAGTCGTCCCCACCTGGCCCGTGCTGGCGCGCATGCGCTCGGCGGGCACCCTGTTGACCGGGTACACGCACCGGGTACTGCTCCGGCTGCCGGTGGCGACCCGGCCCGCCGACCTGCAACGGGCGCTGGACGCCGTGGTCGCGCACCACCGCATCCTGGCGGCGCGACTGGAGACCGACCGCGAGGACTGGCGGCTGGTCGTACCCGACGAATCGACCGCCGCCAAGCTGGTCGTCGTCGACGCCGAGGGCCTGCCCGACGACGCTGTCGACCGGCTGGTCACGGCGCACGTCGGAGCCGTCAACAGCATCCTGGACCCCCGCGAGGGACGTAACGTCGCGGCGGTCCTGCTGAACCGGGGATCCGGCGAGCGCCCGCTGCTGGCCGTGGTCGTCCACCACCTCGTCGTCGACGCGGTGTCCTGGGGGATCGTCCTCGGTGACCTGCGCCGCGCGTGGCAGCGGATCGCCGCAGGCGGCCCCGGCGAGTTGCCGGCGGTGCCCGTGTCGATGCACACCTGGGCGCAGGCCGTCGTGGACCTCACCGACAGCGACGAGGTCCGCGACCGGGCCGGGTTCTGGCGGGAGGTCGGCGCCGGCACGACGGCCGTCCTCCCGGTGGCCGACGTGAGTGCCCCGACCCGTGAAATCGTCCAGCACGTCGACTCGCGACTCAGCGCCCGGCTGCTCGACACCACCGCGGTGGAGTTCGGCGTCGGTGTCGACGAGCTGTGCCTGACCGCGATGGGGATCGCGCTGGCCGAGACGTTCGAACCCGGCGTCGCCGAGGCGGACGTCCTCGTCGAGGTCGAGGGGCACGGTCGCGACGTGGCGGGAGCGGACACCGTCCGGACGGTCGGCTGGCTGACCGAGATCCACCCGGTCCGGGTGCCGGTACGCGCCGGAGCCACCCAGTCGGCGGTCACCCTGGCCGACACGGTCCGCACCACGGTGGGTGCCGTCCGCGCCGTGTCGGAGGTCGGCTGGACCTACGGCTTGCTGCGCTATCTCGACCCGGCCGGGCAGGAGCTGCTCGGCGCGCCGGACCCGCAGATCGTCTACAACCACCTCGGGTGGGTGGGGCAGCGTTCCGGCGACGGCGACTGGGAGGTCGACACCAGCCGGGCGGCGTCCCTGCGCGATCCCGCGCACGGCCTCGCGCCTCGGCTGACGCGTGCGCTCAACCTCAACACCCGCGTCGAGGGCGATGCCTCCGCTCCCCGGCTGGTGGCCGAGTGGACCTGGCCCGAGGGGGCGGTGTCGGACGAGACGGTCGCCGCCGTGACCCGGGCGTGGCAGGAGACGCTCGCCCGCCTCGCCGACGTCGCGGAAAGCGGCACGGGCGACATCCGGCTCACCCCTCGGCACTCGGGTGGACGCATCACGCGGGTGCCCCGGCGCCGGCCGATGCCGCTCTCCTTCCCCCAGCTCAACAACGTGCTCCAGCCCGCCGGTCTGGACAACCCGCACCACAACGTCGTCGTGGCCACGGTCCTGCAAGCCGCACCGGACGCCCCCGGGGCCACCGTCGACGTCGAGGCGCTGCGCCGCGCGCTGGTGGAGGTGGTACGCCGACACGAGGTGCTGCGTACCCGGGTCATGGAGATCGACGGCGAGTGGCGGCAGTTGGTGGTCGAGGAGCCGGCCTGGCCGCTGCGCGTCGTCGACGCCTCCGGGGCCGAGAACGCGTGGTCCGTCGTCACCGAGGTCATCGCGGACGAGCAGCGGGTGGGCTTCACCATGGCCGACGGCCGCCCGGTGCGCTCCGCGCTCGTGCACGTGGGCGACGGGCGTCACGTCCTGGTCATGGTGCTGCACCACATCGTGATCGACCCGTGGGGGTACAGCCAGCTGCAACGTGACCTGGCCACGGCGTACCAGAAGGCGATCGCGGGGGAGGACCCGCGCCTGGCGGCCCTGCCGGTGTCCTACCTGGACTTCGCGGTGTGGCAACAGGACCGCCTGGCCACGGGCGAACTCGACGAGCAGGTGAACTACTGGCGCGAGACGCTGCGTGACCTGCCCGCACCGCCGACCTTCAGCGCGCCGGAGCACCAGCTCGGACGCCCGGTCGACGGGTACACCCAGGGGTTCGTCCTCTCCGAGTCGGTCACCCGGGACGTGCACGAGGTGTCCCGGCGGCTCGGCGTCACGCCGTTCATGTTCCTCCTGGCGGCGTTCGACACCCTGCACGCCTGCTACTCCGGGTCGGACGACCTCAGCGTCACCGTGCCGCTCGCCGGTCGGGACCAGCCGGAGACGCAGTCGATGGTCGGGTACTTCATCAACGAGATCGTGGTCCGGGTACGCCTCGACTGGCGGAACTCCTTCGCCGACGTCGCGCGGCTGGTCCGGGACTCGTTCCTCCAGGGCCAGGCGAACCAGGAGGCGCCGCTGCGGCTGCTCTTCGGCGGCCAGCAGCAGCTCGACCCGATGCGGACCATGTTCAACCTGGTCAACTACGAGCCCTTCGCGCTCGACCTGGGTCCGCTGGTGTCCAGCCCGCTCTCCGACGTCGGCTCGGACAACGACGAGGCGATCATCCCCGAGGTGATCACGGCGATGCAGCCGTTCAACCTCGACTTCTACCTCGCCATGCACGAGCGCGACGGTGTCCTCAACGGCATCTGGCTCTTCTCGCCCGAGGTGGTCGACCGGGACGTGATGGGTGCGATGACCGAGGCGTTCCCCCGACTGGTGTCGATGGCGGTGGCCGATCCCGAGATGACCCTCACCGCCCTGCGTGACGCGGTCCTCGCCCGGATGTCCGAGGAGGACCGATGACCGCCGTCGAGCTGTTCTGCCTGCCGCACGCGGGTGGCAGCGCCGCGTTGTTCAGGCCGTGGACCAACGACGCTCCGCCCGGCATCGCCGTCACCGCCGTGGAGTACCCCGGGCGGGGCGCGCGCCGGCACGAGCCGATGCTGTGGGACCTCCGCGCGCTGGTCGACGACGTCATCCGCAGCTGCCGGCGGGCCTCGGGGCCGTACGCGCTGTTCGGTCACAGCCTGGGCGGGGCCCTCGCCCTGGAGGTGGTCCGGGAGCTGGCCCGACGCGGGGAACCGCAGCCGGTCCGGCTGATCGTCTCGGCGGCCGGACCACCCGGCACGGGGCAACGGCCGCGATCGTTGGCACAGGCCGACGACGCGGCGGTGCTCGCCGAGATGCGCCGCATCGGCGGCACTCCCGAGGCGCTGCTGCGCGAGCCGGAGATCCTCGGCGAGGTGCTGGAGGCGTTCCGGGCCGGCGTGGAGATCCTCCACCAGATGCCGCTGAAGCCGGCCGTGCTCCTCGACGTACCGGTGACGGTGCTCGGCGGGCTGGACGACCACGTCGTCCCCGCTTCGGCGCTGTCGCGCTGGGGTGAGACCACGGTCGGCCCGGTCAGCCAGACGATCTTCCCCGGCGGGCACTTCTTCGTCGTCCAGCACCGGCGGGCGGTGCTGGACACCGTGGCCCGTCAGCTCCGACAGGACCTGCTCCGCCCGCCAGCGGCTGTCGCGGTCGGGGCACGCCCCGCCCGCACCGCAGCCGCAGTCATCGACGAACGCCGACAAGACGAAAGGTACTGGCGTGACTAAGCCGGGCGTGGCCATCGTGACCGGTGGCAGTAGGGGCATCGGACGTTCGGTCGTCCTCGAACTGGCTCGCCAGGGCTACGACGTGGGCTTCTGCTTCGCGTCGCGGTCCGAGGCGGCCCAGGAGGTGGAGGACGAGGTCCGGGCCCTCGGGCGGGAGGTCTACTCGCGGCGGGCCGACGTCTCCGACCGGGCCCAGGTGGACACCTTCCTCGACGGTGCGCGGGACGCCCTGGGTCCGGTGACCTGCCTGGTCGCATCGGCCGCGGTCGTCCGTGACACCCCGCTGCTGACGATGCGGGACGAGGACTGGCAGCGGGTGATGCGAGTCGACCTCGACGGCGTCTACCACGTCTGCCGTGGCGTCGTCGAGGAGATGGTCACCCGCCGCCGTGGCGTCGTGATCACCCTGTCGTCGGTCTCCGGTATCCGGGGCAACCCGGGCCAGAGCAACTACTCCGCGGCCAAGGCGGGGATCGTCGGATTCACCCTGGCACTGGCGCAGGAGGTCGGCCGGTTCGGCATCCGCGCCAACGTGGTGGCGCCCGGTTTCGTGGAGACGGAGCAGGTCTCCGAGCTGCCCGAGGCGTTGCGCGCCGAGGCGAAGCGCCGGGCCGCGCTGCGGCGCTTCGGTCGCCCCGAGGAGGTGGCGGACGCCGTCTCCTTCCTGGCCTCGCCACGGGCGTCGTACATCACCGGGCAGGTCCTGACCGTCGACGGCGGCCTCTGGTGACAAAGCCCGACCGGCGCCGTTGGGCCGTTCTCGCCTTCGCCACGCTCGGACAGTTCGTCGTGGCGATCGACGTGACCGTGGCCAACGTCGCACTGCCCTCGATCCAGGCCGCCGTCGGGCTGTCGGACTCCACCCGTCAGTGGGTGGTCGCCGCCTACTCGCTGGCGTTCGCGGGGGCTCTCCTGTCGGGCGGACGGCTGGCCGACACCGTCGGGCATCGGCGGACGTTCGTCGCCGGGCTGGCCTCGTTCGGTCTCGCGTCGATCGTCGCCGGTTGCGCCCAGGAGCCGGTGCTCCTGCTGGTCGGCCGGGTCTGGCAGGGACTGTCGGGAGCGGTACTCGCGCCCTCGGCGCTCGCCATCGTCTCCGCGACGTTCCCTCGGGGACGCGACCGGGCCAGGGCGATGGGCATCTACAGCTCGGTGGCCGCCAGCGGCCTGGCCCTGGGCCTCGTCGTCGGCGGTCTGCTCACCCAGATCCTCACCTGGCGCTGGGCGTTCTGGTTCGTCCTGCCCTTCGTCGCGGTCGCGGCGGTGGGCGGGGCGACGCTGCTGCCCCGGGAGGCCCACGCGGTGCGGGTACCCCGCAACGACCTCGTGGGTGGAGGGCTGCTGCTGGCGGGCCTGGCCGCGCTCGCCCTCGGGGTGGCCCGCTCGCAGTCCGACGGCGTCGACCCGACGGTGGTCGCCCTGTTGGCGGCCGGTGTGCTGTCGATCGTGGCGCTGATCCTGGTGGAGCGCCGGGCGAGCGCTCCGCTGCTACCACCGGCGGTCGTGGCGCAGCCGGCCCGGGCCGGGGCCTACCTCGTCACGACGTGCGTGCTGATGGGCCTGTTCGGCCTCTTCATCCTGGCGACCTTCTACCTACAGGACGTCAAGGGGTACTCCCCGGTGGCGACGGGGCTGGCGTTCATCCCCCTGGTCGTGAGCATGGCGTTGGGGGCGACGGTGCTCTCCGGTCGGTTCGCCAACACCCATCCCCGACTGCTCATCCTGGCCGGACTCGGCCTCGCGGTGACCGCAGTCATGATCATGCGGCAGCTGAACCCCACCAGTTCCTACGTGACAGTGCTGCTGCCGGCCGAGATCCTCCTCGGCTTCGGGCTGGGGACGGTCCTCGTCCCGTGCACGAACATCTCGACCTACGGAGTCGTCCCGGGCAACGCGGCCGCGGCGTCGGCGATCTACGCGGCGGTCCAGCAGGTGAGTGCCGCGATCGGCACCATCGTCCTCAACGGAATGGCGGCCGCCGGCGCGGCCTCCTGGGCAGCGGCGCACCCCGACGCCGCGCCGTTCGAGAACACCATCGCCGGCCTGGTCGACGCCCTGGGGCTCACCATCGGGCTCCTGGTCCTGGCGGCGGTGGTGGCCGTGCTGTTCATCCGACCCACCGAGCCATCGGGTCCCGCCCCGCCGAACCGGTCGCCGGACTCCGGTGACCTCGCCATGGCCGCGCACCCGACATCCCGTACTAGCAGGGAGGAACCCTGATGACGCAGGCGACGACCGAACTAACGTCGGTCATGCGGCGGCAGTTTCTCGAGCAGATGCTCGTCGCCCGAGCGGTCGACGAGGAGGCGATCCTGCTGCGTAAGCAGGGGCTCATCGACCTCTGGGCGCCGTGTACCGGCCAGGAGGCCCTCCAAGTGGGCGCGGCGTACGCCCTCGACGGGCTGGTCATCGTGCCGTCCTACCGGGAGGCGGCGGTGGCCCTGGTCCGCGGGGCGACGCCGGAGCAGGTCGTCGCCGGTTGGTCGGGTCGGTCGTTCTGTGGCTGGCAGCCGCGACCGCTCCGGATGTTCCCGTTCACCCTCGTGCTCGCCAGCCAGATGCTCCCTGCGGTGGGTTATGCGCTCGGCACCCGCATCCAGGGGCGGGAGGAACCCGTCGCGGTCTTCTTCGGCGACGGCGCGAGCAGTGAGGGCGATGCCGCCGAGGCGTTCAACCTCGCGGCGGTCGAGCGGGCCAGCGTCCTGTTCCTGAACGTGAACAACGGGTGGGCGATCTCCAAGCCCACGTCCGAGCAGATGCGGACGAGCATCGCCGAGCGGGCGGCCGGCTTCGGCATCGCCTCCCGTCAGGTGGACGGTCGCGATCCCGAGATCGTCTACGAGGCCGTCACCGCCGAGCTGCGGCTGCTGGCCACCGAGCCCGGCCCTCGCCTGATCGAGTTCTCCGTCGACCGGATCCTCAGCCACACCAGCTCGGACACCCAGGAGATCTACCGCGACGAGGCGGACATCGCGGCGGCGGTCAGCCGGGATCCGGTGGTCGCCTACCGTCGGCGCCTGCTCGAGGACGGGACCGTCGACCCGGACTGGCTCGCCGACATGGAACGGCGGACCAGCGACCTGCGCGCAGACCTGCTGAAGGAGTACACCCGATGACGCAACCGAGAAGCCAGACCCTGGCGGCAAGCATCAACTCCTCGCTGGCGGGGCTCATGGAGGTCGACGACCGTATCGTCCTGCTCGGCGAGGACATCGGCCGCCTCGGGGGAGTGTTCCGGGTGACCCGTGGCCTCCAGGCCAGGTTCGGCGCGGACCGGGTGCGGGACACCACCCTGGCCGAGTCCAGCATCGTCGGGCAGGCCATCGGCATGTCCCTCAGTGGACTGCTGCCCATCTGCGAGATCCAGTTCGACGGCTTCTGCTTCCCGGCCGCGAACCAGCTCATCACCCAGGCGGCCCGGCTGCGCGGCAGGTGGGGCGGCACCGACGACCTGCACCTGGTGGTGCGGATTCCGTCCGGGGGTGGCACCCGGGGAGTGGAGCACCACTCGGAGTCCAACGAGAGCATCTTCGCCGCCGTCCCCGGGCTCCGGGTGGCCTACCCGAGCACCGGCGAGGACCATCGCGCGGTCATCGACGAGGCACTGGCCACGCCCGGCCCGGTCCTGCTCTACGAGCCCATCCGGCTCTACTGGAAGCGGGTGCCGCCCGCCCCGGCCGCCGTGCCGCCCCGCAACCCCATGGCGGTACGCACCCTGCGGCCCGGAGCCGACGTCACGCTGGTCACCTACGGCGCGATGACCCTGACGGCGCTGGCCGCCGCCGAGGAGGTCGCCGGTGAGGTCGACGTCGAGGTGCTGGACCTGCGCTGGATCTCCCCGATCGACCACGAAGGGGTGCTGGAGTCCGTGCGTCGGACCGGTCGGCTGCTCGTCGTCCAGGAGTCCTGCCTCACCCACGGCGTCGGCGCCGAGGTGGCCGCGACCGTGGCCGAGCACGCGTTCACCTCACTGAAAGCCCCGGTACGGCGGATGGGCGCACCGCACGAGCCGATGCCGCCGGCCAACGACGAATACCACTACGTCGTGCAGCAGAAGGACATCGTCCAGGCCCTACTGGAGGTCGCGTCATGAGCCATGGATCGGTCGAGATCTGTGTTCCCCCGTTCGGACAGGGCCTCGAAGAGGTGCTGCTGATCGAGTGGGCGGTCAAGCCCGGCCAGGAGATCAGCCGGGGTGACGCGGTGGTCGAGGTCGAGACGGCCAAGGCCACCCAGGAGGTCATCGCCGAACGTGCGGGAGTCATCGAATCACTACTGGCGGAGCCCGGCGCCATGTTGAACGTCGGCGATCCGCTCTACCGGCTTCAGGTAACCGAAACCATCAACGAGAGCGAGAAGTCATGAACAGCGCGGTCACCCTCGAACAGATCCCCCAGGTCGTGCTCGACGTCGTGACGGAGAAACTGTCCGCGTACGACGAGCAGGCCGACGAGACGGTCCTGGACGAGAAGATCGCCCAGCTCCCCTTCGACAGCCTCGACTCGCTGGAGGTCACCCACGAGTTGGAGCGCCGGCTCCACGTCCAGACCGACGCGGCGACCGTCGCCGCGTTCGAGACGTACCGCGATTACGTCCCGTACCTGCAGTCGCTGGTGGAGTCGTCGTGGCAGCAGGGCTGACCGACGTTCAGGCCTGGGTTCCGCCGGACCGGATCTCCAACGAGCACTTCACCGGCATCTCGCTCACCGACGCCTGGATCACCCGACGCACCGGGATCCACAGCAGGGCCTGGTTCGCCGAGGACGCCGATCTCGCCGAGGCCGCGGCCGACGTCGTACGCACCGTCGTCGAGCGTGGTCCGGACCGTACGCGGATCGGGGCGCTGCTGCTGGTGAGCACGTCGAGCGACGCGCGGGTGCCGGGGCTGGCGCAGGCGGTGGCGACCCGAGCGGGTCTCCCGCCGTCCGTGCTCAGCGTGGACCTGAACGCCGCCTGCTGCGGCACGGTGTACGCGTTGACGATGGCGCTGGGCATGGTGACCTCCGGGACGGTGTCGGAGGCGCTGGTCTGCTCGGTGGAGGCGATGTCGCGCATCACCGACCAGCAGGACCGCCAGACCGCCTTCCTGTTCGGTGACGGCATCGGCGTGCTGCGGGTGGCGGACCGCGAGCAGTTCGCCCCCGCCAGCTCGGTCGCCGGATGCGACGCCGCCTTCGGCGAACTGATGAAGATGGGGCCGAACGGCGTCCAGATCCGGGGCACCGAGGTCTACGAACGCGCCGTTTCCCGGATGGTGCGGGTACTCGCCGACGTCTCGACGGACTTCAAGCCGGACGTCGTCGTCGCCCACCAGGCCAACGGCCGGATCCTGGAGGAGGTACGCCGCAGGCTTCCCGCCCCCGCGCCGATCTTCGTCAACCGCATCGCCGACCTGGGGAACACCTCGTCGGCGTCCATCCCCCTCGCCTTCGCCGCCGAGCTGACCGACGGCGCGGTCGCCCGCCGGGCCCGGCTCGCCGCCGTCGCCTACGGCGCCGGAGAAGCCTGGGGTGGGGTCTCCGTCGACTACGACATCGACCATGAACTACCCGTCGGACCGCATCCGATCGCGGAAGGTGAGGCGTGATGGTGGCGACCGAGGCGTGGGTTCTGCCCGCCGCGGCCATGGCCCCGGACTGGGACGGCACCGCAGGTGGCGCCCTGCAACGCAGGGTTGTCGAGATCGGCGCACCCGGGCCGGGTGAGGCGCTCGTCGAACCGCTGCTCGGCGCGTGGGAGGCGAACATCGACCACGCCCTGACCCGTACGCCGATCGACGTGTGCAGCGCCCGGGGCGAGGAGTCGGTCATCCTGGGTAATCTCGGCGTCGTCCGGGTGCTGACCAGCAACCCCGTTCCCGGTGGGCCCTCGGTGGAGCCCGGCACGGTGTGCCTGTTGATGCCGTTCGGGCGGCTGGACCGCCACGGCTACGTCGAACTCGTGCACGCGTACGACTGCCCCGGCACCATGGGACTGCTCGCCAAGCGCAGCGTCCTGCCGCTGGCGAACCTGCTTCCGATACCCGAGTCGACGCCCTACAGCATCGAGCAGTGGGCCACCTACGGTCGGTACTTCACGGCCTGGGACAACTGGCGCGCAGCCCTGGGCTGCTGGCGGACCCAGCTGCCCGACGCCGATCCGGCGGAGCACCTGGTGCTCGGCTGGGGCGGCGGCGTGGCACTGGCCGAGCTGACGCTGGCCGCCCGCGCGGGCTTCCGGACCGCCATGACCGTCGGTAGCGACGAGCGCCGCGAACTGGTCGAGAAGTCCGGCATCACCGCTCTCGACCGGCGGAACTGGCCGGGGCTCCAGGTGCCGGCCCGGGGTGCTACGCCGGACGAGGTCGCCCGGCACGAGGAGTCGGTGGCCGCGTTCGTCGCCACGGTGCGGGAACTCAGCGACGGGGCGGGTGCCTCGATCCTCATCGACAACATCGGCACGCCACTGTGGAAGCTAAGCTCCGCCGTGCTGGCCCGTCAGGGCGTGATCTCGACGTGCGGATGGAAGGCCGGGATGCGTATCCCGGTGCTGCGGGGAGCCGAGTGCATGGCTCGGCACCTGCATGTCAACACGCATGTGTGGCGTAGCCATGACGTTTCGACCATCCGGGACGTCATGGAGACGACCGAGTTCCTCCCCCCGCAGCAGGCGATCGAGGTATGGGACTTCGACGACGTCCCGTCCCTCGCGCAGGCATACAACCAGGACCGGGTGGCGTCCTACTTCGCGCTATACCGCGTGAACGACTGATGAGCGACGAGTCCGCCGCCGGGCGAGCCAACCGGCTGGCGGCGGACACGCTCGGCGCCGACCCGGCGTCCGACCGGCCGGCGGGCGAACCGGTACCCGCCCGGATCTCGTAACCGCGGCCTCGCTCGCCGCCCACCCCTCGACTGACAGGAGTCCCCCGATGCCCCGCAGCATGGCGCACATGTTCCGCGACAGCCTCACCGCCCGGGAGGATTCGTCGACGTACCGTTTCCTCGACGACGGCGAAGGCCAGCCGAACGCCCTGCTCGATCGGGAGCTGGATCGGCGCGCTCGCGCGCTGGCTGTCGCCCTGCTCGCCAGGTTCCGACCCGGGGACCGGGTCATCCTCGCCTGCCCGTCGGGCCCCGACTACCTGACCGCCTTCATCGGCTGCCTCTACGCCGGGGTGGTGGCGGTCCCGGCGTACCCGATCGAGGGTGGTAACTCCGCGCGGTCCCTGTCGAAGCTGCACGGCATCGCCGCCGACTGCCAGGCGGCGGCGCTGCTCGTACCCCAGACCAGCCCGGAGCAGGACGCCATGTACACGGCGCTCGATTCGGTGCTCGCCACCCTGCCCCGGATCGGCCTCCAAGAGGTGACGGCCGACCCCGACGACTGGCGGGAACCCGACCTGGACGGGGACGACATCGCGTTCCTCCAGTACACCTCCGGCTCGACCGGGCAGCCCAAGGGCGTCATGGTGACGCACGGGAACCTGCTGGCCAACCTGGCCTGCATCGATCGCACCTTCTTCCCGCCCGAGGTGGAAGGCCGGCACATGGTGACGTGGCTGCCGCCGTTCCACGACATGGGGCTCATCGGTGGACTGTTGGAGCCGGCCTTCGGCAGGTTCCCGGTGACCGTGATGGACCCGATGTCCTTCCTCAAGCGGCCCGTACGCTGGCTCAGGGCGGTCAGTGACATGCGGGCGTCCATCAGCGGCGGACCCAACTTCGCCTACGAGCTGTGCCTGTCGAAGGTCACACCGGCAGACCTGGAGCAGCTCGACCTGTCGAGCTGGGACGTGGCGTTCAACGGTGCCGAGCCGGTGAAGGCCGCCACGATGGAGCGCTTCACCTCCTACTTCGCCCCGACCGGCTTCCGCTCCTCGACGTTCTTCCCCTGCTACGGGCTGGCGGAGAACACCCTGATGGCCACCGCCTCGCGGCGCCTTGAGGACCCGGTGGTCAACCGCTTCGACCCGTCCAGCGTCGAGGAGGGACAGGTCAGGCCGAGCGAGGAGGGCCGCGATTTCGTCAGCTCCGGTCTGGTCGGTGCGGGCGGCGATCTCGCCATCGTCGACCCCGACACCGCCCACCGGTGCCCGGACGGGCAGGTCGGAGAGATCTGGCTGCACGGGCCGTGCGTGGCCCGAGGCTACTGGGGTCGCCCCGAGGAGGATTTCGTCAGCCGGATCGACGGCGACGAGCGTGCCTGGTTCCGCACCGGTGACCTCGGGTTCGTCCTCGACGGCGAGTTGTACGTCACCGGACGCATCAAGGACCTCGTCATCGTCAACGGGCGTAACGTCCACGCCCACGACATCGAGAGCTCGCTGGCCGGTGCCCACCCGGCGCTTCGGCCCGGGGTGGCTGTCTGCCAGATCGTCGAGGACGACAGCGGTCGCCTGCTCGTGGTCAACGAGGTACTGAAGGCACCCGAGCCGGAGCAGGCGGCGGAGATCGTCGCTGCGATCCGCCGGGTCGTGTCGCGGGAGCACGATCTGGCGGTCGACGAGATCGCGCTGGTGCGTCGCGGCGGCATCCTCAAGACGTCGAGTGGGAAGACCCGACGCCGGGCGATCGCCAGCGCCTACCTGCGCGGTGAACTCGCGGCGGTCCACACCTGGTCGAGGGGCGGTGCGCAGACCTCCACCGACACCCCGGCGACGGCGACCGCCGACCGTACGCCCGCCGGAGCCCCGGCGACGGCTGCCACCGGCACCCCGGCGTCGGCGGTCGCGGACCGGCGGCCGGATCCGCGCGAGCTGACCACCTGGCTGCGCGAGCAGGTGGCCGCCGCCGCCAAGGTGTCGGTCGGTCAGGTCGACGTCGGTGCGCCGCTGGCCGAACTCGGGCTGGGTTCGAGTGACCTGGTCGGGTTGGCCGGGAGCCTGGAGACCCGGGTCGGCACCGAGGTGCCGGCCACCCTGCTGTGGGAGTACCCGACCATCGAGGCGGTCGTCGGCCACTACTGCGGCACGTCGTCCGCGTCGAGCGCCGAACAGGTCAACCGGCCGTCGGGCAGCGCGGGCGAACCCATCGCCGTCGTCGGCATGGCCTGCCGTTTCCCGGGCGCGCCCGACCTCGACGGGTTCTGGGACCTGCTGACCGCCGCCCGTGACGCGATCACCGAGGTGCCGGCCGACCGGTGGGACGTCGACGAACTCTACGACCCGACCGGGGCGACGCCTGGCTCCATGCGTACCCGATGGGGTGGTTTCGTCGACGGGGTCGCCGACTTCGACGCCGACTTCTTCGGGATCTCGCCGCGAGAGGCGGCCGAGATGGACCCGCAACAGCGGATGTTCCTCGAGGTCGCCTGGGAGGCGCTGGAGGACGCGGGGATCCGGACGGACGACCTGGCCGGTTCGCGTACCGGTGTGTTCGTCGGAGCGGCGACCAGCGACCACGCCAAGCTCGCCACCCGCGACCTGGCGTCGATCACCGCCTTCACCGGAACGGGGAACGCCGCCAGCATCATCGCCAACCGGCTCTCCTACCTGCTCGACCTGCGCGGGCCGAGCATGACGTTGGACACCGCCTGCTCGTCGTCGCTGGTGGCGCTGCACCAGGCGTGCGAGAGCCTGGCCTCCGGTACGTCGTCGATGGCGGTGGCCGGCGGGGTCAACGTCATCCTCGGGCCGGAACTGGCGGTCAACTTCAGCCGCGCCGGGGCCATGGCCGCCGACGGACGGTGCAAGACCTTCTCGGCCGCTGCCGACGGCTACGTCCGCAGCGAGGGGTGCGGCGTGGTCGTGCTCAAGCCACTGTCCCGGGCGATCGCCGACGGGGACCGGATCTACGCCACGGTGCTCGGGTCGGCGGTGAACCAGGACGGCCGCACCAACGGGCTGATGGCCCCCAGCAGCGCCTCCCAGAAGGCGGTGCTGCGTGACGCGTACGCCGCCGCAGGTGTCGCCCCGGACACGGTCGAACTCGTCGAGGCGCACGGCACGGGCACCTTGCTCGGCGACCCGATCGAGGTGTCTGCTCTGGCCGAGGTCCTGACGACCGGGCGGTCTGCGGACAACCCGCTGCTCGTCGGGTCGGTCAAGAGCAACATCGGGCACCTGGAGGCGGCTGCGGGAGTGGCCGGGTTCATCAAGGCCGCCCTGGCCCTGCACCGGGGCAGCATCCCGGCGAGCCTGCACTTCGACGAGCCGAACCAGCACATCGACTTCGAGGGCCTGCGCGTCGACGTCGTCACGGAGGCGCGGAAGTGGCCCGGATCCGGCCCCCGGCACGTGGCGGGGGTCAGCTCGTTCGGCTTCGGTGGGACGAACGCGCACGCGGTCCTGGCGACGCCGCCGGTGCAGGCGGACCAGGATCTGACCCAGGCGGGCGGCCCGCTGCTGCTGCCACTGTCCGCCAGGGACGACGAATCGCTGCGCCGCCTCGCGGGCCGGTACGCGTCGATCCTGACGTCGAGCACGGCCGCGCAGGCGCGGGCGATCTGCGGGGCTGCGGCACGCAGGCGTACCGCCCACCCGTACCGGGCGGTGGGCTCGGCCGGATCGGTCCCCACGCTGGCGGCGATGCTCAGGACGTGGTCCCGGGGGCAGGACGCGGAGGGTGTGTCGACGCGTCGGGCCAGCACCGGAGGCCCGACGTCCACCGTCGCCGTCTTCCCCGGGCAGGGCAGCCGGTGGTGGCCGCTCGCGGCGGACCTGCTCGACAGCGGCGGCGCTTTCGAAGAGACGCTCCACCGGGCCGACGCCTGGTGCCGGCAGCACCTCGACTGGTCCCTCCTGGAGGACATCTCCATGCCGGACGGCGGGCAGCTGGCGCGTAGCCCCCGTCTCGCCCAACCCGCCCTGGTGGCCACCCAGGTGGCGCTCGCCTCCTGGCTGGTCGAGCACGGTGTGCAGATCGGATTGGTGGTCGGGCACAGCGTGGGCGAGATCTCCGCCGCCTGCGTCGCCGGTGCCCTGGATCTCGAAGTGGGTCTGCGGATCGCCGCGGCCCGTGGGGAGGCGATCGAGTCGTCCGCCGTCCCGGGCGCCATGGCGATGGTCGCGCTCGACGCCGAGGAGACCAGGAAGCGTCTGGAGGGCATGCGGAGATCCGACCTCTGGATCTCGGCCGAGAACGGGCCCGGCTCCACCATCCTGTCCGGCAGCGAGGAGGCCGTGGCGGCCTGGCTCGCCGCAGCCGAGGAGGACGGGCTGTTCTCCCGCTCCCTGGCGCAGGTCACCTTCGCCTCCCACTGCCCGATGATGGACACCGTCCTGCCCGCCTTCCGTACCGGCATGGGGGAGGTGTCCAGCGGCCCGACCCGCATCCCGATGCTCTCGACCGTTCTCGGTCGCGTGGTGGACGGCGACCGGCTGGGCACCGACTACTGGCTCGACAACCTCCGCCAGCCGGTGCTGTTCGACTCGGCGATCCGCGCCGCCCTGGAGCAGGGGTGGCAGCGGTTCACCGAGATCGCCATGCACCCGGCGCTCACCCGGGCGATCCAGGACCGCATCGACGACGACCAGGTGGACGCGGCGGTCATCGAGACGGTCCGGCGGGACTCGCCCGCCCTGCCCGCGTTGTGGCGGGCCGTCGGTGAGGCGTTCTGCAGCGGCGCCGACATCGACTGGGACGCCGTGTACACCGGCCGACGCATGGTCGACCTCCCGGTCTATCCGTGGAACCACGATCGTCACCTCGGCGTGGTGGCGTCGCGGGCGGCCCACGTGCCGTCCGGCGGGCACCCGATCGTGCACACGGTGGTGGAGGCCGGCGCTGAACCAGGTCTGTGGCTGGGCGTCGGCGAGGTGGCCGTGGACCGGCTGCCCTGGCTGGCCGATCACCAGGTGGCGGGGGCGGCGGTGCTGCCGGCGACCGCGATCCTCGACGCCCTGCTCGCGACGGCCCGGACGGCCCTGAGCCGGGACGACATCCAGCTCGAAGAGGTCGAACTGGCCTCGATGGTCCCGATCGGCCAGGCCGACGAGCCCGCCACGCAGGTGCGGATCGTGCTGCGCGACCGGTCCGGCAAACCGGCCGAGGCGGAACTGCTCTGGCGGCGGCCGGACGCGGCGGTCTGGACACCGGCGGCGCGGTCCCGGGTCGCGGATGCGGTCAGCCTGGAGACGCCGCCCGTCGAGGTGGCGCAAGACCGACGCACGGTCGCCCCGCCAAGGCTGTACGCGACCTTCGCCGCCGTGGGCATCGACTACGGGGACGCCTTCCGTGGCATCCGGTCCGCCTGGGCCGCCGACGGTGCGAGCGGTGGGACCGTGGCGCACGAGGAGGGCTGGCGCTCCGGACCGCACCCGGCCGAACTGGACGCCTGTCTCCAACTCGCCGCCGCCGGCCTGGTCGACACCGTCCAGACCGGACCGCGAGTGCCCGTCCGGGTGGGCGGTTTCTCCTGCGTACCCGTGAGCGAGGGCGATCTCGACGTGGTGTGCGTCGGTTCCCCGACCGACGGTTACCGGATCGAGGTACGCGACCAGACCGGTCGGCTGGTGGCCCGGCTGGAGGGTCTCGAACTCTCCTCGCCCGGCCGCCACGACGAGGGCCTGCCGCTGCACCAGGTGACCTGGGAGGAGGCCACCGACCAGGCAGCCGGGCAGCCGAGCGCCCCTGGTCACTGGGTGGTCGTGTCGGCGGGCGAGACGGTCGACGCCCGGGTGGCGTCCCTCCTCGCGGACCGGTCCACGACCGTCGTACCGCAGGATCTGGACCGGGCGCGCCTGGCGGAGTTCCTCCGCGCCGAGTCGCAGCAGCACGGGGCGGCGATCGGCGTCGTGCATGCCCTCGCCTTGGCCGACCCGGCCGACGACGACGCGCGGCACGGCCTCGACCTGGTGGGATCGCTGGTGACGGTGGCGCAGGCCATGCGGTCGACGGGGCCGTCGGCGGCGGCGAGCCTGGTCGTGCTCACGGCGGGCGCCCAGGAGGTACGCGGGCAGGCACGGTCAGACAGCGGGCCGGCAGCCCTGTGGGGAGCCGCCCGGACGCTCGTGGTGGAGGCGCCGGAACTGGGCGTACGACTGGTCGACCTGCCCGACGGACCGGACGGGGCGGCCGGGCCGAACCTGGACACCTTCCCCTCGGGCACCGAGGCGGCGTGGCGCAAGGACCGGTGGTGGGTGCCCCGCCTGCGCCGATTCGACCCGGAGGACCCGGCCGGGTGGCCGCTGCGCACGCTCCAGACTGGCCGGGAACGCGATTTCCGGCTGCTGGCCAAGGAGCCCGGTGACCTCGCCAGCCTGGCGCCGTTCGCCTTCGGCGTCGCAACTCCGGCAGCCGGGGAGGTTCTGATCGACGTACGGGCCGCAGGGCTGAACTTCAACGACGTGCTCAAGGCGCTGGGGTCCTGCCCCGGCGTGGAACCCGGTCGGGTGCCGTTGGGCGCCGAATGCTCGGGTGTCGTCGCGGCCGTCGGCGAGGGAGTGACCCGGGTCCGGGTGGGCGATCCGGTGATGGCGGTGGCCGCCTCCAGCTTCTCCGGCCGGGTCGTGGCACCGGAGGCACTGGTCGCGCGGCTCGACGCACAGGTCGACCTCACCGAGGCTGCCGGGGTGCCGATCGCCTTCCTCACCGCCGCCTACGCCCTGGAGCACATGGCCCGGCTCGCGCCGGGCGAGACGGTGCTGATCCACTCCGCTGCCGGTGGAGTCGGCCTCGCGGCGATGCAGATCGCTCGTCGCTGCGGGGCGACGATCCTGGCCACGGCCGGCACCGCCGAGAAGCGGGAACTGCTGGCCTCGCTGGGAGCCGCCCACGTCTACGACTCGCGGAGTCTCGACTTCGCCGACCAGGTGCGTGCGGACACCCAGGGCAAGGGCGTCGACGTGGTGCTCAACTCGTTGGCCGGAGAGGCGCTGCGGGCCAGCCTGGCCCTGCTGGCGGAGAACGGGCGGTTCGTCGAGATCGGCAAGCGCGACATCTACGACGACTCCTCGATGGGCCTGTCGGTGCTCGCCCGCAACCGCAGCTTCATGGCGGTGGACCTGGAGGCGTTGTTCAACCGGCGGCCGGCGGCGATCACGCCGGTGTTGGATGCCGTCGCCCGGGCGTTGGGCGCCGGTGAGCTGACGCCGGTGCGGACGAACGTCTTCCCGATGGCGCAGGCGACAGAGGCGTTCACCACCATGGCCAGGGCCAAGCACATCGGCAAGATCGTCCTGGTGCCGGACGGCGTCGAGGACGTGATCGTCGCCCCCGGGGCCGCGCCGGTGCGGCGCGACGCCAGCTATGTGATCACCGGTGGACTCGGCGACCTGGGGTTGGAGGCGGCCCGTTCGCTGGCCGAGCGGGGCGCGGGTCGGCTCGTACTCCTGTCCCGCAGCGAGCCCGCCGAGGCGGCCCGTACGCGTCTGGACGAGATCACCCGCACCACCGGCGCAGACATCGTGGTGGCCAGCGCCGACGTCGGTGACGCGGACGCGTTGGCTGCCGTCGTGGCCCGGGCCGGTGCGGGTGGGCTGCCCGTCCGGGGCGTCGTCCACGCCGCAGGCGTGCTGGCCGACGCCGCGCTGGACGAGCAGGACGCCGCCTCGCTACGTCGCGTCTGGACGGCGAAGGCCCGGGGCGTGGTCAACCTGGCCCGTGCGTGCGAAGACGCCGACTTGGACTTCTTCGTCACCTACTCGTCGGCGGCGGGCGTCCTCGGTTCACCCGGCCAGCTCAACTACGCCGCCGCCAACGCGTTCGTCGACGCCTGGGGTCGCGGTGCGCGCCGCCGGGGAGTCCCGGTGGTCAACCTGGTGTGGGGACCGTGGGGTGAGATCGGCCTCGCATCGCGTCAGGGTAGCGACGTGGCGCTGGCCAGGCTGGGGCTCAAGCCCATCGACGCCGATCTGGGGCGCGCGGTGTTCGACACCGTGACGGACGTACCGGCCGAGGTCGTCGTGCTTCCGATCGACGCCGCCGCCATCGCCCAGATGTCGGCCGACGACCTGCCGGGGCTGTTGTCCGGGCACGCGGGAGCCGGATTCGGCGGCGCGGATTTGGACTCGGCCGTCTCGGGGCTCGCCGACGAACTGCTGAGCCTGCCCCCGGGGCGTGCCCGTCGGGCCGCCGTCGTCGAAGCCTGCCGCAACGAGGTCGCCGCCGTGTTGCGCAGTTCACCGGAGGCGGTGGCGTCGAGCCGACCGTTCTCCGAGATGGGATTCGACTCGCTGATGTCCCTGGAACTGCGCAAGCGACTGCAACGCCTGACCGGTGTGTCGCTGCCCAGCACGGTGGTGTGGCGATACCCGAACGTCGACGCGCTCGCCGAGCAGTTGGCCGCCGCCATGGGCGTCGACCTGGGGAGCCAGCAGCCGGCGCGGGTGGAGACGGAACCAGAACCGCAGACCGGGCCGGACGACGACCTCGCCGACCTGTCGGAAGACGAGCTGGAGAACCTCCTGCGGTCCACCCTGCACGACCTGGAGAACTCGGATGGCTGAAACGGCAGCGGGATCCGGCACCGCCGACACCCTGCGGCGTGCCCTACGGACGATCACGGACCTGAAGCAACGCCTGGCACAGGCGCAGCAGGCCCAACAGGCGGCGCGGGCGCCGATCGCCGTGACGGGACTGGCGTGTCGGTTCCCCGGCGCTGACGGGCCGGAGGCGTACTGGCGGCTGCTGTCCTCCTCGGACAGCGGGATCGTCGACATCCCGGAGGAGCGGTGGTCCGTCGATCGGTACTACGCCGATCAGCCGGGCAAACCGGGCCGGACCATGGCCCGCCGGCTCGGTCTCGTGACCGACCTGGAGCGGTTCGACCACGGCTTCTTCGGCATCGGCGCGGACGAGGCGTCCGACATGGACCCGCAACAGCGGCTCGCGCTGGAGCAGGCCTGGTTGGCGCTGGAAGACGCGGGCATCGACCCGACCGCCCTGGCCGGCACCAGGACCGGCGTGTTCACCGCGGTGTGCACGTACGACTTCGCCCTGTCGCGGTTCCGGGACGTGGCCGGGATTACCGCCCATTCGAGTATCGGCACCGCCCACGGTGCCGTGGCGGGGCGGATCAGCTACACGTTGGGGCTGGCCGGGCCGTCGCTCTCGGTCGACACGGCCTGCTCCTCGTCGCTGGTGGCACTGCACCTCGCCTGCCGCAGCCTGCGGGACGGGGAGTGCGACCTGGCGTTGGTGGGCGGAGTGAACGCGCTGGTCTCCCCGTCCACCAGCATCGCCTTCTCCCAGCCGGGGATGGTCTCCCGCAGCAGCGAGTCCAGGCCCTTCGACGAGCGGGCGGACGGCCCGGTCATCGGGGAGGGCTGCGGTTTCGTCGTGTTGCAGCGCAGGGCGGACGCCGAGCGCGACGAGCGGCGCGTCCGGGGCTTGATCCTCGGCTCGGCGGTCAACCACAACGGCCGCACCGCCTCGCTGACGACGCCGTCGGTGGACGCCCAGCGTCAGACGGTGGCCGCGGCGTTGGAGGCTGCCGACGTCTCCGCCGCCGACCTCGACTACGTCGAAGCTCACGCCTCCGGCACCCCGTACGGGGACATCATGGAGGTGGAGGCGCTGGCGGGCCTCACCGCCGACCGGGACAGGCCGCTGTTCCTCGGCAGCTGCAAGGGGCACGTGGGACACCTCCAGGCGGCCGGCGGCATGGCGGCCCTGCTCAAGCTGCTCCTTTCGATGGAGCACGGGCGGATCCCCGCCACCCTCGGGCTGGAACGGCCGAACCCCGGGTTGCCACCGGCTCAGGCCGGAGTCGAACTGGTGACGGCCGCCCGGGACTGGCTTTCCGGAACGGAACGCCGGATCGCGGGAGCCAGCGCGTTCGGCTTCACCGGTACCAACTGTCACATCGTCGTCGCTGCGGCGGATCCGATCCCACCTCGCGCCGAGGCCGGGCCGAGCGGGAGCTGCGTGCTCGCGCTCTCCGGTCGCGACGAGCGGGATCTCCAACGGGCCGTCGCAGCCATGCGCACGTTCCTGGCCGAGGATCCGACCAGGTCGTGGCCTGACGTGGCACGGTCGTGGAACTGCGGCCGTACCCACTGGGGTTGGCGAACGGCAGTCGTCGCGTCTGATCCGTTGGCGGCTGCCGAAGCCCTGCGGACGGCACCGGCCCACCCGCCGGTGCCGTCCGCAGGGATCGCGTTGCACCTGGGCGAGTCCCTGATACCCGACACCGGGTGGGCGGAGACGCTGCGGAGCGTGCCGCTTCTCGCAGCGCTCGACGAGCAGTGCCGCGCCGCCGCCGATGGCGCGAGCGAACCGGTGATCCGGCAGTGTGTGGTCGCCCGGGCCCTGCTCGCGGTGGGTGTCGTGCCGACCGTGGTCACCGGCGTCGGGGTCGGTGAGATCGTGGCGGCGTACGTCGCGGGTGCCATCGACCTGGCCGGTGTGGTCCAGTTGGTTTCCGGCGCTGT
The DNA here is from genome assembly GCF_049844495.1 of Micromonospora sp. DT48. NCBI lineage: Bacteria > Bacillati > Actinomycetota > Actinomycetes > Micromonosporales > Micromonosporaceae > Micromonospora > Micromonospora sp. DT48. The sequence goes on from NZ_JBNCLE010000015.1 coordinate 138,968, forward strand.
GCCGCCCGCAGGCGTCGCGGCGCGGACCCCCGAGATCCCCTGGGCGCCCGCCTCGCTCGGGCGGCTGTGGCCGTGGCAGGAGGTCCCCGGTAGCGCGCAGTGGCAGAGCGCCACCCGCGAGCCCGCACGGTGGCCGGGCTGCTTCGACGCGGCTGACGACCTGGACACCACCGGGTGGCTCGCGATCGGAGCCGATCCGGCCGCCGACGACCCCTTCCGCAGGACGTGTCAGGAGCGCGGTCGCGCCCTGTGGACGGTGGGGGAGGCGGCCGGAGGCCCCGGCGAATGGTGGTGGCGGACGTTGGGCTGGTGTTACGAGCTGGGTGCGTCGGTCGACTGGCGTACGGCGCTGCGGGGCGTCGGACATGTCGTCGGTGTTCCGACGCACGGCTTCGATCGTGAGGTCACCGTGCCGTTCCGGTGACCGGGGCGGCACGGTCGGTGGTCGCGGTCTGCTGGAGCTGGGCCAGCAGACCGGACGACACCAGCTCCGCGATCGCCTCGACGTGTTCCAGGATGAAGAAGTGGTCACCCGGGAACACGCGTTGTGCGAACGCGCCGTGGGTGACCTCGGCCCACGAGGTGGACGAGGTCACCGACACCGACGTGTCCGACAGGCCGTTGAGCGCGGTCACCGGGCAGTGCAGCAGCCGGCCCCGGTGGTACTGGTAGGTGGACAGGGCGCGGTAGTCCGCCCGGATCACCTGTAGCGCGAGCGCGCGCAACGCCGCGTCGTCGAAGATCCGGCGGTCGGTGCCACCGAGGTCGCAGATATGCTCGATCAGCTGGGTGTCGTTCAGCAGGTGCTTGTCGCCCCTGGCCCGCGTCGCCGGATCACCCCGGCCCGACACGTAGAGCGCCACCGGTTCTCGCTCCTCCGAGGCCAGGATGCGGGCCGTCTCCAGGGCGACGAGCGAGCCCATGCTGTGACCGAGCAACGCGACCGGCCCGTCGACACAGGTCAGGATCGCCTCGGCGGTCTTCGCCGCCAGCTCGCCGATGGACCGGGAGAAGGGCTCCTGGATCCGGTGTGCCCGCCCCGGGTACTGGACGACCATCGTCGCCAGCCAGGGCGGGCAGGCCCGTACGAGCTTCAGGTAGGCGGCGGCCGAGCCGCCCGCGTGCGGGCAGACGACGAGGGTCGCCCGGGGATCCTCGGGTACGGGCGTCATGGTGACCAACCACGGCGACGTGGGTCGGGTGGTGTCTGATCGGGTGTCCACGCTCAGCCCTTGGCGAGGTCTCGGCGCTGGAACACGACGAGCGCGATGCCCATGAGCACCACGATCACGGCCGCCATCCCGGCCGACGACGTGGCCGACCAGGACTCGACCGGGACCTTGCCGGTCCACTCCACCGGCGAGATGTGCCGGACCCCTTCGCTGAGTTGCAGCATGTCCGCCCGCAGCGCCACCACCGCGGCCCATGCGACCAGGGTCCAGGCCAGCGCGGGGAGCCGCGCGTCCAGAGAGCCGAGGGCGAGCGCGAGCGCCACGATGAGCAGCGCCGCAGGTAGCTGCTGGGCGTTGCTCCGGAGCGCCTCACCGAACCTGCCCCAGTCGTCGAGGCTCAGACTCAGGCCGAGGCCGGACAGGGAGGCGAGAGCCAGCTGCGTGATGACCACGGCCGCGAAGGCGATGACGATGCCGTTGGCCTGCCACCGGGTGCGGGTCGGCAGCCCGGCGAGCACCCGCCCGGTCCGTCCGGACAGTTCCTCCCGCGCGAAGGCCATGCTGACCAGCACCCCGGCGGCAGCCGCGACGATGGCGTTGAGCTGCACCAGCAGCACGATCCGAGCGGTCAGCCCTTCGGTGGCCATGTCCTTGGCGAAGTAGCCGAAGGTGAAGGCCACCGCGCCGCCCGCGAGGAGCACGGCCAGCGTGGTGCCCCGGACCAGGCGCAGGAGCAGCGTCCGAGAGCCGACGAGCGTGGCACCGGCCTCGCGGGGGCCGGCGGAGGCGGCGAACATCCCGCCCCCGAGGTCACGTTTGGTGGCGAAGAAGATGCCCAGGAGCGCCTGCGCCACGATGGCCACCCCGAAGAGGAGGTAGGGCCAGGCCGGGGGAGTCTCGGCGAACGGTTTGGTCTCCGCGAGCCAGGACAACGGCGACGACCAGACCGCGTCCCAGGACCTGACGTCGACGGCGCTGCGGAGCAGGTAGAAGCCGATCACCACGGCGACGGCGGCGAAAGTGGCCTCGGCGCTGTTGCGGAAGAGTTGACCGGAGAGCGCGCCGAGGGAGACCGCCCACAGGAAGAACAGCAGCAGCGCCAACGCCCACAGCGCGGCACCCGACGCGTCGTACCCGGTGGCCGCCAGCGCGGCGAACGAGAGAACCGAGGCGAGCAGGCAGGTGATGGCCCCGCAGCAGAGACCGGCGACGGTGGGCGCCAGCCGGCTGATCGTGCCGGCGGTGATGATGTCGAGGTAGTTCTTGTCCTCCAGCCAGCGGGTGAAGCGGACCCCCACGTAGACCCCGAGCAGGGGGACCAGGAACAGCACCACGACCGCTGTCTCCTGGGCGAAGATGCCCCCGATGGTGGTGAGGTCGTAGCCGCGCCCCTGGAACACCCGGACGGCGACCGAGTCGGTCACCGTCTCGGCGTACGCCAGGCGATGTGCCTCGTCCGGGTACATGTCCTGGATGGAGGCCGCAGCCGACCAGACGAGACCGGCGATGACGACCGCCGGCACGACCAACCACAGCCACATCGTGCGAAGCAGCACCCACGTGGTGCGCGCGAGACCCTTCACCGCGCGCTCGCCGCCGGCTCGGGCTCGGGCTTGACGCCCTCGCGGTAGTTGGACAGGAAGACCTCGTCGAGGCTGGGCGGTGCGACGGTCAGACCGGTCAACCCGGCGCTGACGAGGATCGGCATGACGTCGTTGAGCGCGGCCGGCGGCACCTGGAAGGTTGACTTGGTCCGCCCGTCGACGTGCTCCGTGACCAGTTGGAGCACGTTCTCGGCGCGCAACATCGCCTCGGGGGAGCGCTCGGTGGTGGCGAGGACCTGCAGCGTCGTACGGCCGCGAAGCCGCTCCAACGTGTCAGAGGCCACCGTCTGCCCGCGCCGGATGATGGTCAGCCGGTCGCAGAGGGCCTCCACCTGGGAGAGGATGTGGCTGGACAGCAGGATCGCCTTGCCAGTCATCTTGATCTCGCGCACCGTCTGCTGGAAGGCCTCCTCCATCAGCGGGTCGAGGCCGGAGGTTGGCTCGTCGAGCAGGTAAAGGTCGGCGTCCTTCGAGAACGCGGCGATCAGCGCGACCTTCTGTCGGTTGCCCTTCGAGTACGACCGGGTGCGCTTCCGCACATCCAGGTCGAAGCGGTCGATGAGCTCGTCCCGACGACGGCGATCCCCGCCGCCCTGGAGGCGCATGAGGACGTCGATGCACTCGCCGCCGGAGAGCCCGTCCCACAATGCGACGTCGCCGGGGACATAGGCGACCCGCCGGTGCACGGCGACGGACTCCTGCCAACAATCGTGACCGAAGATCCGGCATTCGCCGCTGCTCAACTTCAGTTGACCGAGCAGCGCCCTGATTGTGGTCGACTTACCCGCACCGTTCGGACCGAGGAATCCGTGTACTTCGCCGGGGGCTACTCGCAGTGAGAATCCGTCGAGCGCGCGCGTCGCGCCAAAGGACTTTCGAAGGTCGGTGGCCTCGATGGCGAGGGGTGATTCACTCCTCGCCTTGCCTGAGGTGTCGTGCTGCACGCGTACGTCCTAACCGGATCTGGGAGTGCGCCATTCGGCAGACTCCAAGCTGAATCGTGGTGCCGAAGAGCGAGCATTCGCAGCGGTTGCTACGGCCGGGATGCCGATTGTCCCCAGGCAACCGACTGAGCAGCGGAGTCGTCGAACTCGCCCCACCGCGAGGTGACCGCCGGGCCGTATTGAGCCCTCAAGACTGCTGCATGGCATTCAAGCTCCTGGGATGTCTTTCGGCATACCCTCTGACAGCGGTGGCGGTTCGCGGTACATCGACAGTGTAGGTGATCCAACATGGATCTGTCGTGTCGCGTCGACCGTCTTCACGCTGGGTCAGGAGCCTTGAACGGTCGGCGTCGAAAAATGTGAGTCGCGCACCCCAATGTGCACTCCGACGTGGTCTTATGTGCGAAATTCACAACATTACCGAGCGTCCACCCCGGTCGATATGTGCGCCACCCCCGGCCACCGATCGGCTCGATCGCACACCGTCCCGGACCGGGACGGATGAGGTCAGCAGACGAGGGCGCAAGCGGGGACGGCTGCGGGACCGTCGTGCTCGACGGTGGTCAGGTTGGCGACCGTGGTGGCGGCGATGTTGTGCAGGCCGTCCTCGGTGAAGAACGCCTGGTGCCCGGTGATCAGCACGTTGGGGAAGGTGGTGAGCCGGGCGAAGTCGTCGTCACCGAGGACCACCTCCGAACGGTCCTCGAAGAACAGGTCGCTCTCCTCCTCGTACACGTCGAGGCCGAGGTAACCGATCCGGCCGCTCTTGAGGCCGTTGATGACCGCGCGGGTGTCCACCAGCGCGCCTCGACCGGTGTTGACGAGCATCATGCCCTCGCGGAACTGGGCGATCCGTTCGGCGTCGATCAGGTGCCGGGTGTCCGGGGTCAACGGGCAGTGCAGGGTGATGATGTGCGACTCGGCGAACAGCTGCCCCAGCGGGACGTACTCGACCCCGGCGGCGACGGCCGCGTCGTTCGGCTCCGGATCGCTGGCCAGCACCCGGCAGCCGAAGCCCGCCATGATCTGGGCGACACAGACACCGATCCGTCCGGTGCCGACGATGCCGACCGTACGACCGTGCAGGTCGAAACCGAGCAGTCCGGTCAGCGCGAAGTTGTGCTCGCGTACCCGGTTGTAGGCGCGGTGGATCTTGCGGTTGAGGGCGAGGATCAGGCCGACGGTGTGCTCGGCCACCGCGTGCGGCGAGTACTCCGGCACCCGTACCACGGTCAGGCCCAGCTTGCGGGCGGCGGCCACGTCGACGTTGTTGAAACCGGCCGACCGCAGCGCGACCACCCGGACGCCGACGTCGGCGAGTTGGTCGAGCACCTCGGCGCAGAGGTCGTCGTTGACGAAGGCGCAGACCGCGTCGGCCCCCTCGGCGAGCCGGGCGGTCTGGGTGGTGAGACGAGGCTCCAGAAAGGTCAGTTCATGACCGGCCGTGGCGTTCGCCTCGGTGAGGAACGTCCGGTCGTAGGGCTTGGTGCTGAAAACCGCCACTCGCATGGGGCCACCTCCACCTTCCACGCTACGGCCGGGCATCCGTGCGCAGGCAGGGTTCTATGGCACCTTGACACGGGACCGTCAGCCCAACAGGGCGTCGATCTCGGCCGATTCCTCGGCCGTCAGGTCGAGGTTGTCGACCGCGGCGATGTTCGCCTCCAACTGCGGCACGCTGCTGGCACCGATGATCAGACTGGTCATCCTCGGGTCGCGCAGCGCCCAGGCGAGCGCGAGCTGCGCCAGGGACCGGCCCCGGCGCCCGGCGACGGCGGCCAGCGCCCGGATCGTGGTCAGGCGCTGCTCGGTCAGGTCGCTCTCGTTGAGGAAGACGCTGGTGCGGACCCGGGAGTCGACCGGGATGCCGGCAAGGTAGCGGTCGGTGAGCAGGCCCTGGGCCAGCGGGCTGTAGGCGATGCAGCCGGCACCGACCCGCTCCAGCGTGTCGAGCAGGCCGTCCTGTTCGGTCCAGCGATTGAACATCGAGTACGCGGGCTGGTTGATCAGCAGCGGGGTGCCCAGGTCGCGCAGGATCGCGGCGGCCCGCTGGGTCTGCTCGGAGGTGTAGTTGGAGATGCCGACGTAGAGGGCCTTGCCGGCGCGGACGACGGCGTCCAGGGCGCCCATCGTCTCCTCCAGCGGAGTGTCCGGGTCGTACCGGTGGCTGTAGAAGATGTCGACGTAGTCCAGCCCGAGTCGGCGCAGCGACTGGTCGAGCGAGGCGACGAGGTACTTGCGGGAGCCCCACTCGCCGTACGGGCCGGGCCACATCAGATAGCCGGCCTTGCTGGAGATGATCAACTCATCGCGGTACGGCTTGAGGTCCGTGGCGAGCATCCGGCCGAAGTTCTCCTCCGCCGAGCCGGGCGGCGGGCCGTAGTTGTTGGCCAGGTCGAAATGGGTGACGCCGAGATCGAAGGCCCGCCGGACGATGTCCCGCTGACGCTCGAAGGGACGGTCCGGCCCGAAGTTGTGCCACAGGCCGAGTGAGATCGCGGGCAGCCGGAGCCCGCTGGCTCCGCTGCGCCGATAGGTCATCTGGTCGTAGCGCGTGTCGGCCGCGAGGTAGGTCACGATCATGACCATAGCCCGGGGCCGGGCGGGTGGCGTCGGGATAGCGCCGGAGGCGGCTCGCCGGACCGACGCCGGAGGTTGCGGCGGTCGACGGGCCCGACGACGGGTAGCGTCGACCCATGCGTTACGTGCGGCTCGACACGCCGAAGCCCCTGTCCAGGATCGGCCTCGGTACGTGGCAGTTCGGTTCGCGGGAGTGGGGCTACGGCCCCGACTACGAAAGGTTGGCGGCGGACATCGTCCGCCGCGCCGTCGAGCTGGGCGTGACCCTCTTCGACACCGCCGAGATCTACGGCTTCGGCCGCAGCGAACGGCTCCTCGGCGGCGCACTGGCCGCCGACCGGGACAAGGTGGTCGTCGCCACCAAGTTCATGCCGGTGCTGCCGGTCGCGTCGGTGGTGCAGCAGCGGGCGGTCGCCTCGGCGGCGCGGCTCGGGGTCACCAACATCGACCTCTACCAGGTGCACCAACCCAACCCGCTGGTCGGCGACCAGCGGACCATGCGCGGGATGCGCGCGCTGCAGGACGTCGGCCTGGTCGCCGAGGTCGGGGTGAGCAACTACAGCCTGCGCCGCTGGCAGATGGCGGAGGCCGCGCTGGGCAGCCGGGTGCTCAGCAACCAGGTCCGCTACAGCATGGTCGACCGCAAGCCGGAGGAGGATCTTCTTCCGTACGCGGAGCAGGCGGGCCGCCTGGTCATCGCGTACAGCCCGCTGGCGCAGGGGTTCCTCTCCGGGCGGTACGACGCGAACCACCCGCCGTCCGGCGCGATCCGTCGGGCCAACCCGTACTTCCTGCCGGAGAACCTGGAACGCGGCGGCGCGCTGATCGAGACGCTGCGTCAGGTGGCCGCCGCGCACGACGCGACACCGAGTCAGATCGCTCTGGCGTACGTGCTGCGTCACCCGAACGTGGTGGCCATCCCCGGTGCGTCCAGCGTGGAGCAGATGGAACGCAACGCCGCCGCCGCGGAGATCGACCTGACCGACGACGAGTACGCCGCACTGGTCAACGCGGCCCGCGCGTTCCGCCCGGTCACCGGCCTGGCGGCGGTGCCGGAGTTCGTCCGCTCCCGCAGGCGCGGCTGACCGGGGCGGGCGTCGGTCGAGTCCCAGGGTTCGCGATCGATGGAGAGCGAAATGGCCCCTCCTTCTCACCGGCAGAGTTCATGATCCTGCCAGGTTGGTGGGGGTCGACGAAGCCGGGTGCGCGCTAGCGTGGGCCGAGTGAGTGAGTCTTCGTCTGTTTCGCCGCTCCCACCGGCCGACCTGCCCGCCACGCTCGGTGCGCTGCGCGCGGCCGGGTACCGGTACCGGACCGTCAAGCAGGAGCTGAGCGACAACCTTCGGGACCGGATGCGGTCCGGCGCGCCGCGCTTCGACGGCATCGTCGGGTACGACGACACCGTGCTGCCGGAGGTGGAGCGGGCGCTGCTCGCCGGGCACGACATGGTGCTGCTCGGTGAGCGTGGCCAGGGCAAGACCAGGCTGATCCGGTCGCTGGTGGCGCTGCTCGACGAGTGGACCCCGGTGATCGTCGGTTCGGTGCTCAACGAGCACCCACTGCACCCGGTCACTCCGGCGTCGCGGTCGCTGGTCGCCGAGGCCGGCGACGACCTGCCGGTCGGGTGGCTGCACCGTTCGATGCGCTACGGGGAGAAGCTGGCCACCCCGGACACCAGCGTCGGTGACCTGATCGGCGACGTGGACCCGGTCCGGCTGGCCCAGGGGCGCACGCTCGGCGACCCGGAGACCATCCACTTCGGGTTGGTGCCGCGTACCAACCGGGGCATCTTCGCGGTCAACGAGCTGCCCGACCTGGCCGAACGGATCCAGGTGGCGCTGCTCAACGTGCTGGAGGAGCGGGACATCCAGGTGCGCGGCTACCAACTGCGCCTGCCGCTGGACCTGCTCCTGGTGGCCAGCGCCAACCCGGAGGACTACACCAACCGGGGTCGGATCATCACCCCGCTCAAGGACCGCTTCGGCGCGGAGATCCGTACCCACTACCCGACCGACCTGGAACTGGAACTGGCCCTGATCCGGCAGGAGGCCGACCTGGTCGCCGAGGTGCCGGAGCACGTGCTGGAGGTGCTGGCCCGGTTCGCCCGGGCGGTGCGCGAGTCGCCGTCGGTGGACCCACGTTCCGGTATCTCCGCGCGGTTCGCCATCGCCGCTGCGGAGACCGTCGCCGCCGCCGCGCTGCGCCGGGCGTGCCTGCTGGGCGCCGACGCGGACCTGCCGTCGGCGGAGGCGGTGGCGCGGGTGGGCGACGCGGTGTCGGTGACGTCGACGCTGCGCGGCAAGGTGGAGTTCGAGAGCGGCGAGGAGGGCCGGGAGATCGAGGTCCTCGGTCACCTGCTGCGGACCGCCACCGCGGAGACGTTCCGGGCCCGGCTGGCCGGGCTGGACCTGTCCGGTTTCACGGCGCTGGTCGAGGAGGGGCGGACGGTGGAGACCGGCGAGCTGGTGTCGGCTACTGACCTGCTGCGCCAGGTGGGCACGGTGCCGGGGCTGGCCAAGGTGCTCGACCGGCTCGGGGTCGGCGACGCGCCGAGCCCCGGGCAGGCCGCCGCGGCCGTCGAGTTCGTGCTCGAAGGGCTGCACCTGAGCCGTCGGCTGGGCAAGGACGTCACCGACGCCGGGCGGACCCGCTACGGCGGCCGGGACTGAGATGGCCGGCAACCGGTTCCGCTACGGCCAGTGGCGCGGCGGCCCTGATCCGCTCGCACCGCCGTACGACGTGCAGGCGGCGGTGGACCAGGTCGGCGCGGACGTGCTGGCCGGCGGCAACCTTCGGGAGGCGCTGCGGGACCTGCTGCGCCGGGGCCCGCAGGGGCGTGGCGGGTTGGCCGAGCTGGCCGCCCGTGCCCGTCGGCTGCGCCGGGAGGTGCTGCGCCGGGGTGAACTCGACGGCGCGGTGACCCGGGCGCGGGCGCTGCTGGATCAGGCGCTGGCCGCCGAGCGGGACGAGCTGGCCCGCCGGGACGACGAGGCGGCCCGGTTCGCCGAGACGGTCCTGAACGATCTGCCCCGCTCGACCGCGCAGGCGGTGCGGGATCTCGCCGACTACCGGTGGGCCAGCGACGAGGCCCGGCAGACCTACCAGCGGATCCTCGACGGACTGCGTGACGACGTGCTCGGCCAGCGGTTCGCCGGGCTGCGCGACTCGGCGCGGCTGGCCGGTGACCCGGCCGTGCAGGAGCGGATCGCCGAGATGATGCGGGACCTCAACGCCCTGCTGGCCCGGCATGCCCGCGCCGAGGACACCACCGACGCGTTCGCCGAGTTCATGCGTCGGCACGGCGAGTTCTTCCCGGAACGCCCCCGCGACGTGGACGAGCTGGTCGATCTGCTGGCCCGACGCGCGGCGGCCGGGCAGCGGCTGATGAACTCGCTGTCGCAGCGGCAGCGGGAGGAACTGGCCGGGCTGATGCGCGAGTCCCTCGGTGACCGGCTCGTCGGCGAGATGGCCGAGTTGGAGGAGAACCTGCGCGCACTGCGGCCGGACCTGCGCTGGGGTCGCGGCGAGCGGATGCAGGGTGCCGGACCGCTGGGTTACGGCGAGGCGACCGGTGCCCTCGACGAGATCGCCGAACTGGACGACCTGATCGACCAGCTGGGCCAGACACACCCCGGCGCGACCCTGGACGACATCGACGTCGACTCGGTGACCCGCACCCTGGGCCGGGACGCGGCCGACGACGTACGCCGGCTGCGGGAGTTGGAGCGGGAGCTGCGCCGCCAGGGTTGGGTGACCCGCGACGCCGAGGGTCTGACCCTGAGCCCGAAGGCGCTGCGCCGCCTCGGTGGTACCGCGCTGCGGCAGGTCTTCGCCGAGCTGACCGCCGGGCCGCGCGGCCAGCACGACCTGCGTTCGGCCGGGGCGGCCGGCGAGGTGACCGGTGCGTCCCGGCCCTGGGAGTACGGCGACGAGCAGCCGCTGGACGTGGTGCGGACGCTGACCCGGGCGATCCGTCGCGCCGGTCCGGGGGTGCCGGTGCACCTGGCCGTCGAGGACTTCGAGGTCGTCGAGACCGAACGGCGGGCGTCGGCGGCGGTGGCGCTCTGCGTCGACCTGTCCTACTCGATGATCTCGCAGGGGCGGTGGGGCCCGATGAAGCAGACCGGGCTGGCGTTGGCCCACCTGATGGCGACCCGGTTTCCGCAGGACGCGTTGCAGATCATCGGGTTCGGTCGGCGCGCCGAGACGCTGACCCAGCAGGAACTGGCCGCCGTCGAGCCGGACCTGACGCAGGGGACCAATCTTCAACACGCGCTGCGGCTGGCCGGTCGGCACCTGCGGCGGCACCCGGACGCGGAGCCGGTGGTGCTGGTGGTGACCGACGGGGAACCCACCGCCCACCTGGACCCGGACGACGGGGAGGCGTTGTTCGCCTGGCCGCCGTTGGCGGAGACGATCGAGGCGACGGTCCGGGAGGTGGACCGGCTCGTCCGTTACGGGGCCACCCTGAACCTCTTCATGCTCGGTGACGACCCCGGCCTGCGCCGGTTCGTCGACGCGGTGGCCCGGCGCAGCGGTGGTCGGGTGTTCACCCCGGACGCCGACGACCTCGGCGAGTACGTGGTCAGCGACTACCTGCGCGCCCGCCGGGGCCGTCGCTAGGCTCGGGTGGGTGGAGGTCGACGGGCTGCGTGAGGCGTACGACGCGGTGCTGGCCGAGGTCGATGCGGGCGGGTTCGGACCGCCACCGCCCGGCCGGTACAGCGCCGAGCAGATCGTGGCACACCTGGTAGCCAACGACGAGCTGATGTGTGCGGCCACCGAGGCGGTGCTCGCCGGGTCGCCGTACGCCTTCTATGACCTGGACGAGGTCCACCGGCCGGAGTTGGACGAGCTGACCGCCGAGTGCGGCGGTCTCGACGGGCTCGCCGCCCGGCTGCGTGCCACCAGCGACCGGCTGATCGCCCTGGTGGCCCGGCTCGGCGCGGCGGCGGACACTCCGGTGGAGACGCACCTGCGTGAGGGGTTCGAGCTCGTCGTCGACGAGCCGTTGCCGTGGGGCCGCACGATCGACCTGCACACCCGGGTGCACCTGCCCCGCCACCTGGCGGAACTGTGCGCCCTGCGCGGAGCCGCCTGACCGCGAGTCGAGCAGACGGCGAGCCGGCGGGGGTCAGCGCGACCCGGCCACGTCGGGAGTACGACGGAAGGTCCGGCGGTACACCGACGGGGCGACGCCGATGCGCAGGTGCAGTTGCTGGCGCAACGCGGCGGTGGTGCCGAACCCGGTACGCCGGGCGATCTGCTCGATGGTCAGGTCGGTGCTCTCCAGCAGCAGCCGGGCATGGTCGGTGCGCTCGTGCAGCAGCCACTGCGCCGGGCTGAGCCCGGTCTCGGCCCGGAACCGGCGGGTGAAGGTGCGTACGCTCATCCGCGCCTGCTCGGCCAGGTCGCGCAGGCTCACCGGCTCGTGCAGTCGCTGGCGGGCCCACTCGCGGGCGACAGCGGTGCTGGTGTCCGGGGCCTGCGGTACGGGGCGTTCGATGTACTGCGCCTGACCGCCGTCGCGCCACGGTGGTACGACGCAGCTGCGGGCGGCCCGGTTGGCCACCTCGCTGCCGTGGTCGATGCGGACCACGTGCAGGCACAGGTCGATGCCGGCGGCGACCCCGGCCGAGGTGAACATCCGGTCCTCCGCCACGAAGAGCACCTCGGGATCGAGATCCACCCGTGGGTACAGGCGTCGGAAGCGGTCGGCGTACGCCCAGTGGGTGGTGGCCCGCCGCCCGTCGAGCAGCCCGGCGGCGGCCAGCAGGAACGCGCCGGTGCAGATCGACATGACCCGGGCACCCCGGTGGTACGCGGCCCGCAGCGCCTCGGTCACCTCGGCGGGGATGACGTCGGGGTGGATCGTGGCGTCGCCGTGCACCCCCGGCACGATCACCGTCTCGGCCCACTCCAGTAGTTCCAACCCGTGGTCGGGCAGCACCCGGAACCCGGCGGTGCTGCGCACCGGTCGGCCGCCGGGGGTGCACATGTCGACGGTGTAGTGGTGGACGCCGTCGGCGTCGCGGGCGGCGCCGAACACCTGGGCGGGGATGCCGAGGTCCAGCCCGACCACCTGGTCGACGGCGAGGACGGCGATCCGGTGGGCAGCCATGGCCCGATTATTGCGCAAGGTGGCTCGCCGGCCACTCGTCCGGCCGCTCCGGGTTGCCGCAAACTCGCCTGGTGAATCGACCCATCCGCCTCCATCCGGCCTGGATCGTCGCGGCCGTCGCCTTCGTGGCGTTGGTCGGTGCCGCCGGTTTCCGGGCCACGCCGTCGGTGCTGCTGCACCCGCTGCACGCCGAGTTCCGCTGGCCGCTGGCCACCATCTCGGCCGCCGTCTCGGTGAACCTGCTCCTCTACGGGCTGACCGCGCCGTTCGCCGCGGCGCTGATGGACCGCTTCGGCATCCGTCGGGTGGTCGCCGCCGCGCTGGCCCTGGTCGCCGCCGGTAGCGGCCTGACCGTCTTCATGACCGCGAGCTGGCAACTCATCCTCTGCTGGGGAGTGCTGGTCGGGCTGGGCACCGGGTCGATGGCGCTGGCCTTCGTGGCCACCATCACCGGGCGCTGGTTCGTGCGTCGTCGGGGTCTGGTCACCGGTGTGCTCACCGCCGGTGGGGCGGCCGGCCAACTGATCTTCCTGCCGCTGCTGGCGGTGCTGGTGGACGCCTCCGGCTGGCGGGCGGCGTCACTGGTCGTCGCCGGTGCGGCGCTGCTGGTCGTACCGCTGGTGCTCTGGCTGCTGCGGGAACACCCGGCGGAACTCGGGATGCCGCCCTACGGTGCGACGGAGATCGAGCCGGTGGTCAAGCCGGCGGGTGGGGCCGCGACCCGCGCGGTGCGCGTACTGTTCCAGGCCGCGCGTACCCGGCCGTTCTGGCTGCTCGCCGCCGGGATGGCGATCTGCGGTGCGACCACCACCGGCCTGGTCGGTACGCACTTCATCCCGGCCGCGCACGACCACGGGATGCCGCAGACCACCGCCGCCGGGCTGTTGGCCCTGATCGGGATCTTCGACATGGTCGGTACCGTCGCCTCGGGTTGGCTCACCGACCGCTTCGACCCTCGCCTGCTGCTGGTGGCGTACTACGCGTTGCGTGGCGGGTCGCTGCTGGTGCTGCCGGGTCTCTTCGCGGCGACCGCCGAGCCGAGCATGCTGGTCTTCATCATCTTCTACGGCCTGGACTGGGTCGCCACGGTGCCGCCCACGGTCGCGTTGTGTCGGGAGTACTTCGGCGCGTCCGGCGCAGTCGTCTTCGGCTGGGTGTTCGCGTCGCACCAGTTCGGCGCGGCGGTCGCCGCCACCGCCGCAGGCCTGGTCCGTGACCAGCTCGGCGAGTACACGCTGGCCTGGTATCTCGCCGGGGCGCTGTCGGTCAGCGCGGCCGTGCTGTCGGCGATGTTGCTGCGCCGCCGGGGCACCACCTTCACCGAGCCGGTCGTGGTCGCCGCCGCCCCGAAGGCGTGGAGCTACCGTGACTGAGAGGCTACTGAAGCGTCCAGCGCTGGGCCGGGTTGCCGTCGCAGGGTGCCTGGACGATGTCGGTGCCGGCCGTGGCGGCGCCGTCGCGGGCCTGGGCGCACTTGCCGCTGTGCACGGCCACCACCACGGCCGCGCCGCCGTCGACCGGTTGCAGCCGCCACTGCTGGTTGGCCTCGCCGTGGCAGCGGTACTGGAGCATCCGGGCCCCGTCGTCGCCGCTGCCGCCCTCGACGTCGAGACACTGGTTGTGGGCGGCGTTGGTGAGCGTCACCGCCTCCGCGCCGAACGCGGCCACCACCCACTGCTGCTCCGGCCCGCCGCTGCACTCGGCCAGCTTGGCGGCGGCCCGTTCGCCGTCACCGTCGAGGCCGAGACAGAGGCCGGAGCCGACCCCACGGAACACCTTCGGCCCGAGCGTCGGGTCCGGAGTCTGACTGGGGCTCGGCGTGGGGGAGGGCTCGGTCGGCGTGGCCTCCGGCTCGCTCTCCGTCGGGCTGGGCGGCGCCGCCCCGCTCGGGCTGGGCGCGGCGACCGGGGGCGCGGGCTCCGGATTCCCGCCACCGAGCACGCCGGTGGCGAAGAGCACCCCCAGCAGTACGCCCACCAGCCCGATCGCCAGCGCGGTGACCAGGAGCGGGTCGCGGAGCAGTCCGGCGGGGCTACGGGTGCCGTAGACGGTGCCCGGACCATCGGTTTCCGACATGCCGGCATCCTGTCCCACGAGTGGTGGCGCCGGCCAGCCGCCCCCCGGCTTGCATGCGAAACGCCTCCGATGGACATCCCGTCGAGGCCACTCATCGCGCGTAAAGTGATCCCATGCACGCCTTGCGTGATCATGACCAGGCGGTGGCCGCGCTGCGACGGTCGTACGCGGCGGTGCCACCCGGCCAGCCGGTGCGGTTGGCCAAGCGCACCTCCAACCTGTTCCGTCCGCGCAGCGCCCCCACCTCCGGCCTGGACGTCAGCGGCCTCGACGGAGTGCTGAGCGTCGACCCGGTCGCCCGCACCGCCGATGTGCAGGGCATGTGCACCTACGAGCGGCTGGTCGAGGCGACCCTGCGGCACGACCTGATGCCGCTGGTGGTGCCGCAACTGCGCACCATCACCCTCGGCGGGGCGGTCACCGGGCTGGGTATCGAGTCGACCTCGTTCCGCAACGGTCTGCCACACGAGTCGGTGATCGAGATGGACGTGCTGACCGGTGCCGGTGAGGTGGTCGCCGCCCGCCCCGACGGTCCACACGCCGACCTTTACGCGGCCTTCCCCAACTCGCTGGGCAGCCTCGGGTACGCCACCCGGCTGCGGATCGAGCTGCAACCGGTCCGCCGCTACGTGGCACTGCGCAACCTGCGGTTCACCGACCTGACCGCGCTGACCGAGGCGATCGGCGAGATCAGCGCGACCCGCCGGTGGGCCGGGGAGAACGTCGACGCGATGGACGGGGTGATGTTCTCCCCCGATGAGGCGTACCTCGTGCTGGGCAGCTTCACCGACGATGTGCCGGCGGTCTCCGACTACACCGGCCAGCAGATCTACTACCGCTCGCTGCGGCAGCGCCCGGACGACGCGTTGACCACCCACGACTACCTGTGGCGCTGGGACACCGACTGGTTCTGGTGCTCGGCGGCCTTCGGCGCGCAGCATCCGGTGGTACGGCGGCTGTGGCCGGCCCGGTGGCGACGCAGCGACGTCTACCACCGCATCGTGCGGCTGGAACACCGGCACCAGGTGGCCGCCCGGATCGACCGGTGGCGGGGCCAGCCGGCCCGGGAGCGGGTCGTGCAGGACGTGGAGATTCCGCTGGAGCGCACCGCCGAGTTCCTGCACTGGTTCGCCCGGGAGGTCGGGATGACGCCGGTGTGGCTGTGCCCGCTGCGGCTGCGTGAGCCGGCGGGCGCGGGATCGGCCCGGTCCTGGCCGCTATATCCGCTGCGGCCGGGTCAGGACTACGTCAACATCGGGTTCTGGGGGAGCGTGCCGATCGCCGAGGGCGCCGCCGACGGCGACGTCAACCGGAAGATCGAGGGCGCGGTGTCGGAGGCGGGCGGGCACAAGTCGCTCTACTCCGACGCGTACTACGACCGGGATTCGTTCGACCGGCTCTACGGCGGCGAGACGTGGCGTGCCGTGCGGGACCGGTACGACCCGGAGCACCGGCTGACCGGACTGTACGAGAAGGCGGTAGCACGAGCATGACCGAGCGGAGCGGAGTACGGGATGAGCCTCACTGACCGAAACCAGGGAGCGGCAGGTGCTCCCGCCACGCCGCCCTCCGGGGGTCGGCGGCGTGGGGCGACCGTGGCGGACATCGTCCGGGCGGTGACCTCTGCGCCCCTGCCGGTACGCGTCACCGCGTACGACGGCAGTTCCATCGGCCCGGCCGACGCCGGGATCACCCTGTCGATCCGCTCCGAGCGAGGGCTGTCCTACCTGCTCACCGCGCCCGGCGACCTGGGCATGGCGCGTGCCTACGTCAGCGGTGACCTGGCCCTGGAGGGTGTGCACCCGGGTGACCCGTACGAGGCGTTGCGGGTGCTCACTGGGCTGCGGGTACGGCCACCGGCGCTGGCCGAGGGGCTGGCCCTGGTGCGTGAGCTGGGCTGGGAACGGCTGCTGCCGCCCCCGGCCCCGCCGCAGGAGGCGCGGCCCCGCTGGAAGCGCCTCCTGGACGGGGTGCGGCACTCGCGGACCCGCGACAGCAGCGCCATCTCGCACCACTACGACGTGTCGAACGCCTTCTACGAGAAGGTGCTCGGCCCGTCGATGACGTACACCTGCGCGGTATACCGCAGCCCGGACGACACGCTGGAGCAGGCGCAGGCGAACAAGTACGAACTGGTCGCCGGCAAGCTCGCGCTGCGGCCGGGGATGCGGCTGTTGGACGTGGGCTGCGGCTGGGGCGGCATGGTCCGGCACGCGGCGCGGGAGTACGGCGTCAAGGCGCTCGGCGTCACGCTGTCCCGGGCGCAGGCGCAGTGGGCCCAGGCGGCGATCGAGCGGGAGGGGCTGTCCGAACTCGCCGAGGTACGGCACCTGGACTACCGCGACGCGCCGCGCGAGCAGTTCGACGCGGTCTCCTCGATCGGCCTGACCGAGCACATCGGGGTCCGCAACTATCCGGCCTACTTCGGCTTCCTGCGCGACCGGCTGCGCCCGGGAGGGCGGCTGGTCAACCACTGCATCACCAGGGCGGACAACCGGGCGCCGCACCGCTCCGGGGCCTTCATCGACCGGTACGTCTTCCCGGACGGCGAACTGGCCGGCCCGGGTCGGGTGATCAGCGAGATCCACGACGTCGGGCTGGAGGTGCACCACGAGGAGAACCTGCGTCAGCACTACGCGTTGACGCTGGCCGCGTGGTGCCGCAACCTCGTGCGGCACTGGGACGCCTGCGTCGCCGAGGTGGGCGTGGGCACGGCCCGGGTGTGGGGGCTCTACATGGCCGGTTCGCGGCTGGCCTTCGAGCGCAACGGCATCCAGTTGCACCAGGTGGTGGCGACGCGCAACGGCCCGGACGGGGTGAACGGTTACCCGCTGCGCCCGGACTGGCTGCCCTGACCGGGCGTCGCCGGGTTCGCGCGATACCGCGCCGGGTCGGCCGGCGCGGCTATCGTGGCCTGTCGTGACGGACATCGAGCAGCGACTGACCGCGATCCGGGGTGACACGCCTCCGAAACGACACAACGCCCGCACCATCGCGGCGTTGACCGGCAACCCGGGCTGCACCCGTCGAGCGGTCCTCGACGGCGCCGGGGTGGACAAGTCGGCGCTGGCCGCGCGGGTCGGCTTTCCCGCCCGGTTCGGGCAGTCCCGCTTCGCCATCACCCGGGGCAACGCCTTCGAGGCGCAGGTGAAGGCCGACGGCGGCGTCGAGCTGCTGCGACTGGTCGCCGAGCGGCTGGGCGTACCGGTGCCGTCGACGGCCAGTTGGACCGACCTCGGCGACGGCGACGACCCGGCCGAGCGGGCCCGACGCTCGGCGACACTGCTCACCGACGAGCTGTCCGCCGACGACACCGCCGAGCCGGCGGCGTTGTTCGACCACCCGATGCTCGCGCTGGCGGTCGCCGGGCAGCGGGTGCACCTGGAACCGGACCTGGTGGCCGCCCGGCTCGGCGGCCGGTTCCACGTCGTCGAGATCAAGTCGTTTCCGGTGATCGACGGCCAGGCCGACCCGGCGAAGTTGGCCGCCGCGGCGGTGCAGTCCGCCGTCTACGTACTGGCCCTGCGGGAGCTGCTCACCGCCCGGGGACACGATCCGGAGCTGGTGTCACACGAGGTGGTGCTGGTCTGCCCCCGGGACTTCAGCAACGAGCCGGTCGCGCATCTGCTCGACGTACGCCGGCAACTGCTGGTGGTGCGCCGACAACTGGAGCGGATGGACCGGCTCGACGACCTGCTGGCCGCCGTACCGGCCGACTTCACCGCCGATCCCGCCGCCGACCCGGCGGAGCTGGCCGGTTCGCTGACCCGGGTGCCAGCCCGGTACGCCCCCGACTGCCTGGCCAACTGCGAGTTGGCGTACTTCTGCCGGGACGAGGCGCGGGGACAGTCCGAGGCACTCGGCCGCCCGGTCCGCGAGGCGCTCGGCGGGATCGCCGACATCGACGAGGTGCTGGCGATCGCGGCTGGGGAGCCCGTCACCGATCCGGAGTTGGCGGAGGCCGCCACCCTGCTGCGGACGGCGGCTCGGCTACGCGCCGAAGCCCTCGCCACCGCATGACAACGCAGTTCATCAGGCACAGTGGGGCGGCATGAGCACCTTGCGGGCATTGGCGGCGGCACAGGCAGTGGCTTCGGGCGTGGCCCAGCCGGTGGCCACCGTCCGGCATCTGCACCTGTCGCGGCGGCCGTTGGTGCTGGTGCCGCTGACGATGGCCGGGGAGGCCAACGCCCCGCTCGCCGTGCTGGTCGGCTCGACACCCGGCGAGGCACGGCTGTTGATCGTGCCGCAGCCGCGTAACCGGGACCAACGGTTCGCGTTCGCCGCCGAGCTGGCCGAGATCGTCCTGCCGTACGTCGACGGGCACCGCACCGCGAACGAGGCGATCAGCGTGAACCGGGGCCGGGACGTGCGGTACCGGTATCTCGACGCCCCGCAGTTGCTGGTGCCGAATCCGGCGGGGGTGACCTTCCTGCGGCTGCTCGGTCGGTCCACCCGGTTCCGTCGGGTCGACGGTGAGTACCCGGTGCCGCCGCAGGTGCCGCTGCTGGGCCGTTGGCTGACCTTCTTCGCCGAACGAGCCGAGCATCCCGGCTCGTCGGCGCTGGTGGCGATGACGCAGGCGTTGACGCTGCACTGGGCGACCGGGCAGAGCGCGGTGGAGGATCTGCACCTGCCGGCGTTGCTGGGATGGATCGCCCCACTGGCCGGGCTGTCCGGCCCCGAGGCAGCGGCCCTGGCCGAGGACCCGTCGATCTGCCCGCCGGCCGGTCCGGCCACCGATCCCGAGTTCGACAACCGGTTGCTGGCGCCGGCCATCGCGGCGTACGCCGAGGCCGAGGGCGACGAGGCGGCGCGCGTCGAGGCGTACGCGGAGCTGGAGAGGCTGCTGCGGAGCCAGCTGACGCCCACCTGGGAGCTGATGTGGCGCGGCGTGGGGTTGCTGCGTGCCCTGCCGCCCGGTGCCCGGGTCGCGACGCGGTGGGACGGTGACCGGGACGCTTTCACCGCCCACGTGGAGCACCTGGACGAGGACGGGCCTCCGCAGCCGCGCCGCGACGGCGCGGTGGCCGCGGCGGCCCGGCTGCACCGCCTGGAGCGGGCGGCGGCGGCCTACGCGGTGCAGCGCGCCTACGACGACCCGCTGGTGATGGCGGAGTATCGGCTGACCGGGGAGGCGTTCGTCGGCGAGGTGCTGCTGGCCGACCCGACCCGGATCGACGACAGCGGTCGGCGGCCGGTGCTGCGCCCGCGCATCCAGTTGATGACCACCGAGTCGGTGCTGCTGCCGGTCGGCGCGACCCTGTCCAGCCCGACCCGTCCCGGGCAGAAGGCACGCCTGGTGTCCGTCACCCCGGCGGCCGACGGCAAGACCGAGGTGGTGCTGGAACTGTCCGGTGGGATGGGACGCGGCCTGACGGCCAGTCCGGGCAGCGTGCCGGAGGTGGGGGAGCGGATCTGCTACACCGTGCTCAGCGACGCGTACGTGCCGGGCGCGGCGTTTCCGGCAGTCGAGGAGACCCCGTGGACCCACGGTGGTCCACCCGCGACCGGACTGGCGTCGCCCGACGAACAATGGGCGTGACCGTCGGCCGCGCTGCGGGCGGCACCGTGATTCCGTGACTCACCGTTACTGACCGTTCGCCACCCAACCTGCACCTGTCACCCCTTTGCTCTGCTTACCTATACGCACTGGTTGCTCTGCGTGATCCCGCTGGTTACGAAATCATCGGCGTCGCCCCAGCTGGCGGCGGGGTTGCGTGCAGTGAAGCAGAGCAAAGCGTGGAGTCGGCGGAGATGGTGGGGCCAGGAACGTCGCTGTGAGTTATGAAACCGGGCCGTCACTAACGGTCACGGTGGGCTCGGCTCGGGGGTGAGGCGGCAACCGGCGGAGGTAACGGAGACACCGGGAGCGCCGCTGTCTACACAGTAGACGGTTGGAACGGTGGACTCGGATGGCGGTGGATCTGGCGGCGCGGCTGCGGGCGTGGCTAGGCTTTCGGGGTTTGCCAGTGCCAGCTCCTCACCGTCGAGGGTACGCACGAGAAGAGGCCGGAGCGATCGCTGTGTCGCGGAGGGACGTCGAGCAGGTAGCCGCGCGCTTGCCCGGACAGGGCCGGGTCGGCCGTGCGGGGCTGATCGTCGCCGGTGCCGCCGTCACGGCCGAGGCGATCTGGCTGGTGTCGGGCCTGCCCAACGGCGCGTTGGTCAGTGATCTCGGTGCGCTCACGGTGGCGGGCGTGGCCGCAGCGGCCTGTGTCGGTGCGGCCCGTCGGCATCCGGCGACGTTGCGTCGATTCTGGCTCCTGCTGGCCGCCACCATGGCGTTCTCGTTCGCCGGCCGGGCACTGTGGACGTCGCAGCGACTGCTCGGGGAGAGTCTGCCGCACACCCTGCCCGTCGGGTTGATCTTCGCAGCCAGCCTGCTGACCGGCACCGCTGCGCTGTTCTGCTCGACCACCGCGCCGCACACCACCGTGGGTCGGGTCCGGGCCCTGCTCGACGGGTTGATCGTCGGGCTGGCGCTGGTCCCGATCGGTTGGCTGCTGGTCTTCCGCAACGTCGACCTGGCCGACCTCGACGAGCCGTTGCGCAGCGCCGGCCTGCTCTACCCGATGTTCGACCTGATGCAGCTGACCATCCTGATCGCGGTGGTCGGCCCGCGTCGGCCGGTCTGGCAGCCGATGACCGTGCTCGGCGTGAGCTTGACGGTACGGGCGGTGGCGGACGCGATCTACGTGTCGCTGGTGGCCGCCGGCACCTACCAGACCGGCACCCCGATCGACGTGTTCTGGCCACTGAGCTACCTGCTGATCGTGGTGGCGGCCCGGATGGCCCCACCACGGGACCACGTCCCCGACGAGGAGGCCGGGGAGTTGCCGTTGCCGCCGTGGCGGCGGGTGGTGCTGCCCTACCTGCCGGTGGGTGGCGCGATCGTGGCGACGATGTTCGCCCGCGACGCCGACGGCCACACCCCGCTGCCGATCTTCCTGGCGATGATGGCGTTGTTGGCGGCGCTGGCTCTGCGGCAGGGGCTGGCGGCCAACGAGAACCGGCGTCTCGTGGTGCAACTGCGCCGGCTGGCCTACGTCGACCAGCTCACCGGGCTGCCGAACCGGCTGGCCTTCATCCGTCGGCTGCGGGGCGCGTTGCGCGGCACCGACCGGGTCGCGGTGCTGCTGCTGGACCTGGACGGGTTCAAGCAGGTCAACGATCGGTTCGGGCACACCACAGGCGACACACTGCTGTCCGGCCTGTCCCGGCGGATGCGCCGGGCGGTCGGCGACGACGGCATGATCGCTCGCGTCGGTGGTGACGAGTTCGCCGTGCTGGTCACCGACGGGCGGCCGTTGACGCCGGAACGACTGGCCGAGCGGTTGCTGGCGGCGCTGCAACCCTCTCCCGGAGAGGAACTGGTCGGGGTGCACCCCTCGGCCAGCATCGGCATCGCCGAGTACGGCCCGCAGCACATCTCCCACACCGATCTGCTGCGCGACGCCGACATCGCCATGTACGCGGCGAAGGCGGCCGGCAAGTCCGCGTACCGGCGGTGCACCCAGGGGCTGCGGGAGTCGGCGGTGAGCCGGGCCGAGCTGATCGCCGACCTGCGGCGGGCCGTGGACGAGGAGCAACTGCACCTGGAGTTCCAGCCGATCGTGGACCTGGCCACCGGGGAGGTACGCAGCGCGGAGGCGCTGGTGCGGTGGCGTCATCCCCGGCTGGGCATGCTCAGCCCGGCCCGGTTCCTGCCGCTGGCCGAGGAGACCGGACTGATCATCGCGATCGACCGGTGGGTCATCCACGAGGCGTGCCGGGCGGCGGCCACCTGGCAGGACCAGGTGCCGGCGGCGACGGTGGCGGTGAACATCGCCGCGTCGCATCTGCGCCGACCCGACCTGATCGCCACCGTCACCGAGGCCACGGCGGGTGCCGGGCTGGCACCACGGGCACTGACCCTGGAACTGACCGAGTCGGCGCTGATCGAGGGCAGCGACGCGGTGCTGGACCGGCTGCGGCAGCTGCGGGAGCTGGGCATCCGGATCGCCATCGACGACTTCGGCACCGGGTACTCCTCGCTGAGTTACCTGCACCGGATCCCGGCGACCGAGTTGAAGATCGACCGCTCGTTCGTGGCCCGGATTCCCGAGGACGCGCGGGCGTACGCCACGGTGGAGATGGTGGCCCGGTTGGCCGACGCGTTCGACCTGGCCGTGGTGGCCGAGGGGGTGGAGACGCAGCGGCAGCACGACGCGGTGGCGGCGATCGGCTGCGTGCAGGGGCAGGGCTACCGCTACGGTCGCCCGACGGCGTTGGCCGAGCTGCGCACCGTCCTGGCAGGAACCGACCCGCCGGAGGTGACCGGCGTCGCAGAATCGGGCTTGACCCTCACGTAACGGCAGGCGGGACCGTGGTTCCGGAAGGGGGGGAACCATGGCTCACACGGTTGGCCAGGTGGCGAAGCTCGCCGGCGTGACGGTCCGGACGCTGCACCACTACGACGAGATCGGTCTGCTGACGCCCAGCGGGCGGAGCGGCTCGGGATATCGCCGCTACTCCGAGGCGGACCTGGAGCGGTTGCAGCTGATCCGGTACTACCGCGAGCTGGGGTTCCCGTTGGACGAGATCGCCGTGATCCTCGACGACCCGGTGAGTGGCCCAGGAACGCACCTGCGCCGCCAGCACGAGCTGTTGACCACACGGATCAAGCGCCTTCAGGAGATGGTCGCGGCGATCGAACTCGCGATGGAGGCGAGCAGGATGGACATCCGACTGACCCCGCAGGAGCGGTTCGAGGTCTTCGGTGGCTTCGACCCGGACGCGTACGCCGAGGAGGCGGAACAGCGCTGGGGTGGCAGCGAGGCGTACCAGGAGTCGAACCGGCGGACGTCGGGCTACCGCAAGGAAGACTGGCAGCGGTTCAAGGCGGAGACCGAGGACTGGGGGCGGCGGATCGTCGCGTTGCTGGCCTCGGGCGCGCCGGCCGACGGGCCGGAGGCCATGGAATTGGCCGAGGAGCACCGGCAGCAGATCAGCCGGTGGTTCTACGAGTGCTCGTACGAGATCCACACCGGGCTGGCCGACATGTACCTGGCCGACGAGCGGTTCACCGCGCACTACGAGGCGATGGCTCCCGGCCTGACGGAGTTCGTGGCCGAGGCGATCCACGCGAACGCGATCACCCGTGCCTGATCGGGCGTACGGCTCGGCGTCGCGGAACCACCGTATCGTCCGTATTGCTCCACCGATCGGGTAATTCGAGCACTTCTGGCCGTGTCCATGCCGGTGCCCGCACCCGTTAACACTGTGACACCCCATTAGGTGGCCTGCGGTTGGTGGCATGCGCGGCGAAGGAGTCGGCGTGGCAAGGACTGATTCGACGGGTTCGACATGGCGGTACCGGTGGGCGCGCCGGCAGAACGAGCGCCGGCTGCGGTTGTTCCGCAGCGCCGAGGGGGCTTGGCGGCGACGCGACGACGAACTGCGCCGTCTGCGTACGCTCGCCGAGCAGTGCCAGGGATCAGCCGCAGCCGGCGACGGCCTGCCCTTGGAACTGGCCCCCGACGAGGTCGTCCTCCGGGTGGCACCGGCCGCGCAACTGGTGGAGATGCGGCACGACGCCGTGCTTCCGGCACCCGCCCTGACCGTCGGCGTATCGACCGGTCGGCTGCGGCGACACCTGCCCGACGGGGTACGGGTCACCGACGCCGGCATGGCGGTGATCACCAACCGTCGGCTGGTGCTGCTCGGCGGGCGGGGTCGGCGCGACTGGGCGTACGGCAAGATGACCGGTCTGGCGCATGATCCGCATGCCTCGGTAACGCTGATCCAGGTGCTGGACCGGCGGCGGACCTCCGGAGTGTTGTTGCGCCCGGACGTGGCGGTCGAGTTCCGGTTCGTGCTCACCCTGGCCTTCGCCGACGCCATCGAGCAGCGTCAGGCGGTTGTCGACCAGCTCGACGAGTTGATCAGTGAGCACGCCCGGCTGCGCCCGTCCCGTCCCGGCATCGCCACCCCCGGGCAAGCCCGGCTGTCGGCACTCATCCCCGGCGGTCGACGCACCGCAGTGGTCGCCGCCGCGCTCGCCGTGATGGTGCCGGTGGCCCTGGCCAACTCTGGGTCATCCGATCCGACCGGCACCGAGCCGGCCGTGGCCGCCGCGGCCAGTGCCCCGGCGACACCCCGGGCCACCGGCTCCGCGACACCCCGCGCCACCGGCTCCGCGAAGCCGCGCAAGGCCAGCCCGAAGCCCGAGCGGCGCTGCGGTGCCCCGGAGAACCCGATGGGGTACGACTTCTGCGGCGGGAAACGGATCCGTGAGCCCGCCCGCGAGGTGTGCGACCACTTCGACTGCGTACCCGGATTCTGGGAGGGGCGCGGATACCTGGTGCAGTGTGAGAACGGCAAGGTCAGCCTGGCCGGGGGCAGCCCCCGGGCGTGCGGCCTGCACGGCGGCGTCCGCCGCACCGTCTGGGACTGACCAGGTCGGTCAGGGGGAGCCGGTGGGTGCCTCGGCGGCCAACCGCTCGGCGCGGCGCTGTCCCCACTCGCCCAGCGGACCCAGCGCCTCGTTGAGTGACCGGCCGTGCTCGGTCAGGGAGTACTCCACTTTCGGCGGGACCTCGCGGTAGACCTCGCGGTGGACCAGGCCGTCCTGCTCCATTTCCCGCAGGTGCTGGACGAGCATCTTCTCGCTGACCCCGGGCAGGCCCCGTTTCAGCTCACCGAACCGGCGGGTGCCGTAGTTGTCCAACTCCCACAGGATCAACGACTTCCACTTGCCGGACACCACGTCCATCGCGGCGTCGATCCCGCAGATGTACGGGCCGCGCCGGTCACCCGATGCCATGGATCCGCCTCCTTGGTAGCTGATCTCAATACTTACCTTCAGGTCAGTATCGAACTAAATAGTGGGTACTAGCCTCCTCGATCGTGGTCCCCAACCATGGTGATCGGCGCGCCCGTCAGATCACCGAACAAGGCAGGGGACCACCGGAATGACTGTCAGCACCACCTTCCTGGGACTGGGCGCGATGGGTAGCGCGCTCGCAGCAGCGGCGTTGGACGCGGGCCACCGGGTCGTCGCGTGGAACCGCACCGGTCACCGGGCGCAGAGCCTCGGCGCGAGTGGTGCCACCATCGCCGACAGTGCCGAGGAGGCGATCTCCGGTGCACGTACGGTCGTCGTCTGCCTCTTCGACGCCGCCTCCGTACGCGAGGTGCTCGAGCCCGTGGCGACCGGGCTGTCCGGTCGTACCGTGATCAACCTGACCACCACGACGCCGGACGAGTCCCGCGACCTCGCCCGCTGGGCCGAGGAGCGCGGCATCGACCTCCTCGACGGCGCGATCATGGCCGTCCCGGAGATGATCGGCGGCCCCGGTTCGACGATCTTCTACAGCGGCTCGGCAAGTGCCTTCACGAGCCACCGGCCCCTGCTCGACCTCTGGGCAGAGAGCAGCTACGTCGGGCCGGACCCGGGCATGGCGGCGCTCTACGACACGGCGATGCTCTCCGGCATGTACGCGATGTTCGCCGGCTTCCTGCACGGCGCGGCGATGGTCGGTTCAGCAGGGGTGTCGGCCGACGAGTTCGTCCGGCGGCAGGCCCCTTTCCTCGCCGCGATGACCGAGCAGTTGGCCGGCTTCGCCGCGACGATCGACGAGCAGGACTATCTCGGGCCGGGCCAGCAGAGCCTGCGGTTCACCGAGACGGCCCTCACCACGATCATGCAGGCCAGCACCGGGCAGGGCGTCCCCGACGAGGTTCTTCAGCCGGTGCACGATCTCGTCCGTCGGCAGATCGCCGCCGGTTTCGGCGAGCACGGCACCGCCCGCATCTTCGAGGAACTGAGGAGTGCCCGCTGAGCGGGTCCGGCCGGTCGTGGTCGGCCACGGTGACCAGGGGGCTGGACGGCCCCGTACGAGGTGAGCCGGGCCGGTCAGGGCAGTTCGGCGGCGTGGTCGGCCAGGCGGGACAGGGCAGGCACGGCGGCGCACAGCCGCTCCCGGTCGGCGGC
Organism: Micromonospora sp. DT48; assembly: GCF_049844495.1. Taxonomy (NCBI): domain Bacteria; kingdom Bacillati; phylum Actinomycetota; class Actinomycetes; order Micromonosporales; family Micromonosporaceae; genus Micromonospora; species Micromonospora sp. DT48. Next base: position 165,442 of record NZ_JBNCLE010000015.1, read on the forward strand.
GTCCAGATTGGCCAGGGCGGCGGCGAGCAGCTCGCGCCGGTGCTGGCCGTAGGCGGCGATGCGCTCGCGCGCCAGCTCGGTCAACTCCAGTCGGGCGGTACGCCGGTCGGCCGGATCCCGGTTCCGGTGCAGCAGGCCGGCATTGGTCAACTCGCCGACGAGGGTGCTGACCGTGTTCGCGGCGGTGCCCAGCCGCTCGGCGGCCTCCCGGACGCTGATCCCGGGCTGACGCTGCACCAGCCGCAGCACCTCGACCTGCGCGTCGGGCAGGGCGGCGCGTCCGGTCCGCTGGACGGCTCGACGGCGGAGTACCCGGTGTAGGTCGCTGAGGGCGGCACCGAGCTGGTCGAGCGTTTCGTCGGTCACAGTGCCGCCCTTCCACGCTGCAATAGCTCTGTAGGCAGAGCTATCGTAGCCGGACGCCCCCGGCAGCCCACCACGCCGTGGTGGCGCCGAACGCCGAGGGGACCACCGATGCCGCAGACCGACGCGCCCGTACGCCCGCCGGAACGCATCACCCCACCCACCGGCCGGGCCGCACTCGCCTTGCTGCTGCTGCTCGGCTGCCTCACCGCGATCGGCCCGCTGTCGCTGGACACCTACCTGCCGGCGTTCCCGGGGATGACCCGCGACCTGGCCGCCAGCCAGGCGCAGATCCAGCTCTCCCTGACCACCTGCCTGATCGGCATGGCCCTGGGCCAACTCGTCACCGGCCCGCTCAGCGACCGCTGGGGGCGGCGACGCCCGGTGCTGGTCGGCGTCGCCGCGTACGCCCTGTTGTCACTGGTCTGCGCGCTCGCGCCGTCAGCGGAGACGCTCGCGGCGGCCCGCTTCGCGCAGGGCTTCGCCGGTGGCATGGGTACGGTCGTCGCCCGCGCCGTCGTGCGTGACCTGTACTCCGGCCGAGCCGCCGCGAAGTACTTCTCCCGGCTGGTACTGATCTTCGGCATCGCGCCGATGGTCGCACCCGCGCTCGGCAGCGTGGTGCTCACCGTCGGCGACTGGCGCACCATCTTCATCGCCCTCGCGCTGGTCGGTGCCGTGCTCGCCGCCGCCGTCGCGGCACGGCTGCCGGAGACCCTGCCTGTTGCCCACCGCAACACCGGTGGCCTGGCCGCGACCGCCGCCGCCGGCCGCACCCTGCTCACCGACCGCGTCTACCTCGGGTACGCGCTGACCCAGGGCCTCGCGTTCGCCGGACTCTTCGCCTACCTCTCCGGCTCGTCGTTCGTCCTCCAGGACGTCTTCGGCCTCTCCGCCGGTACGTTCAGCGTCCTCTTCGGACTCAACGCCCTCTCGTTCGTCGCCGTCGGCCAGCTCAACGCCCGCCTGCTCGACCGTTACGATCCCCGGCCACTGCTGGTCAGCGGCCTCAGTCTCGGCCTGCTCGCCGCCTGCGGTGTGCTCGCCGGGGCACTGCTGAACAGTCTGCCGACCGTGGTCGTCGCGCTCTTCGTCTTCCTCGGCTCGCTCGGCCTGGTGATGCCCAACGGCACCGCCCTCGCCCTGGACCGGCACGCCTCCCACGCCGGCACCGCCGCCGCCATGCTCGGCGGCATCCAGGCCGTGGTAGCGGCCAGCGCCGCGCCACTGGTCGGGCTCGGCGGGGAGGGCAGCGCGCTTCCGATGGCCGTGGTGCTCAGCGGCGCTACGGCTGCCTCCCTGCTGATGCTGCTCACCCTCGCCCGGGCGCGCTGACTCGTCTTGTTCCGGCTTGTCGCAGTCGGGGCGGCCTCGCGCGAGGCGGGCGACCCGTTACCTTTTTGATCGTCCCCAGCCGGGGACGGCTCGGTCGCCCGGCTCGGTATGACTGACTGCCCCTGTCGT
>NZ_JBNCLE010000016.1:0-58970 GCF_049844495.1 Micromonospora sp. DT48
GACAGGGGCAGTCAGTCATACCGAGCCGGGCGACCGAGCCGTCCCCGGCTGGGGACGATCAAAAAGGTAACGGGTGGTACCCGCCACCGAAGGCGGGTTGTACCAGGGCGTCCGCCCTACCGCGCTGTGTGGTTTGGCACAGCCCGATGTACTGGACGGTAACTTAAACTCCGGCCATGGACGAGAAGTCACTCCCGGGCCGGCTGCCGGAGCGCGACCGCCCCTGGGTGATGCGCACCTACGCGGGGCACTCCTCGGCCGCCGAGACCAACGCGCTCTTCCGCCGCAACCTGGCCAAGGGGCAGACGGGACTCTCGGTCGCCTTCGACCTGCCCACCCAGACCGGGTACGACCCCGACCACGACCTCGCCGCCGGTGAGGTCGGCCGGGTCGGTGTCCCGGTGTCGCACCTGGGTGACATGCGCAAGCTCTTCGACGGCATCCCGTTGGCCGACATGAACACCTCGATGACCATCAACGCCCCGGCGATGTGGCTACTCGGTCTCTACGGCACGGTCGCCGCCGAACAGGGTGCCGAACTCGCCCGCTGCGCCGGCACCACGCAGAACGACATCATCAAGGAGTACCTCTCCCGGGGCACGCACATCTTCCCGCCGGCTGCCTCGCTGCGGCTGACCGCCGACGTGATCGCGTACACGCTGCGCGAGATGCCACGGTGGAACCCGGTCAACATCTGCTCGTACCACCTCCAGGAGGCCGGGGCCACCCCGGTGCAGGAGGTGGCCTTCGCGCTGGCCACGGCGGTGGCGGTGCTCGACGCGGTACGCGACGGCGGTCAGGTCCCGGCGCAGCGCATGGGCGACGTCGTGCAGCGGATCTCGTTCTTCGTCAACGCCGGGGTGCGCTTCGTCGAGGAGATCGCCAAGATGCGCGCGTTCGGCGCGCTGTGGGACGAGATCACCCGCGAGCGGTACGGCGTCGAGGATCCGCGACAGCGTCGCTTCCGGTACGGCGTGCAGGTCAACTCCCTCGGCCTGACCGAGGCCCAACCCGAGAACAACGTGCAGCGCATCGTGCTGGAGATGCTGGGCGTCACCCTCTCCCGCACGGCGCGGGCGCGGGCGGTGCAACTGCCGGCCTGGAACGAGGCGCTCGGCCTGCCCCGCCCGTGGGACCAGCAGTGGTCGCTGCGCATGCAGCAGGTGCTCGCGTACGAGTCGGACCTGCTGGAGTATCCGGACCTGTTCGACGGCTCGCACGTGATGACCGCGCTGGTCGACGAGATCGTCACGGGTGCCCGCGCCGAGTTGGCGACGGTGCTGGAGATGGGCGGTGCGGTCGCCGCGGTGGAGAGCGGCTACCTCAAGAGCGCCCTGGTGGCCTCGCTGGCCGACCGGCGGCGACGGATCGAGGCCGGCAGTGACGTCGTGGTCGGCGTCAACCGGTTCACCGAGACCGAACCGTCCCCGCTGACCGCCGCCGGTGCCGAGGCGGTCGTGCAGGTCGATCCCGCCGTGGAGGTCGCCGCCTCGGCGGCCGTACGCGCCTGGCGGGCCGACCGCGACGCGGCGGCCGTGGACGCGGCACTGGCCCGGCTGCGTGCGGACGCCGCGACCACGACGAACCTGATGACCGCCACCCTGGAGTGCGTCCGCGCCGGGGTGACCACCGGCGAGTGGGCGGCGGCCCTGCGCGAGGTCTTCGGCGAGTACCGGGCGCCGACCGGGCTGACCGGCGCCTCCGGCAGCGGCGGCGACGAGGGGTTGGCCGAGGTGCGCGCCCGGGTCGCCGCCACCGCCCGGGAACTGGGCAGTGGACGCCTACGACTGCTGGTCGGCAAGCCGGGCCTGGACGGGCACTCCAACGGTGCCGAGCAGATCGCGGTACGCGCCCGGGACGCCGGCTTCGAAGTGATCTACCAGGGCATCCGGCTCACCGCAGGGCAGATCGTGGCCGCTGCGGTGGAGGAGGACGTGGACCTGGTCGGGCTCTCCGTGCTCTCCGGCTCGCATCTGGCGGCGGTGCCGGCGGTGCTCGACGGGCTGCGGGCGGCGGGTCGCCCGGAGTTGCCCGTGGTGGTCGGCGGGATCATCCCCGCCGGGGACGCTGAGCAGCTGCGTGCGGCCGGAGTTGCGCGGGTGTTCACCCCGAAGGACTTCGCCCTGACCGGCATCATCGACGAACTCGTCACCGTCATCCGACAAACCAACGACCTGTGCCGGTAAGGAAGGGCACCCTGTTAACGCCTCGTGTATAGCAAGGGCCCCCTGCTAACACCGTGCTGCTTACCGAGCCTGACGGTCAACGGTGGCTGTAGGTCATGCAGTCGGCCAGGTCGGCGTCCGGGCCGACCCGGATCGCCGGCGCGTGGCACTCCAACTGCTCGTTGTGCCGGCAGTCGGCGCGCTGGCAGGCCCCGACCTGGGCGGTCTGCCCGTCCAGGCCGGCCCGCACGGCGGGCATCTCGATGAAGGTGTGGCAGTGGGCGTGGTCCTGGCTGCCGATCGTGATGGCGAAGGCGTGGCAGTCGCCGGTGTGGTTGTACGCACAGGCGGCGACCACACACTCCTGCACACGGGGCATTTCCATTGCCGCGGTCATGACCCGACCCCCTCCAGTTGGTTGCCCCAATTGTAGGTCTTAGGGCTGGTTGGGGCGGCGATTCGGCCGAACCGACGGCCGAGGTCAGACGCGGAAGCCCGCCTCGCGTGCCGCCTTCCGTTCCCGGCGCCGTTCCGCCCGACGACGCAGCAACCAGGGCAGGAAGAGCACCAGCCCCACCAGGAAGGCGAGCACCAGCACCGGCAGGACGATCGCGACGAGCGACATGACGACACTGGTGGCGTCCTCGGCGGTGCTCGCCACCGGCGCACCGAAGCCGGCCGTGGCCGCGTTGATCACCGGCCGGGCGGTCGACTTCAGCAGGTGTACGCCGAGCGCGATGAGCACCCCGACCAGCACCGGCAACCACTGGCCGCCACTGGCGAAGAAGCTGTCCGGGTCACTCACGGTCACCGTCTCCGAGGCGGAGCCGGCCCCGAACGCCAACCCGCCGGCCGTCGGCCGGACGACCGTCTGCACCACGTCGTTGATGTGGTCCACCACGGGAACCTTGTCCGCCACCACCTCGACGACCAGCAGCACCGCGAGGATGCCCAGCACCCACTCGTTGCCGAGCCACTGCCACCCGCCAGGCAGGTCGATGACACTGGTGAACCGGGCCAGTAGACCCATCACCAGCAACGGTACGTAGGCGTTCAGCCCCGCCGAGGCGGCGAGGCCGGTACCGGTGAGCACTTCGAGCACCATCACAGCATGGCACCGCCGCGCCAGCGCTGCTCGGTGGCGATCTCCGGTGACTCCGCTACCCTGCTCGGGTGCGGTTGGTGATTGCGAAGTGCTCGGTGGACTATGTCGGACGGCTCTCGGCCCACCTGCCGCCGGCGACCCGGCTGTTGATGGTGAAGGCGGACGGATCGGTGTCCATCCACGCCGACGACCGGGCGTACAAGCCGTTGAACTGGATGAGCCCGCCGTGCCGGCTGGAGGAGGCTCCCGGCGTCTGGCGGGTGGTCAACAAAGCCGGTGAGGAACTGCGGATCACCCTCGAGGAGATCTTCCAGGACACCTCGTACGAGCTGGGTGTCGATCCAGGGCTGCGCAAGGACGGCGTGGAGGCGCACCTTCAGGAACTGCTGGCGGCCAGCCCCGAGGCGCTGGGTGACGGGTACACCCTCATCCGCCGCGAGTACATGACCGCCATCGGGCCGGTCGACCTGCTCTGTCGGGACGCCGACCAGGGCACGGTCGCGGTCGAGGTGAAGCGTCGCGGCGAGATCGACGGCGTGGAACAGCTCACCCGCTACCTGGAGTTGCTCAACCGGGATCCGCTGCTCGCCCCGGTCGCCGGGGTCTTCGCCGCGCAGGAGATCAAGCCGCAGGCGCGGGTGCTCGCCACCGACCGGGGGATCCGTTGCGTGGTGGTCGACTACGACCGGCTGCGCGGCATCGAACGCGACGAACTGACCCTCTTCTAGCTAGACGCCGTCGGTCGTCGGTTGGCTCGGCGCGGCCCGGTGACCGTCTTGCCGGCCGCCCGCGTCACCTGCCGTAGAGCAGCTTGACCGCCTTCACCAGCCGGGCGACGTCGTTCGGGGTGCGGTCGAACGTGGTCGAGGGCAGCAGGGAACGCCCCCGGCGGCGGGTGACGGACTTGGCGCGGGCGAACTCACGCAGCCCGTCCTCGCCGTGGATCCGGCCGAAGCCGGACTCGCCGACGCCGCCGAAGGGCAGGGTGGACATGCCGGCGAAGGTGAGCGTCGAGTTGACCGAGGCCATGCCGGAGCGCAGCCGCCGGGCGATCGCCACCGCGCGCTGGTGTCCGAAGACCGAACCACCCAGCCCGTACGACAGGGCGTTGGCCCTGGTCAGTGCCTCGTCGATGGTACGCACCCGGTTGATGGTCAGAGTGGGACCGAAGGTCTCCTCGCGTACGGCGGCGGCGTCCTCCGGTACCTCGACCAGCACGGTCGGGTGCGCGTACGGCGGTCGGACCGCGTCCGACCCGCCGAGCACCGCACGGCCGCCACGGGCCAACGCGTCCTCGATGTGCCGCCGGATGACGTCCAGTTGACTCGGCATGGTGATCGGACCGATGTCGGCGTCGGGGCCGACGGTGAGGCGTCCGGCGCGTTCGACGACCTTGTCGACGAACGCGTCGAAGACCGGCTCGACCACGTAGGCGCGTTCGATGCCGATGCAGGTCTGTCCGGCGTTGGTCATCGCTCCCCAGACGCACGCCTCGGCGGCGGCGTCCAGGTCGGCGTCCACGTCCACGATCATGGCGTCTTTACCGCCGGCTTCCAGCAGCACCGGGGTCAGCGACTCGGCGCAGGCCGCCATCACCTTCTTCGCGGTGGCCGTCGACCCGGTGAAGGCGACCTTGTCGACACCGGCCCGGCACAGGGCCGCGCCGACGTCGCCGAGGCCGTGCACCGCGGTGAGCACCGGGTGTTCGGGCACCACCTCGGCGAAGCTGTCGACGAGCCACTGACCGACGACCGGGGTGTACTCGCTCGGCTTGAAGACCACCGCGTTGCCGGCCGCCAGCGCGTAGGCGATGGAGCCGACGGGGGTGAAGACCGGATAGTTCCATGGACCGATCACGCCGATGACGCCGTGCGGCTGGTACTCCAGATGGGCCGAGAACTCGGCCAGGACGAGCCGCGAGCGGACCCGACGCGGGCCCAGCACCCGCCGGGCGTTGCGGGCCGCCCAGTCGACGTGCTCAACCGCGGTCACGATCTCGACGAGCGCGTCGGCGACCGGCTTGCCGCCCTCGGCGTGTATCAGGTCGGCCAACTGCTCCATCCGCTGCGCGAGGAGCCGTCGCCAGCGCAGCAGACGCTCCCGCCGCCCGGTGAAGCCGAGACCCGCCCACCACTGACCGGCTGTGCGGGCCCGCTCGACAGCACGTTCGACGTCGACCGGGGTGGTGACCGGCACGCGCCCAGTCTCGTCGCCCGAGGCCGGGCTGGTGGAGATGAGGTGATCGCCCTGGATCGCCGGGGTGCCGGGGGGTCGCACAGCCGTCATGGCGGAAGTCTAGACCTGAGGATTACTCGCTGGTAGGGGTCGGGGAAAGGGGGGTTCCTGCTGCCCGTCAGGGTGGCTGAATCGGACGAACCTCCTGATCGGGTCGGTAGTTCCGGCACCGACCGTCGTGGAAGATGTGAACGCAAAGCACCCGGACGGTTACCGGTAGGCATCCGGCTGGATGGTGGAAGGGAACACGTGGTGGTGACAGGCTGACCCCGGGGATCGTCGCACGGGTGGAGGGGCTGACTGTCCATGGAGGAACATCCGCAACTGATGCCGCTGTTGACCGTGGCCGCCGGGCCGATGCGAGGGCGACGATTCCGGCTGCCACGCCGACCGCAGGTGATCGGCCGCGATCCGGCGGTCGACATCGTCGTGCACGATCCGCACCTGAGCCGTCGACACGTCGAGATCTGGCGGACCGGCGAGGGGTCCTCCCTGGTGGATCTCGGATCCACGAACGGCACCTGGGTGAACGGCCTCCGGGTCACCGAGGTGGTTCGCCTCAGCGACGGCGACGTGATCCGGATCGGCGGCACCGAGTTGCGGTTCTTCGACCCGAGCGTGGCACGGACGGACCCGGTGGGGCTCAGCTTCGAGCTGCCCCGTCAGGAGCGACGCCCGAGCCGACCGCTGCCCGCCACGGTCGCGACGCCCGTGGTGCCGGGGCCGTCCGGCGCGGCGGTGGTCGGCGTACCCCGCTGACGACCGTCCGCCCACCGGTCCGGCCCCTGGCCGCCGCCCACCGGAGGCGTCCTTGCCGGGTGGTTGCCGGCCACATGGACCGACGGTGCCGGTCGTGGCACCATGCCGCGAATGAGGACACAGCGGCAGGCGGTCACCGCGAACGGCATCAGCCAGTCCGTCCTGGTGGCCGGACCCGTGGACGCAGCGCCGGTGCTCCTCGTGCACGGCAACTGCTCCTCGGCCGCCTTCTGGGAGCCGCTTGTGCGCCGTCTGCCGGAGACGTTGCGGGTGGTGGCGCCGGATCTGCGCGGCTACGGCGACACCCAGACCGCCCCGGTCGACGCCGGTCGTGGCCTGACCGACTTCGCCGACGACGTGGCCGCGTTGCTCGACGAGCCGTCGCTGTTCGCCGAGGGTGTCCGGCCCGTGGTCGTCGGTCACTCGCTCGGCGGGGGAGTGGCGATGCGCCTGCTGGCGGACCACCCTGACCGGGTCGCCGGGCTGCTGCTGGCGGCACCCGTGTCCCCGTACGGCTTCGGGGCCACCCGCGACCTGGTCGGCACCCCGACCACGCCCGACCTGGCCGGTGCCGGTGCGGGCACGGCAAGCGGGGACTTCGTGGCACGGCTGGTCGCCGGTGATCGCGGCACCGAGGCGCGGACCAGCCCGCGCAGTGTGCTGCGGGCCGCGTACGTGGCGGACCCCTCCTGCCTCGGCGACGACGAGGAACTGCTGCTCGACAGCGTGCTCTCCACCGCGACCGGCCCGGACAACTACCCCGGCGACGCGGTGGGCTCGCCGAACTGGCCGGGTAGCGCGCCGGGCGGTCGGGGAGTGCTCAACGCGCTCGCGCGCTTCCGGGTCGCGGAGGAGATGGTGGCGGTCACACCCAAGCCACCGGTCACCTGGATCCGTGGCGATGCCGACGTGATCGTCTCGGACACCTCGCTGTTCGACCTGGCCCAGCTCGGGGCGCTGGGGGTGGTGCCCGGCTGGCCGGGGCGACAGGAATGTCCGCCGCAGCCAATGATCGGGCAGACCCGAGCGGTGCTCGACCGGTACGCCGAGGCCGGCGGCACCTACCGGGAGGTGGTGCTGCCGGGCTGCGGACACAGCCCACACCTGGAACGCCCGACGGAGTTCGTCGCCGAACTGCTCGCCCTCGCCGGGGTCGATCCGGCCTGACCATTCCGGCCAGGGTCGGCCGGCGGGGTGGCGGAACCCGGGCACCGGTGACATGTGCCACCGCGCCTCGACAACTGTGCGTGACGTGGCAGACTCGCGCGCATAACCTTAGCGGCCGTTCACGTCCGGCCGTGTCGTCGCGGACAGGGGAGGGCGGGTCGTGGCGCGCGAGTTCACCAGCGTCGGTGTGGTGGGTCTGGGCACCATGGGTGCCGGCATCGTGGAGGTCTTCGCCCGTAACGGCATCGACGTGGTGGCCGTGGAGATCTCCGACGCCGCGCTCGACCGTGGGCGGACGATCCTGACCGGTTCGACGGACCGGGCGGTGGCCAGGGGGAAGCTCGCCGAGGCCGACCGGGACGCCCTGCTGGCCCGGATCAGCTTCGCCGTCGGGTTGGACGCGCTGCACTCGGTGGACCTGGTGATCGAGGCGGTACCCGAACACCTGCAGCTGAAGCAGCGGATCTTCGCCGAGCTGGATCGGGTCTGCAAGCCCGACGCCATCCTCGCCACCAACACCTCGTCGCTGAGCGTGACCGAGATCTCGGTGGCCACCACCCGCCCCAACCAGGTCGTCGGCATCCACTTCTTCAATCCGGCACCGGTGATGAAGCTGGTCGAGGTGGTACGCACAGTGGTCACCTCGGCCGACGTGGTGGCCGACGTGGAGGCGCTCTGCGAGCGACTCGGCAAGGTCGACGTCACCATCAGCGACCGGGCTGGCTTCATCGCCAACGCGCTGCTCTTCGGCTACCTCAACCACGCCGTCGACCTGTTCGAGTCCCGCTACGCCACCCGCGAGGACATCGACGCCGCCATGAAGCTCGGCTGCGGACTGCCCATGGGGCCGCTCGCGCTGATGGACCTGATCGGCTTGGACACCGCGTACGAGATCCTGGACACCATGTACCGGCGGGGTGGCCGGGACCGCCGGCACGCCCCAGCGCCGTTGATCAAGCAGATGGTGACCGCTGGGCTGCTCGGCCGGAAGTCCGGCCGGGGCTTCTACACCTACGAGCGGCCCGGCTCGCCGAAGGTCGTACCGGACGAGCAGACGCCGACCACGACGGACCCGACGCCGACCGACTCAGCCGCGACCAAGGTCGGCATCGGGCGCGCGAGGAGTGAGCTTGCGAGCCCCGCAGCCGCGACCAAGGTCGGCATCGTGGGGTCCGGGACGATGGCCACCGGGATCATCGAGGTCTTCGCCACCGCCGGTTACGAGGTCGTCTCGGTGACCCGGGGCGCGGAGCAGTCGGCGAAGGTGTTCGAGGCGGTGCAGACCTCCCTCAACAAGGGCGTCGTCCGGGGCCGGCTCGCCGAGGCGGACCGGGACGCCGCGCTCGGCCGGATCAACTGGTCGGCGACGCTGGAGCACCTGGCCGACGTGGATCTGGTGGTCGAGGCGGTGGTCGAGGAACTCAGCGTCAAGAAGGCGCTCTTCGCCAGCCTGGACGAGATCTGCAAGCCGGGCGTGCTGCTGGCGACGACCACCTCCTCGCTGTCGGTGATCGAGATGGCGATGGCCACCCAGCGCCCGGCCGACGTGGTGGGCCTGCACTTCTTCAACCCCGCCCCGGTGATGCCGCTGGTGGAGATCGTCCGGACGATCCGTACCTCCGCCGAGACCGTCGCCACCGCTCAGGCCGTCACCGCCGCGTTGGGCAAGACCGGCGTGGTCTGCGGTGACCGGGCCGGTTTCATCGTCAACGCCCTGCTCTTCCCCTACCTCAACGACGCGGTGCGGATGCTGGAGGCCAACTACTCCACTGCCGACGACATCGACCACGCGATGAAGCTGGGCTGCGGCTACCCGATGGGGCCGTTCGAGTTGCTCGACGTGGTGGGTCTGGACGTGGCGCTGGCCATCCAGCGGGAGCTCTACCTGGAGCTGCGGGAACCCGGTTTCGCCCCGGCGCCGCTGCTGGAGCACCTGGTCACCGCCGGCTATCTGGGTCGCAAGACCGGCCGGGGGTTCCGCGACCACACCCGCCGCTGAGCGGTTCGCGGCGCACCGCCCGTACGCTTGATGACGTGAGTCCCCGTCGCAACCGTCCCCGCCGTGACGACACGGTGCGGCTCGACGCCGAGCGCGCCCGGCACGGCGTCGCCGCGGTCCAACAGTGGCGGGACGGCGAGTGGCAGGTACGCGGGATCAGCGGTGGCGCGTCCACCAAGACGTACCGCTGTCCCGGGTGCGATCAGGAGATCCGCCCGGGTGTGGCGCACGTCGTCGCCTGGCCGGCGGACGACCGGGGTGACCTCACCGACCGGCGGCACTGGCATACCGGCTGCTGGCGGGCCCGGGACCGACGGGCCCCGGTGATCCAGCGCGGTCGGCGCAACGGGAGACTGGAGCGATGAGTTCACCGATCCGTGCCTCCTCGATCCTGCCGGGGCGTCGGGAGGACATCGAGCTGCACACCGCGGACGACCTGCGGTTGGTCGGCGAGCTGGCCCGCCCGGTCGACCGGGAACCGGCCGCGACCCTGGTCTGCCTGCACCCGCTGCCCACCCACGGCGGAATGATGGACAGCCACGTGTTCCGTAAGGCGGCCTGGCGACTGCCCGCGCTGGCCGACCTGGCCGTGCTCAGGTTCAACACCCGGGGCACCAGTAGCGTGCGCGGCACCAGCGAGGGCAGCTTCGACTCCGCCGTCGGTGAGCGCTTCGACGTCGCCGCCGCCATCGAGTACGCCGAGTTCCACGAGCTGCCGAACATCTGGCTGCTGGGCTGGTCGTTCGGCACCGACCTGGTGCTGCGCTACGGCTGCGATCCGGCGGTGACCGGGGCGATCCTGCTCTCGCCACCGCTGCGTTTCGCCGGCCGGGCGGACCTGGACACCTGGGCCGAGTCGGGCAAGCCGCTGACCGCGTTGGTGCCGGAGTTCGACGACTATCTGCGCCCGGAGCAGGCTCGGGAACAGTTCGCGGCGGTGCCGCAGGCCGAGGTGGTCGGCGTACCCGGGGCCAAGCACCTCTGGGTCGGCGACGCCGAGACCGTGCTGGACGAGGTGGTCCGGCGGGTCAACCCGGCGGTGTCGGTGCCACTGCCGACCAGCTGGGACGGCCCGATGGAGACCGGCGACGCCAGCGCGTACGCGGACCGGACGGTTGCCGCCTTCGCCGACACGCCGGTGTCGGGTCCACCGCAGCGCCGGTCCGAGTGACATCCGCCGGTGCGGGGTCGGCCGGTCAGCGGGCATCCTGGCGGGGGATCACCACCTCCCGGAGGATGAGCTGGACGGCGGCCACCGTCGGGATGGCGATCAGCGCGCCGATCACCCCCACCAGCGACACTCCGAGCAGCGCGGCCACCAACGCGGCGACCTCGTTGACCTGCACCGAACGCCGCATGATCTTCGGGTAGATGAGGTAGTTCTCGATCTGCTGGTAGATCACGAAGAAGACCACGCAGGCGATGCCGACCGAAGGCTCGGTGGCGAAGCCGACCAGGCTGACGATCACGGCACCGAGGGTGGCACCGATCTGCGGGATCAGGTCGGTCACCGCGACGACCACCGCCAGCGCGAACGGGTACGGCAGACCGACGACCAACGCGAACACGAAGGTGCTCGCGCCGGCCAACACCGCGATGACCAGCGCGCCGACCATGTACGCCCCGACCTTGGTCAGGATCTCGTCACCGATCAGTTGCACCCGCTGGCGACGGGAGCGCGGCACCAACGCGTAGGCGAGGTCGCGCAACCGGTCGAAGTAGACCAGGAAGTAGATGGTCAGCACCAGCACGGTCAGCACCCGGAAGACGGTGCCGAAGACCAGTTGGGCACCACCGAGCACCCCGCCCAACGCCCGGCCGACCACGTCCGCGCTGGCCGCCTCCTGAGCACGGCGCATCAGGTCGAACCGCTCGACCAGGTCGTTGACCGTCTCGTTGCGGCGCAGCGACTCCAGGTAGCTCGGCAACTGCTCGATGAACTGGCCGGACTGGGTCACGATCGGCGGCACCAGCGCCAGCACCCCGGCGGCGAGCAACGCCACCACGACCAGGACGACCGTCGCCACGGCCAGTCCGCGTGGAAAGCCCCAGGACCGTAGCCGGAGCACCGCCGGGTGCAGGCCCACCGCGAGGAAGAGGGCGATCACCACCAGGACCAGGATTCCCGCCGCGTTGCGCACCCCCAGATAGACCGCGTACGCGAGCAGTACGCCGAGCGCGCCGGTGAACCCGACCAGGAAACTGTTACGCCTCAGGGGACGCCCGGGAGTGCCGAAGCGCCCTCCGTCCGGGTGTGCCGCCGCGCCGACCGTCGAGGTCTGCGTACCGTCGCCGGTGGGTGTCGCCCGCGAGCCCGGCGGCGTGTTCTCCGTGCTCTCGCCGGACTGCGAGGCTGGCGGCGGTGTCGCGGGCCGCTGGCGCGGGCGTGGTCCGCCCCCTTGCTGCTCCCGCTCGGTGGGTCCCGGCTCGGCCTCGTCGGGCTCGTGTTGTGCCATCCGGTCTCTCCGTCGAGTGGTCCGGCAGTGCCGTCGGGCCATACTGCCCGGTTCGAGGTCCGTTCGGCACCCGCAATACCACCGTCCCAGCTCTCGCCCGAGCCGGTCGGCCCTACGAACCCTCGTCGCCGACCGTACGGCGATTCGTCCCCGGTCGCACGCTTGCCCTGCATGATCGCCCAGTGCCCGGGTGGGACCGCTGCGCTCGGAGCGTGGTCGACCGGGCCGGACGCTGGACCGCCGGCCCTGGGGCGCCGAGGCCGCTGGGCCGCGCCCCCGGGGTGGATGGTCAGTCGGAGGTGACCTTGCTGGGCTTGGCGCTGCGCTCGTCGGTGGTCGGCTTGGTGGGGCGCTTGCCGTTCTCGCCGGTGCTGGTGATCTTCGTCGGGGTGGCACCCCGGCCGCCTTCGCCGGGCACCGCCGCCACCGTGGGCTCGCCGTCCAGGCCCTCGCTCGCGGTGCCGCCGTCGACGCTGGTCGGCTCGGTCGGCGGCCGGGTCGGCGAGGCGTCCTCGACCGTGGTGACCGGTTCCGCGACCGGCTTCGTCGCCGGACCGGCGTCGTCCGTGCTCGTACGGTCACCGGCCGGGGCGGAGTCGCTGGTCGGGCCCGCGCCGGTGGCCGTGTTGGCGGCGGTCACGCCGTCGTCGGAGGGCTGGGCACCGTTGGTCGAAGGGCTGGTGAGGAGTGCGCCGTTGGGCGACACGCTGGCGGGCGCGGACGCGGCCGAACCGTCGGGCGTCGACGCGGCCTGAAGCCGCAGACCGAGCAGCTTGCGCTCCAACTCGTCGGACTCCTGCCGGGACTTCCACGTCTCCTGGCGCAGGTCGGCGAGCTGCTGCTGGGCCTTGGCGATCTCCAGCATGACCTGGGCGAGTTGCTGTCGGCTGGCGGCGGCCTCCTGCTGCGTGGCGGCGAGGTGCTGCTGGGTGGTGGCCAGGTGCTGCTGGGTGGTGGCCGCGTACTCCTCGAACTGGCGACGGGACGAGGCGACGTACTCGTCGGCCTCCCGTCGTACGGCGGTGACGTGCTCGTCCGCCTCGCGCCGGGTGGTCTCGGCGTACTGGTCGGCGTCGCGGTGGGTGGTGGCCGCGTACTCGTCGGCTTCGCGCCGGACGGTCGTGACGTACTCGTCGGCCTCACGTCGCTTCGCCGCCGACTCGGCCTCGGCCTGGCGCAGCAGCTCGCCGGCCTGCTCCTCGGCCTGCGCGCGGACCGTGGCGGCCTCCTGCTCGGCGGCCTGGCGGATCTGGTCGGCGCCCTGCTCGATCTCGTTCTTCCGCGCGGTGTACTCCGCCTCCAGCTGTGCCCGACGGGTCTCGAAGTCGGACTCCAGCTCGGCGGTACGGGCGCGCATCCGCTCGTCCAGCTCGGCGCTGCGGGTCTTGTACTGCTTCTCCAGCTGATCACGGCGGGCGGTGAACTCGCGTTCGGCGGTCGCCTTGCGCTCGGTCAGCTCCCGGTCGGCCGCCTCGCGTCGGCTGTTGACCTCCTGCTCCACCCCGGCCCGCCAGGCACCCAGCTCCTGCTGTGCCTGCGTTCGGGCATGCTGCACGTACGCCTCGGTCTCGCTGCGCATGCGCTGGGCGTACGCCTCGGTCTCGGCACGGGTGCGCTTCGCCGACTCGGCCGCCTGGGTGGTCAACCGCTCGGCCTCCTGGCGGGCCTTGTCGCGGGTGGCCCGGCCGGCCTCGGTGGCGTCGTCGATGATCTGCTTGGCCTCATGCTGGGCCTTGGCATGGGTGGCCCGCCCCGCCTCGGTGGCCTGGTCGACCAGCCGTCGCGCCTCCTGCTGGGCCTTCGCGTGCACCTCCTTCGCGGCGTCGCGAAGCTGGGTCGCCTCCTGCTGGGCGGTGGCCAGGGCCTCCCGGGCCGCCTCGCGCAGCTTGGTCGCCTCCTGCTGGGCCCGAGTGTGGATCTCCCTGGCGGCGTCCCGTAGCTGGGTGGCCTCCTGCTGGGCGGTGGCCAGGGCCTCCTGAGCGGACTTGCGCAGCCGGGCGGCCTCCTCCTTCGCAGCGGTCAAGGCGGCTTCCGACTCCGCCCGGCGAGCCTCGGCCTGCCGTTCCTCCTCCGCCCGCCGGGCGGCCAGTGCGATCTCGAAGTCCTTGAGCGCGGTCGCGGCCTCGGCGCGCGCCTCCTCGATGATGTGCTCGGCGGCGGCCCGCCGGGCCTCGATCTCCTCGTGGGCGGCGGAGAGGATGTCCTCGGCCTGCTCCTCAGCCAGCGTGAGGATCTGCTCCACCCGTGGCCCGAGGTGTCGGAAGGCGGCCCGGTCGACGACCCCGACCTGCTTGCGCACCTGGGCGAGGTCGCGTTGCAGCACCTCGACCTGACCGGCCAGCTTGTGGATCTGGGTGTACGCCTGTTCCCGTTCGGCCGCGAGCGCGGCGATCTCGTGCTCCGCACGAGCGACGTAGCGGTCGACCTGCCGTTTCTCGTATCCCCGCAGAGCGGACTCGAAGCTGGGCTCCGTGGTCACGTCCCCGCCGAGCGCGAACAGTTCCTCGCCGTGCGACATGCTCCCATCCTCACACGCATCGGGCCCTCCTGGGGCGATACGGACGCCCCTGTTGGGAGCTACTTCACGACCTGGAGAGGGGTACTGCGGACGCAGGGCGGCGCGGGGTGTCACCGGTCACCCGATGTCACCCCGCGCCGTGGATCATGCCCCGGTACGGGAGGCGGCTCAGCTGGCCGACTCGGCGGCGGCGGGCTTCTCGGAGCCCTCCGCCTTGGCGTCCTCCGCCTTCGTGGCCTCGACCTTGGCGACCACCGCGTCGGCCACACCCGGCACCAGACCGGCGAGACCGGCCAGGCTGGAGCGGATCTGGACGAGCTGGGCGGTGACCGCGTCCTTCTGCCGGGTGAGGTCCTCGACCTCGCGGCTGGCCGCCTGGGTGGTCAGCTCGGCCTCGGTGCGGGCCTCGTTGAGCAGGCGCTGCGACTCGGCACGGGCCTCGTTGAGCGTCCGCTCGGCGAGCGCCTTGGCCTTCTCCACCGTCTCGGTGGCGCTGCGCTCCGACTCGACCCGGCGGGCCTCGGCCCGCTGCTCGATCTCCTTGGCCCGGTCCTGCGCGGCCCGAGCCCGCTGCTCGGCCTCGTTGACCAGCTTCTGGGTCTGTGCGACCTGGGCGGCGTGCCGCTCCGACTCCTCGCGCTCGGCCTTCTCCCGCCGCTCCGCGAGCTGCAACTCCAGGGCCTGGAGGTCCTTGTCGCGCTTGTCGCGGGCGTCGGTGAGCAGCTTCGTCGCCTCCGCGCGCTTCTCCTCGGCCTCGCGGGCGGCCTTGGCCCGCTGCTGGGTGATCTCACGCTCGGCGGTGGCCCGCAGGGTGGCCACCTCGCGCTCCACGGTGGACTTCAGTTCGGCGACCTCGTGGGCGGTCACCGTACGCAGCTGCTTGGTCTCCCGCTCCGCGTCGGCGCGCAGGGTGTCGGCCTCCCGCCGGGCCTGGACGCGGACCTCTGCGGCCTCGCGCTCGGCGGCGGTGCGGACGTTGCCCGCCTCCCGCTCGGCGGTCGCCTTCATGGCCGCCGCCTCGGCGCGTGCCTTGTCGGTGATCTCCCGTGCTTCGAGACGGGCGGCGGAGAGGATCCCCTCCGACTCGCGCTTGGCCTCGTTACGGTGGTCGTTGGCCTGCTCCTCGGCGAGCCGGAGGATCTGCTCGACCCGGGTGCCGAGGCCGGACAGCGTGGGCCGGCTGTTCTCCTCCAGCTGCTTGCTGGTGTCGGCGAGCTTCTGCTCCAGGGCCGTGAGCCGCTGCTCGGACTGCCGGAGCCGGCGCTGCGCGTCGTTGAGCGCCTGCTCGGCGTCGGCGCGGTCCTTGTTGGCCTGGCTCAGCGCGGCGTTCAGCCGGCCGATGAAGTCGTCGACCTGACCGGTGTTGTATCCGCGCAGGCCAACCGTGAAATCTGGCTGCGAGTTCGCGTTATCGAAGAACGCGAGAGGGGAGGACTGCTGCTGGGGCATTGGGACATACTGGCAGACCCCCCGGGGTGCTTCGCAAGAGCGTGGCGTCCGCATTACATGGTCAACACCACCGGGTGGCCGACCGCGCGATCTTGCCAGCTCCGGGGCGAGCCGGACGGGCGGAGCGGGTCCCGGAAAAAGGGCCGTGGGAGCTAGTCCCACGGCCCTTTGTTTCCGGCGTCGGCCGGTCGCACGAATGGGGGTCCGACCGGCTGTGTGGAAAGCCAATCGGCGATCACCGAATGGCCATCCGGGCCTCGGCCGTCAGGTCAGCGCCCGCGGAACCGGTTGATCGCCTCGGCGTGCCGGGCCCGCAGCTCGGGGTCACGTACGCCGAGTCCGTCCTCAGGGGCCAGGCAGCGGACGCCGACCTTGCCCTGGTGGGCGTTGCGGTGCACCTCGTACGCGGCCTGGCCGGTCTGTTCCAGGGCGTACGTCTTCGACACCGTGGGATGGACCCTGCCCAGCGACACCAGCCGGTTGGCCTCCCACGCCTCCCGGTAGTTGGCGAAGTGGCTGCCCACGATGCGCTTGAGGTGCATCCAGAGGTAGCGGTTGTCGTACTGGTGCAGGAAGCCGCTGGTGGAGGCGCAGGTGACGATGGTGCCGCCGCGCTTGGCGACGTAGACGCTGGCGCCGAAGGTCTCCCGGCCCGGATGCTCGAAGACGATGTCCGGGTCCTCACCGCCGGTGAGTTCCCGGATCCGTTCACCGAAGCGCCGCCACTCGTCCGGCTCCTGGGTCTGTTCGTCCGACCAGAACCGGAAGCCCTCGGCGGCGCGGTCGATGACCAGCTCGGCACCCATCCGACGGCACAGTTCCGCCTTCTCCGGCGAGGAGACGACGCAGACCGGGATGGCGCCACCGTTGAGGGCAAGCTGGGTGGCGTAGCTG
This sequence comes from Micromonospora sp. DT48, assembly GCF_049844495.1. NCBI lineage: Bacteria > Bacillati > Actinomycetota > Actinomycetes > Micromonosporales > Micromonosporaceae > Micromonospora > Micromonospora sp. DT48. The sequence continues at coordinate 16,748 of NZ_JBNCLE010000016.1, forward strand.
CCCAGGCCGCCCGAGGCGCCCCAGATCAGCACCACGTCACCCTGCTTCATGTTCGCGCCGTGATGCGACACGAGCTGCCGGTACGCCGTCGAGTTGACCAGGCCCGGGCTGGCCGCCTCCTCCCAGCTCAGGTGCGCCGGCTTGGGCATCAGCTGGTTGGCCTTGACCACGGCAAGCTCGGCCAGGCCGCCGAAGTTGGTCTCGAACCCCCAGATTCGTTGCTGTGGGTCGAGCATCGTGTCGTCATGGCCGGCCGCGTCCTCCAACTCGACCGACAGGCAGTGGGCCACCACCTCGTCGCCCGGACGCCAGCGGCTCACCCCGGCACCGACCCGCAGCACCACCCCGGCCGCGTCCGAGCCGACCACGTGGTACGGCAGGTCGTGCCGCCGGGCCAACTCGGAGCTGCGGCCGTAGCGCTGGAGGAACTTGAAGGTGGGTAGCGGTTCGAAGATGCTGGTCCAGACGGTGTTGTAGTTGATGGCGCTGGCCATCACCGCGACCAGGGCCTCACCCGGGCCGAGTTCGGGGGTCGGCACCTCCTGTAGGTGCAGCGCCTTGCGGGGGTCCTTGTCCCGGGTCGCCAGGCCGTCGAACATCCGGGTCTCCTCGGCCCGGACGACCACGCCCCGATAGCTGGCCGGCACCGGTAGTCCCGCGACGCCGGCCAGCTCGCGCGCCGGGTCGGTCGACCCGTCCGCCGCCATGATGGCCTCAACGATGTCCTGCACGGTGACCTCCGGTTCTCGCCGCGACGGCGGCGGGCCTGGGGCTGCCATCGTCGACGCCGGTCGGTGGCGGTCACCATGTCGGCCGCCACCACATCCCGCGCCTTCGGGCTGCTGTGAGGCCGGAGGTTACTGAACGGTAGCTTGGGTGGATAGCCTGCTGTGAAAAAGTGCATCGGCCACTGCGCGGAGGTGCGCGCTCGCCCGAGCGAACATGCACCTCCGCGCCGTGCGCGGGTGGTCAGTGGGGTGCGTCGGCCGGTTGCACCAGCTCGACCAGCACGCCCCCGGCGTCCTTGGGGTGGACGAAGTTGATCCGGGAGCCGGCGGTGCCGCGTCTCGGGGTCTCGTAGAGCAGCCGCAAACCGCGCTCGCGCAGCGCCGCGCAGGCCGTGTCGATGTCCGCCACCGTGTACGCCACCTGCTGGACGCCCGGACCGTTGCGGTCCAGGAACTTCGCGATCGTGGACTCCGGGGACAACGGCGCGAGCAGTTGCACGCAGCCGTCCTCGGTGCGGGGCCCGACCGCCAGCATCGCCTCCCGGACGCCCTGCTCGGTGTTGGTCTCCGTGTGCACGCAGCGCATGCCGAAGGTGCGCTGATAGAAGGCGACGGCGGCGTCGAGGTCGGCCACCGCTATCCCGATATGGTCGATTCGGAGTAGTCCGATGTCTGTGACATAGTCGGCAGCGGGCTCGACGGGGGAGTTCTCAACCATGACGTTAGTCTGGCCGAACAGTCGTTAAGGCGTACAGGTCGGCACCCCCCCTCGGAGGCAGGTATGGCTTCGGTGATCGTCAGCGGCGCGCGGACCCCGATGGGGCGCCTGCTGGGAAACCTCAAGGACCTACCGGCGACGAAACTCGGCGGCATCGCGATCTCCGCCGCGCTCGAACGGGCGGGAGTCGCACCCGACCAGGTGCAGTACGTGATCATGGGCCAGGTGCTCCAGGCCGGCACCGGGCAGATCCCCGCCCGGCAGGCGGCCGTCGAGGCGGGCATCCCGATGTCCGTACCGGCCCTGACCATCAACAAGGTCTGCCTCTCCGGCCTGGACGCGATCGCCCTGGCCGACCAGCTGATCCGGGCCGGTGAGTTCGACATCGTGGTGGCCGGCGGCATGGAGTCGATGACCAACGCCCCGCACCTGCTGCTCGGCCAGCGCGGTGGCTACAAGTACGGCGACGTGGTGGTCAAGGACCACATGGCGCTCGACGGGCTCACCGACGCCTGGGACTGTTGCTCGATGGGTGAGTCCACCGAGCGGCACGGCCACACCCGGGGCATCACCCGCCGCGAGCAGGACGAGTTCGCAGCTGCCAGCCACCAGCGTGCCGCGGCCGCGCAGAAGAACGGCCACTTCGCCGAGGAGATCACCCCGGTGGTCATCCCGCAGCGCAAGGGTGACCCACTGGTGATCAGCGAGGACGAGGGGATCCGGCCGGACACCACCGCCGAGTCCCTGGCCAAGCTCCGCCCGGCGTTCACCGCCGACGGCACCATCACCGCCGGCAGTTCCTCGCCGATCTCCGACGGGGCCGCCGCGGTGGTGGTCATGAGCAAGGCGAAGGCCAAGGAGCTGGGCCTGGCCTGGCTGGCCGAGGTGGGAGCGCACGGCAACGTCGCCGGCCCGGACAACTCCCTGCACTCGCAGCCGTCCAACGCCATCCAGCACGCGCTGCGCAAGGGTGGTCTGAGCATCTCCGACCTCGACCTGATCGAGATCAACGAGGCGTTCGCCCAGGTCGGCATCCAGTCGACCCGTGACCTCGGGATCAGCCCCGACAAGGTGAACGTCAACGGCGGCGCGATCGCGCTCGGTCACCCGATCGGCATGTCCGGTGCCCGGCTGGTGCTCACCCTCGCGCTGGAGCTGAAGCGGCGTGGCGGTGGCACCGGTGCGGCGGCGCTCTGCGGCGGCGGTGGCCAGGGCGACGCGCTGATCATCCACGTTCCCGACCCCACCGAGACCGATCTGTGAGCGAGTCGAACACCCGCGTCCCGGTGGCGGCCGCCGGCTCGGTGCGCCGCAGTCGGGACGTCCCGATGCTGGTCGAACGGGCTCGCGACGGTGACCCCCGTGCGGTCGCCCGGCTGATCACCCTGGTCGAGTCGGGCGACGAGACGGTCCCGGCCATCGCCGCGGCGCTCGCGCCGTACACCGGGCGGGCCCAGGTGGTCGGCCTGACCGGCTCTCCGGGCGTGGGCAAGTCCACCACCACCAACGAACTGGTCCGGGCCCTGCGCAGCCGGGGCCATCGCGTCGGCGTGCTGGCCATCGACCCGTCGAGCCCGTTCACCGGCGGTGCCATCCTCGGCGACCGGGTGCGGATGCAGGACCATGCCACCGACCCCGGCGTCTACATCCGTTCGATGTCCAGCCGGGGGCACCTCGGTGGGCTGTCGGCGGCGACTCCGCAGGCGGTGCGGGTGCTGGAGGGCGCCGGCTGCGACGTGGTGCTGGTCGAGACCGTCGGCGTCGGGCAGGCGGAGGTCGAGGTGGCCTCGCTGGCCGACACCACGCTGGTGTTGCTCGCACCCGGCATGGGCGACGCGATCCAGGCGGTGAAGGCCGGCATCCTGGAGATCGCCGACGTCTTCGTGGTCAACAAGGCCGACCGGGACGGCGCCGACGCCACCGTGCGGGACATCCAGGGCATGATCGCGCTGGGTGAGCGCGGGCCCGGTCAGTGGCGTCCGCAGGTGGTGCGGGCGATCGCCGCCCGGGGTGAGGGCATCGACGACGTCGCCGCCGCCATCGACAAGCATCGCGCCTGGCTGGTCGAGCACGACGAGTTGCGGCGACGGCGGGAGGCGCGGGCCGCCGCCGAGGTCGAGGCGATCGCGCTCGGTGCGCTGCGCGCCCGGATCGGCTCGCTGCGCGACGGTACGCAGTTGCCGGCGCTCGCCGCCGAGGTGGCGGCCGGTTCGACCGATCCGTACGCGGCGGCCGAGGCGTTGCTCGCTCAGCTGTCCGGGTGACCACGTCCACTGCGGACCGCCGAAGACGGTTAGGCTCGCACCGCCGCGTGGGTTGCGCGGGTGCTGCGAAGGCCGCTGGGGGACGCATGGACCACGAGATGACGCAGGAGCTGGCGATGACGCCCGACGCGGTCGCGGGTGGGCGTACGCATGTCTCGGACGAGGTGGTGGAGAAGATCGCGGTGGCCGCGGCGAAGTCCGTGCCCGGCGTGGTCGAGTTGGGTGGCGACATCGCCCGGTTCTTCAACGCGGTGCTGGACCGGGTCGGGCTCGACCAGGTCGGCGACGCCCGGCGGGGATGCTCGGCGCACGTGACCAACGGTGGTGCCGTGATCAACCTGGTCATCGTGACCGACGCCGGGCATCCGGTGCCCGAGGTGACCACGGCGGTGCGGGTCGAGGTGACCCGGGCGGTCGAGGCGTACGGGCTGCGGGTCGACGAGATCAACATCCGGGTGGACGACGTGGCTATCGGCGGTGACCCCGCCTGAGTTCGCGCAGCTCAGTTACTGGTCGGTACGAACTTCCTTATCGATCGTTCAGGTAAGGGCTCTACACTCGACGTGCAGTCGAGGACTCGAGGAGGAGCCCGGGGATGAACGCCGACGAGATCGCGGCCGGGCGGGCCCGCTGGCAGGCCCGCTACGACGCCGCGCGCAAGCGGGACGCCGACTTCACCACGCTCTCCGGGATGCCCGTCGAGCCGGTCTACGGGCCGCCGGAGGGGGCCGCGTACCCGGGCTTCGAGCGGATCGGCTGGCCCGGGGAGTATCCCTACACGCGGGGCCTCTACCCGACCGGCTACCGGGGGCGGACCTGGACCATCCGTCAGTTCGCCGGGTTCGGTAACGCCCGCCAGACCAACGAGCGCTACAAGATGATCCTGGGCGCGGGCGGTGGCGGGCTCTCGGTCGCCTTCGACATGCCCACGCTGATGGGGCGCGACTCCGACGACCCGCAGTCGCTCGGCGAGGTCGGCCACTGTGGGGTGGCGGTGGACAGCGCCGCCGACATGGAGGTGCTCTTCGACGGCATCGACCTCGCCGGGGTCACCACGAGCATGACCATCTCCGGCCCGGCGGTGCCGGTGTTCTGCATGTACCTGGTGGCCGCCGAGCGGCAGGGCGCCGACCTGTCGAGCCTCGACGGCACGTTGCAGACCGACATCTTCAAGGAGTACATCGCGCAGAAGGAGTGGCTGTTCGACCCGGAGCCGCACCTGCGCCTGATCGGCGACCTGATGGAGTACTGCGCGGCGGAGATCCCGCGCTACAAACCGCTGTCGGTCTCCGGGTACCACATCCGCGAGGCCGGCTCCACCGCCGCGCAGGAACTGGCGTTCACCCTGGCCGACGGCTTCGGCTACGTCGAGCTGGGGCTGTCGCGGGGACTCGACGTCAACGTCTTCGCCCCCGGTCTGAGCTTCTTCTTCGACTCGCACGTCGACTTCTTCGAGGAGATCGCCAAGTTCCGTGCCGCCCGCCGGATCTGGGCCCGCTGGCTGCGCGACGTCTACGGCGCGACCAGTGAGAAGGCGCTCTGGCTGCGGTTCCACACGCAGACCGCCGGTGTGTCGCTGACCGCGCAGCAGCCGGTCAACAACGTTGTACGCACCGCCGTCGAGGCGCTCGCCGCGGTGCTCGGCGGCACCAACTCGCTGCACACCAACGCCCTGGACGAGACCCTCGCGCTGCCCACCGACGAGTCCGCCGAGATCGCCCTGCGTACGCAGCAGGTGCTGATGGAGGAGATCGGGGTGACCAACGTGGCCGACCCGCTGGGCGGCTCGTGGTACGTCGAGGCGCTCACCGACCGGATCGAGGCGGAGGCGGAGGAGATCTTCGCCCGGATCCGGGCGCTCGGTGGCGACGGCCCGCACACCATCGGCCCGATGACCTCCGGCATCCTGCGCGGTATCGAGGACGGCTGGTTCACCGGGCAGATCGCCGAGGCCGCGTTCGCCTACCAGCAGGCGCTGGAGAAGGGCGAGAAGAAGATCGTCGGCGTCAACTGCCACACCGGCACGGTCGCCAAGGAACTGGAGATCCTGCGTATCTCGCACGAGGTGGAGTTGGAGCAGCGCCGGATGCTGGCCGAACGCAAGCGCGGCCGGGACGATGCCCGGGTCCGTGCCGCGGTCGAGGCGATGGTCGCGGTGAGCCGTACCGGGGAGAACATGATCCCGGCGATGCTCGACGCCGTCCGGGCGGAGGCGACGCTCGGCGAGATCTGCGACGCGCTGCGCGCCGAATGGGGCGTTTACCGCGAGCCCGCACGGTTCTGACCTTCGCCCCATCAGGCGGCTGGGCAGGGGTGACAGCGGCAACTGCGCGGGCCGAGGCTGATCGGAGTTCGGGGAACTGCGTGCGAGACTAGATAACCATGAGCGACCCACGGATCACCTCGTCGATCTTTACCCGCGGCGCGGTCGACCTCAGCGCGCTGCGCACCCCTGCCCCCAGTTCCGCCCCGGCGCCGGTCCAGGCCGGCCCGCCCGCCGGCGCACCCGGTGGTGCTGTCGGCGGGGTCACCGTCGTCGACGTGACCGAGGCGACCTTCCAGTCGGAGGTCCTGGAGCGCTCGCTGACAACACCCGTCGTGGTCGACTTCTGGGCCGAGTGGTGTCAGCCCTGCAAGCAGCTCTCCCCGGTGCTGGAACGACTGGCGGTCGAGGGTGGCGGTGCCTGGGTGCTCGCCAAGGTCGACGTGGACGCCAACCCGAGGCTCGCGCAGATGTTCCGGGTCCAGGGCATCCCGATGGTGTACGCGGTGGTCGGCGGGCAGCCGGTTGACGCGTTCTCCGGAGTGGTACCCGAGGCGCAGCTGCGTCAGTGGATCCAGGCCGTGCTCAAGGCGGGCGGGGTGAGCGTGGCCGAGACGGAGGACCCCCGGCTCGGCGAGGCGGACGACGCGCTGATGAGTGGCGACCTGGACGCCGCCGAGCAGGCGTACCGGAAGATCCTCGCCGAGACCCCGACGGACGCCGCCGCCGAGGCCGGGCTGGCCCAGGTGGGGCTCGCCCGCCGGGTGGCCGGCACCGATCCGCAGGCCGCGCTCACCGCGGCGGAGGCCAACCCGGACGACGTCGACGCCCAGCTGCTCGCCGCCGACATCGAGGTGCTCAGTGGTCTGGCCGAGCAGGCGTACCAGCGGCTGGTCGGGCTGGTCCGCCGCACCGGTGGAGACGACCGGGAGAAGGTCCGACAGCACCTGGTCGGCCTGTTCACCATCGCCGGTCCCGAGGATCCGGTAGTCGCCTCGGCCCGCCGAGCTCTGGCCAGCGCCCTGTTCTGAGTACCTGCCACGCCAGCGCGGGCCGGCGTGCCGCCGGCCCGCCCCGACAAGCGAAACGGACGGAGCCTAGGTGAGCGCGAGGAGTGAGCTTGCGAGCCCCGCAGTCGTGAACGCATGGGCTTCGGTGAGCGCGAGGAGTGAGCTTGCGAGCTCCACAGTCCTGAACGCATGGGCTTCGGTGAGCGCGAGGAGTGAGCTTGCGAGCTCCACAGTCCTGAACGACAGTGGCCCATGATGCGCCGAATCGCCGTCCTCGACGCGCCGAGCAACCTCGGTCTGCGCCCACCCACCCCCACCTCGGTCCCCGGCTGCGGCAAGGCGCCGGGTGCGCTACGGGACCAGGGCCTGCTGCCGCGCCTGCGCGCCCGGGACGCGGGTCACCTGACTCCGCCGCGTTACGACGCCGGTGACTGGCGACCCGGCGACGGCGTCTGCCACGCGAGGGAGATCGCCGGCTACTCCGTGGCGCTGGCCGACCGGATCGGCGCGATCATCGACCGGGGCGAGTTCCCCCTGGTCCTCGGCGGTGACTGTTCGATCCTGCTCGGCTCGGCGTTGGCCATGCACCGGCTCGGGGAGGCCGTCGGCGGCCGGATCGGGCTGGTCTTCGTCGACGGCCACTCCGACTTCCGGCATCCCGGCAACGCCTCGTACGTGGGTGCGGCGGCGGGCGAGGATCTCGCCCTGGTCACCGGCCGGGGCCAGGCCGACCTCGCGGCCATTGAGGGCCGCCGTCCCTACTTCCGGGACGTGGACGTGGTGGTGCTCGGCATCCGGGCGCAGGACGAGTATCGGCTCGACCTCCAGGCCGCCGGGATCATCACCCGGCCGGTGCCGGCGTTGCGGGCCGAGGGCGCGGCGCGTACCGCCCAGTGGGCGCACGAGCAACTCGCCGACTGCGCCGGCTACTGGGTACACGTCGATCTGGACGTGCTCGATCCCGCCGTGATGCCGGCGGTCGACGCGCCGGACCCGGGTGGCATCGCCTTCGCCGAGCTGGAGATCCTGCTCGCCGGTCTGGTCGACACCCCGCACTGCCTCGGCGTCGAACTGACCGTGTTCGATCCCGACTACGACCCGGACGGGGCGTATGCCGCGGAGATCGTCAACACCGTCGTGTCCGGCCTGCGTCCGGTGACCGCTCCCGGCTCGAAGCCACCGCGACCGCGTTCCGAACGGCCACCGTCGGCCAGGCCGTCGGTTGGATCCGATCCGATGAAACTCGTTTCTCCCGTCCTGGCCGACGAAGCCGTACCCGCCGCCGGTGCGGGCGTCGCGGCCACTGCCGGTGCACAGCCGGACCCGGAACCGGTCGGCGTGGTCGCCCCCGATTCCGGTGGCCGCGCGGAGGTGCCGACGCCCTCCCACGCGATCGAGGACGACGGCGACGTCCTGCTCGGCTGACGTCGCCGGGGACCGGGCCGACGGCCTTGGCCGCACCGAGGCTTCAGCGGGGGAGAGCACGCAGGAATCGTTCCGCGATCGGTACCGCGGTGCCGCTGCCCGAGCCGCCCTTCTCGACGAAGACCGCGAACGCGATGTCGCCCTGCCAGCCGACGAACCAGGCGTGGGTGTTCTTTGGGTTGTTGTCGTACTCGGCGGTGCCGGTCTTGCCGTGTACCGGCTCGCCCGGCACGTCCCGCAAGGCGGTGCCGGTGCCGGTGGTGACCACCTCGCGCATCATCTCCCGCACCGCGGCGACCGCCTCGGCGTTCAGTTGCGGGCCCGGCTCGGCGGCCTGCTCCGGTGCCGGGTCGAGCAGCAGCTTCGGTGGGACGAACTGGCCCTTGGCCACCGCCGCGGTCGCCGCGGCCATGGCCAGCGGGCTGACCACGGTCGTGCCCTGCCCGATCGCCGCGGCGGCCTGTTCGGTGGCGCCGCCACCCGCCGACACCTTCCCGGTGAACGCGTCCAGACCAAGATCACCCCATTCGCCCTCCAGGCCCAGGGCGCGTCCGGCGACGGCCAGCCCGTCCGCGCCCAGTTGGGGAGCGAGCGCGGCGAAGGCGGTGTTGCACGACTTGGCGAAATCGGTGCGGAACGGCACCTCGCCGAGGGCGAAGTCGTTCGAGTTCTTGAAGGAGCGCCCGTCCACGGTGAACGTCTTCGGGCAGGCGACCGTGCTGTCGGGGGTCACCGCGCCCCGCTCGATCAGCCCGAAGGCGCTGACCATCTTGAAGGTCGAACCGGGGGGCACCTGCGCGGTGAAGGCGAGGTTCTCCCCGGCCGCGCCGGGGCCGTTGGCGGCGGCGAGCACGGCACCGTCGGTGATCCGTACGGCCACCAGCGCGGACCGGCGGCGCTCGCCGCGCAACGCCGAGTCGGCGGCGTTCTGGGTAGCCACGTCGAGGGTCGTGTGAACCGGCTGGCCGGGCTGTGGCTCGACGCGGAACACCTCGGTGTCGGTCGACTCCACAGTGCCGTTCGGCCCGGCCTGGTTGATGACGACGGTCAACCCCGGCACGCCGCGTAGTCGATCGTCCCAGCGACCCTGCAACCCGCCGTGACCGACGAGGTCTCCCGGGGAGTACCGGTCGGGATGCTCGGCGAGGTCTTCGGCGAAGGCGGGATCGACGCTGCCGAGCACGGCACGGGCGAACTCGCGGGTGGGGGCGAGCTCCAGCGTGTCGGTCGGGAACTTCGTCCCCGGCAGGGGGTGGATCCGAGATCTGATCTGCCGGTACGCCTCGTCACGCAAGGTGACCACCTCGACGAAAGCGTCCGGTTTCGCCTCGGCCAACCGCTTGGGCAGGTCGGACAGGTCGACTGGCGGGGTGATGGTCGGCCGGATGGCGCGGAAGGCGGCGTCCAGTTCGCGGACCATGGCCTCGACGTCGGTCACCTGATTGGGCTGTAGACCGACCCGGACCACGCCACGCGGTTTCACGATCGGCTCACCGGCGCTGTCGAGCACGCTGGCCCGGGACGCCCGGTCCCGCCGCAGCCCCAGCCGGTCGCCCCGGGTGAGCTGTTCCTGGACGATCTGCGGCTCCCAGATCACCTGCCACTGGTCGTCGCGGCCCTGGGTGAGTCGCACCGGCCGGTCGTACGTCCAGTCCGTGCCGCCCGGCAACGTCCACTGGGCGCGGATGGTGGCGGTGGCGGTCTTCTGGACCACCTCGGGATCGCCCTGACGGCTCAACGTGAGCGGTGCGTCGACCAGCTCACCGGAGAGTTCCCGGATCTCCCGGACCACGTCCACGGCGGGAACCTTCGCGCCGGTCGGGTCGACGAAGCCGACCGCGTTCAGGTCACCCTTGCGCCACCCCTCCAGGAAGGCATCGACGGTGCGCTGCGGGCCGTCCTCGCCGGAGCAGGCGACCAGACTCGCCGCCACGACCAGACAGGCAGCGGCGGCGGCCAGGGTCGACCGGCTGCGGTGGCGTTGGCGCGGTACGTACATCAGGGGCTTCCTCCTGGTCGGCTGCTCCGCACGCTAGTACGCCGAGGCACCTGCCACTGCCCCGGGCGTACCTGGCTGGGAAAAGACGGTCTCGTGACGGTGTGATGAACAACTTCAGGCGGGGTACTCCGAACCCGGCCGAACCTCGTACCGCAACGGGTGAAAGGACGACGTCGAAGATCCGGATGGCCGGCCGGTGGTCCGCCGACGGCGAAACCGGGCGGTCGGCCTAGGCTTGGCGGCAGAGTGACCCACAGCGCTGTGGGTCGAGGGGAGTGGCACCGATGGACCGGCGTCCGGCGATCAACCCGGAACCCGACATCCGGCTGGCTGAGACCGGCCGGGACGACAGTTTCGACACGGCGACCGACGGGGACGGTTTCGGTCGGCTAGACACAGGTGCGACCGGGATGACCGGTTCCAGCATCGACACCCTCTACGATCTCGGGCTGCCGCCGGAGGCGCTCGCCGAATCGGAGGACGGCGAACTCGACGAGCCGGTGCCGAACGCCGAGCGGCTGGTGGCCCAGGCGGTGGCGCTGGCCGGCGACGACCACGACGCGGCGACCCTGGTGAGCCGGTTCTGGCGGTTCGCGCCCGACGAGGAGCTGATCGGGTTCACCGCCGAGGAGATGCTCGACGCCGCCCGCGAGCACCGGGAACTGGCCCGGCAGCGGGTGCCGGGTGAGTTGAAGCTGCGGATCCACTCACCCGACGCGGAGCAGCACCACAGCGTCATCGAGATCGTCACCGACGACATGCCGTTCCTGGTCGATTCGGTGACCGCCCTGCTCAACACCCACCATCTCGACGTCCACCTGCTGGTGCACCCGCTGGTGGTGGTGCGCCGGGAGCCGCTGGGACGGCTGGTCGAGGTCGCCGCCGACGTGGAGCCGGACGACGCGATCTCCGGCGACCTGGTCGAGAGTTGGATGCACATCGAGATCGACCCGGTCCGCGACCCGGAGGAGCGGGAGAAGCTGCGGCGCGAGTTGCAGCGGGTGTTGACCGACGTACGGGAGGCGGTCGAGGACTGGCCGAAGATGCGCCAGCGCGCCCTCAGCCTCGCCGACGAGTTGGCCGCCGCCCGGACCAGTGACAACCGGCCACCGGTGCCGGAGAAGGACATCACCGACTCGGTCGAGTTGTTGCGCTGGCTCGCGCACGACCACTTCACCTTCCTCGGCTACCGGGAGTACCGGCTGGTACCGAACTCCGCCGACGGCGGGTCGGCGCTGGAGGCGGTGCTCGGCACCGGGCTGGGCATCCTGCGTCAGGACTCGCCGGAGGCGCGGGCGCTGTCCTCGATGACGCCCGAGGCGCACGAGAAGGTCACCGAGAAGCGTCTGCTGATCATCACCAAGGCGAACTCGCGGGCCACCGTGCACCGCTCGGCGTACCTCGACTACATCGGCTTCAAGATCTTCGACGAGAACGGTGAGGTGGTGGGCGAGCGGCGTTTCCTGGGCCTGTTCTCCACCGCCGCGTACCGGACCAGCGTGCAGGAGCTGCCGGTGGTCCGGCGCAAGGTCGCCGAGGTGCTGGACCGCTCCGGACTGAGCCTGCGCAGCCACTCCGGCAAGGATCTGATGCAGATCCTGGAGACGTACCCGCGCGACGAGCTGTTCCAGATCAAGACCGACGACCTGTACCACGCGGTCATCGGGGTGCTGCGGATGGCCGGTCGCCGACAGCTGCGGGTCTTCCTGCGGCGCGACGCGTACGGGCGGTTCATCTCCTGCCTGATCTACCTGCCCCGGGACCGCTTCACCACCCAGAACCGGTTGCGCATGCAGGACATCCTGCTGCGGGAGCTGAACGGCGTCGGGGTGGACTACACCACCCGGGTGACCGAGTCGATGCTGGCCCGGGTGCACTTCATCGTGCGTACCGACCCGACGAATCCGCCCGGGGACATCGACGCCGACCTGTTGGCCGAGGAGCTGGCCGACGCCACCCGGTTGTGGGACGACGACTACCGGCTGGTGCTGGAACGCAAGCTCGGCGACGAGCAGGCCAAGCACCTGTTCAGCCGGTACGCCGACGCGTTCCCGGAGGGCTACAAGGACGGGCACACGCCGTACGAGGCGATGAAGGACCTGGCCAAGCTGGAGCTGCTGGAGGAGCCCGGCCAGCTGGAGATGCACCTGTTCCGTAAGCAGGCGGCACCGCGCGCCGGCGGTCGGGGCCCGAACGTCGACGAGTTGCTCGACGTCCGGTTCAAGGTGTACCGCTACGGCGAGCCGATGATGCTCTCGGCGGTGCTGCCGGTGCTGCACTCGCTCGGCGTGAAGGTCGTCGACGAGCACCCGTACGAGGTGGAACGGGTCGACGGCCGGATCTGGTTGTACGACTTCGGGCTGCAACTGCCCGAGGGGCACCAGGAGCTGGCCGAGGTACGCCCGCACGTGGAGAACGCCTTCGCGGCGGCGTGGCGGGGCGAGGCCGAGGTGGACCGCTTCAACGAGCTGGTGCTGCGCGCCGGGCTGACCTGGCGTCAGGTGGTGGTGCTGCGCGCGTACGCGAAGTACCTGCGCCAGACCGGCACGGTGTTCTCGCAGGACTACATGGAGTCGACGTTCATCGCGTATCCGCACCTGGCCACGCTGCTGGTGCAGCTGTTCGAGGCGCGGTTCGAGCCGGGCCCGCGTACCGCCGCGCAGCGCGAGCAGCACGGCGCGGAGTTGGTCGCCGAGATCAACGCCGGGCTCGACGACGTGGCCAGCCTCGACCAGGACCGGATCCTGCGGTCGTACCTCTCGCTGATCCAGGCCACCCTGCGGACCAGCTTCTATCAGAAGCCGGTGGGTGGGCGGCCCAAGCCGTACGTGGCGTTCAAGCTGGATCCGCAGGCGATACCGGAGCTGCCCGCGCCCCGGCCCAAGTACGAGATCTTCGTGTACTCGCCCCGGTTCGAGGGTGTGCACCTGCGGTTCGGGCCGGTGGCCCGGGGTGGCCTGCGCTGGTCGGACCGGCGTGAGGACTTCCGGACCGAGGTGCTCGGCCTGGTCAAGGCGCAGATGGTGAAGAACGCCGTGATCGTGCCGGTGGGCGCCAAGGGCGGCTTCGTGCTCAAGCAGAAGCCGGGCGACCGCGACGAGGCGGTGGCCTGCTACAAGGAGTTCGTCGGCGCGCTGCTCGACGTCACCGACAACATCGTGGCCGGCGAGATCGTGCCACCGGAGGACGTGGTCCGGCACGACGGCGACGACCCGTACATGGTGGTGGCGGCGGACAAGGGCACCGCGACCTTCTCCGACACCGCCAACGAGATCTCAACGGCGCACGATTTCTGGCTGGGTGACGCCTTCGCCTCCGGTGGTTCGGCCGGTTACGACCACAAGAAGATGGGCATCACCGCCCGGGGCGCGTGGGAGTCGGTCAAGCGGCACTTCCGCGAGCTGGGGCATGACACCCAGAGCCAGGACTTCACCGTGGTCGGGGTCGGCGACATGTCCGGTGACGTGTTCGGTAACGGCATGCTGCTCTCGCAGCACATCCGGTTGGTGGCCGCCTTCGACCATCGGCACATCTTCCTCGACCCGGATCCGGACGCGGCAGCCTCGTACGCCGAGCGGAAGCGGCTGTTCGGGTTGGCCCGGTCCACCTGGGAGGACTACAACGCCGAGTTGATCTCCGAAGGTGGTGGGGTCTTCCCGCGTACGGCGAAGTCGGTGCCGATCTCGCCGCAGGTGCGTACCGTGCTCGGGCTCGACGACGACGTCGAGCAGCTGAGCCCGCAGGAGCTGATGAAGGCGATCCTCACCGCGCCGGTCGACCTGTTCTGGAACGGTGGCATCGGCACCTACGTCAAGTCGTCCAGCGAGACCAACGCCCAGGTGGGTGACAAGTCCAACGACGCGATCCGGGTGGATGGCCGCAACCTGCGCTGCCGGGTGGTCGGTGAGGGCGGCAACCTGGGCTTCACCCAGCACGGCCGGATCGAGTACGCCCAGGCGGGCGGCCGGATCTACACCGACTTCATCGACAACGCGGCCGGGGTGAACTGCTCCGACCACGAGGTGAACATCAAGATCCTGCTGAACACCGCGGTCGCCGACGGCGAGCTGACCCTGCCCGAGCGGGACGAGTTGCTCGCCCAGATGACCGACGAGGTCGCCGCCCTGGTGCTGCGGGACAACTACGACCAGGCGCGGGCGATCAACAACTCCCAGGCCCAGGCGACCTCGCTGCTGCCGGTGCACCGCCGCATGATCACCGCGCTGGAGCGCGCGGGTGTGCTGAACCGGTCGCTGGAGGCGTTGCCGACGGACGAGGAACTGGCGGTCCGTACCGAGACCGGGTTGACCGCGCCGGAGTTCGCCGTCGTGCTGGCGTACGTGAAGATCGCCCTGGAGAAGGAGATCCTCGCGGACCGGCTGCCGGACGAGGAGTGGACCGGCGAGGTGCTGGTCAACTACTTCCCGACGCCGATGCGGGAGCGGTTCGCCGACCGGATGGACCGGCACCGGCTGCGCCGCGACATCGTGACCACCGAGCTGGTCAACGAGGCGATCAACCGGGGCGGGATCTCGTTCGTCTTCCGGGTGGTCGAGGAGACGGGCGCGACGGCGGCGGACGTGATCCGGGCGTACGTGGTGGTGCGGGAGGTCTTCGGCCTGCGGCGGTTGTGGGACGAGGTCGAGGCGCTGGACAACCGGATCGATCCGGAGTTGCAGACCAACGTCTACCTCGACACCCGACGGCTGCTCGACCGGGCGGTGCGGTGGCTGGTGACCAACCGCCGCTCGCCGATCGACGTGCCGTCGGAGATCGCCCGGCTGCGCGACGGCATCACCCGGCTGCTGCCCAAGATGGAGACGCTTTTCTACGGCAGCGAGCGTGAGTCGATCGCCGCGCACATCGACTCCCTGACCGAGCGTGGTGTGCCGCGCGAGTTGGCCGAGCTCAGCACGCGCCTGATGTACAGCTTCGGCCTGCTGGACGTGGTGGAGACCGCCGCCGGCACCGGGCGGGACGTCGACGAGGTCGCCTCGGTCTACTTCGTGCTCTCGGACCGGTTCCGGGTGGACTCGCTGCTGTCGAAGATCTCCCTGTTGCCACGGGAGGACCGGTGGCAGACCCTGGCCCGGATGGCGCTGCGGTACGACCTGTATGCCGCGCTCGCCGCCCTCACCGCGGAGGTGCTCGAATCGACGTCGGCTGACCTTTCGCCGCAGGAGCGGGTCCAGCAGTGGGAGCAGTCGAACGCCACCTCGATCCACCGTGCCGAGCGGGCGATGGGTGAGTTCGACGAGTCCCGGGCGGACCTGGCGGCCCTGTCGGTCCTCCTGCGCCAGATCCGCACCCTCGTCCGTACCTCCGCCGCCACCTGATCCCCGCCGCCACCCTGACCCCCGCCACCCAACCGGGTCAGGGGGTCAGGGTGGCGAAGGCGATCACGTTGTCGGGGTAGTTGCCGGTCGCCTCGTCGAACTGGCCGCCGCAGGTGACGACCCGCAGTCCCGGTCGGTCGGTGGGGCCGTAGACCTGCTCGGTGGGAAAGGAGTTCTTCGGGTACGACGCGACCGAGTCCACCCGGAAGGTCGCCGTGCGGCCGTCGGCCCGTTCGACGGTGATGGTGTCGCCGGGCTGCACGGCACCCAGGGAGAAGAAGACGGCAGGTCCGATCGCGGCGGAGTCGACGTGCCCGACGATGACCGCGTTGCCCGACTCGCCCGGGCTCGGTCCGGGCTCGTACCAGCCGGCGAGCATCGCCTGGTCGAGCGGAGGTACCTGGACGGTGCCGTCCGGGTTGGTGCCGAGCGCCATGATGCTGGCCCGCACACCGATCCGGGGGATGTTGATGATCGTGGGGGTCGCGCGGGGTAGGCCCGTCGGTGCCCGCGTCGCCGGGTCGAGGTCGGCCTCGGTGAACGGGCTGTCCGGGGTCGGGTCGGTGGTGCCCGCCAGCGGCTGCGGCGGGCGTGCGGGCTCGGTGGTCTTGAGGGAGGCGCCGATCAGACCGGAGCCCAGCATGGCGAGCAGGACGACGACGGCGGTACCGACGGCGCGCCACGGTCTCCCGTGACGGCCGTCGGCCCGTCTCGTCGTCGCGTCAGGCCGTGAAGTCACTGGTCCGACGACGGCGCATCAGCACGAGGCCACCCAGTGCGGCGGCGCCGACCAGGCTCGCCCCGGCCGTGGCCAGGCCCCGGTCGGCGCCGGTGGCGATGCCACCGTCACCGCCGTCGACCCCACCGCGCGGCAGGACGACCAGTTCGCCCGTGCCGCAGGAGCCCTCCAGCTCGTACGTGCCGGGCTTGGCGTCCCGGGCCACCCGGGCTTCGCCGTAGTAGACGAAGTCCTTCTTGTGCTCCCAGCTGTCGGCTTCGTCGGCGGCCTGGTCGCGCTTGCCCGACCAGCCGTGCTCGCCGGACTCACCCGACCAGTCACGCTCACCCGACTCACCCGACCAGTCGCGTCCGCCGGACTCGCCGGACCAGTCGCGCTCGCCGGACCAGTCGTGTCCGCTGGACTCGCCCGACCAGTCGCGTTCACCGGACCAGTCGCGTTCGGCGGAGTCCGAGCCGTTCTCGTGCCGACCCGACCAGCCGCTTCCGGACTCCTCGCCCTTGCCGTCCTCGCGCTTCCAGTCCTTCTTGTCGCGGCCACCCTCGGCGTCCTGGCCGTGCTCCTCGCCCTTCCAGTCGTCGCGGGCGTCAGCGGCACCGCCACCCCAACCGCTGCCGGACTCGGCTTCGCCCGGCTGTGAACGCTCGTGGCCCGACCAGCCTTCGCTGTCCGCGCCGCGTTCGCCGTTCCCCCAGCCGTGGTCGCCCCGCGAGTCGCGGCCCTGGGCCGGCGTGAGCTTGACCTTCCCGGTGACCTTGGACCAGACGAAGGGCTGTTCCTGCGGCTCGCCGCAGATCTGCACGAGCTTGACCTCTTCGCCGGCCTTGACGGCGTGCGGCTTGGCGAAGACCTTGCCGTCGTCCGTGTCTGACTGGCCGTCGGCGTACGCGACCCCCGGCGCGAACACCAGCAGGGAGGCGCTGCCGAGGGCAGCACCCGCAACAACCTTCCCCAGCATGTTCTTAGCCATGACCTGTGTCACTCCATCCCTGTTGTCCTGCGGCCGGCAACAACCGAGCCAGAACCGACGTTAGACCGTTTCATGACTTATGCAGGGAAAGATTCGTGTTCTGGCATTAGTTCGGTATGCCGGGTTCTGTGGGGCTGCTCGACCGGAAAGGGCGCCCCGTCCGCCTGTCGGGTGGCACGCGCGGCTCGGAGCCGCGAAAGTGGTGGGGGATTTGTCCCGGTAGGGTTTCGAAAATATCGAACCATTGCCATGGAAGCGCTCCCATGCAAGAATCGCTGCACGCGGTGAGCCGAGCCACACCGCGTAGGCAGGTGTCGAGGGCATCCGGTTCGCCGGACGACCACCTAGCCGCCGACCGGTGAGACCGGTCGTCGCACCACCACCAACGCCCGTCCGGGTCGGGCGCTCCGAAGAATCCCGTTGGTACCGGCGGTCGTCCCACGGAGGACGTCCTTCGGGCCACGTGCCGGGCCGTACGCGGATCCGGTCTCGCCCAAGGAGATCAGTGGCATGAATGTGTGGAGAAGGCTGTCCGGCCGACGCCGGGCCGTCGCGCTGGCCGGCGCGAGCGCGCTGGTCGCGGGCGGTTTGGTCACGCTTCCCGTGACCGCGGCGCACGCGGCGACGCAGTGCGACGTGACGTACACGACCAATGACTGGCAGGGCGGCTTCACCGCCAACATCTCGATCAGGAACGTCGGCGACGCGCTCAGTAGCTGGACGCTCGGCTTCACGTTCCCCGACTCCAACCAGCGCCTCGTGCAGGGCTGGTCGGCCCGGTGGAGCCAGTCGGGCAGCAACGTGACCGCGCAGAACGAGTCGTGGAACGGCAACCTGGCCTCCGGCGCCAGCGTGGACATCGGCTTCAACGGGTCGTGGAGCGGCAGCAACCCGAAGCCCACCTCGTTCACGGTCAACGGTGTGGCCTGCAACGGCGGCACCACGCCGACGACCCCGCCGCCGCCCAGCTCCCCGCCGCCGAGCGAACCGCCGCCCAGCTCCCCGCCGCCGAGCGAACCGCCGCCCAGCTCCCCGCCGCCGACGAGCCCGCCGCCCCCCGGCACCAGGGTGGACAACCCGTACCTGAACGCCACGGGCTACGTGAACCCGGAGTGGAAGGCCAAGGCCGAGTCGGTCAGCGGCGGCAACCGGGTGTCGAACATCTCGACCGCGGTGTGGATCGACCGGATCGCGGCGATCGAGGGCACCGAGGACAGCCAGTCCAACGGCCCGATGGGCATCCGGGACCACCTGGACGAGGCGCTGCGGCAGAACGCGGACTACATCCAGTTCGTCATCTACAACCTGCCGGGCCGCGACTGCGCGGCGCTCGCCTCCAACGGTGAGCTGAAGGCCGACGAGCTGCCGAGGTACAAGGCCGAGTACATCGACCCGATCGCGGCGATCCAGGGTGACTCGAAGTACCGCAACCTGCGGATCATCAACGTCATCGAGGTCGACTCGCTGCCGAACCTGGTGACCAACACCACCGGTAACGCCGGCGGCACCGAGATGTGCGACACGGTGAAGGAGAACGGCGCGTACGTGCAGGGTGTCGGCTACGCCCTGGCCAAGCTGGGCGCGTTCTCGAACGTGTACAACTACGTCGACGCCGGGCACCACGGCTGGCTCGGTTGGGACAGCAACTTCACCCCGACCGCCCAGATCCTGAAGGAGGCCGCGACGGCCTCCGGCAGCACCGTGAACCACGTGCACGGCTTCATCACCAACACCGCGAACTACTCGGCCCTGATCGAGCCGTACGTGAAGGTCACCGATTCGGTGAACGGGCAGACGGTGCGGCAGTCCAACTGGATCGACTGGAATCAGTACAACGACGAGCAGAGCTTCGCTCAGGCGTTCCGTCAGGAACTGGTCCGGCAGGGCTTCCCCAGCAGCATCGGCATGCTGATCGACACCTCCCGTAACGGCTGGGGCGGCAGCGACCGGCCCACCAGCGCGGGCCCGACGACCAGCGTGGACGCCTACGTGGAGGGTGGCCGGGTCGACCGCCGCATCCACAAGGGCAACTGGTGCAACCAGGCCGGTGCGGGCATGGGCGAGCGGCCGAAGGCCGCGCCGGCGTCGGGTATCGACGCGTACGTCTGGATCAAGCCCCCGGGTGAGTCGGACGGCTCCAGCCGGGAGATCCCGAACAACGACGGCAAGGGCTTCGACCGGATGTGCGACCCGACCTACGAGGGCAACGAGCGCAACGGCAACAGCATGAGCGGCGCCCTGCCGAACGCCCCGATCTCGGGTGCCTGGTTCCCGGAGCAGTTCGCCGAGCTGATGGCCAACGCCTACCCGCCGCTGTCCTGACGGGTACCGGCATACCCGCCGCCGGCAGTAGGTGAGGCGCTGCGGCGGCAGGTCACCTGGGCCCCTGGTCCGACCGCACCGGTCGGACCAGGGGCCCCTCGCGCCGCCTGCGTCACGGTTGCCGTCACCCGCCTGACGTGCGGTACGCCGCAACCGGCCACCGCCGTCCTGGCGAGGGCGCACCGTGGCGCAGGCGGATCAGGGCACCGTCCTCTCGATGGCGGCACGACCGACCTCCTCCAGGTCACGCCGCGCCCGCTCGATGTTCTCGGCGGTCAGATCCTGCCCCCGGGCCATCACCAGATCCTCCGGCTCCCAGGGCTGCTCCGCGCCGGTACGGATGTTGTCCGGTGCGGCTCCGGTGCCGGTTCCCGTCGCCCCGGTCCCTGCGGCGTACGGGTCGGCGATGATGTTCTCGGTCGGTGCGTTTTCGGTCGGCTCACCCGGTTCGGCGAACACCGGATTGTCCCGGTCGGCTCCGCCTCCGGTGACGAGCTGAGGAACGGTGCTGTCGTCCTCGACCGCCGCGATCGCCTCGGGGCGCTCCTCCAGCGGTCGTTGTCGATCACGATCCGTCATCGTTGCTGCCCTCCTGTCCGTGGCGCTCTGGCGACGCGACCCTGATGCGCGTACCCGCCTCGCCGGTGGCCATGCCTGACGGGACACACCGAAGGCGGGTGCCCCCGGCTTCGGGGTCACCCGCCTTCAGCTGGTGTGGAGGTGCTGAGCCGGCGTGATCAGCGGCCGAGTACGCGGTCGAGGAAGTCCCGGTACTCGCGCACGGCCACCCGCAGCTGCTCGGTGTCGGAGGAATCGGACTCCTGCCAGCTGCCGAGCTTGTTGCGGTGCTCGGCCAGCGCGGCGGAGAGCGCCTGCATAGCCTCCTCGACCAGCGACTGCGCCTCACCGGCCGCCGCCCGGGGGTCGTCCACGAAGCGCAGCTGGACGTCGCGCCAACGATCCCGGAAGCCCTGCGCCGTCGCATCGTCGAACAGGGTCGCCGCCCCGGCCGGAACCGTCGCCCCGGAGGTGGCCGTGCCCGTACCGGCGGTCTGCGTGTCGGGGTCGACCATCGTGGGGGTGGCGCTGCCGAAGCCGGCCCCGCCCGCCGCCGCCGTGTCGTCGGCCGTCGCGGTCGCCCGGATGTCGTCGTCGGCCGTCGTCAGGTCCGTGTCGACGCGGTCATCCGCCGCCTCGCCGTCGACCGAGGCCGCCACGTCGTCGTCGACACCGTCCACGTCGTTGTCGTCGACACCGTCCACATCGGTGTCGTCCACGTCGTCGGTCCGGTCGAACTCGGCCGTCGGGTCCGCCCGCAGTCCCTCCCGCTCGCCGTCGACCGCGCCGTCGCCGGGGCGAGCGGTCTCCTCGTCGCGCGGGTCACGCTCGTCCTCGGGGCGTGGGCTGGCCAGCGCCGAGGCGGCGACCGCGCCACCGACGGTGGTCGCGCCGAAGGCGGTCGGCACCGGACCCGGCTCGTTGAACTCGGCCGCTTCGTCGTCGGCGCCCGGACGGCCGTCCCAGGGGCGGCCCCGGTCCGGCTCCGACAGGTCACGGTCCGTGGGCTCGTCGAAGGCGTCGACGTCCGCGATCGTCTCCCGGTCGTCGTCGGTGGTCGGCACCGCCACCGGGGCGGAGCGTACGGTCTCCGGGTGGTCGTTGTTGAGCTGCTGCTCTTGCTGCCGCATGGTGTTCTCCTCAGCGGTTGGTGGCGTCGTGGGCGGCGTCGGGCTGGCGCTGTTCGGGTGCCCCGGCGGTGACCGGCGGCTCCTCGCCGAGCAGGTCGCCGAAGAGGGCGCGGTAGTGGACGACTGCCTGGCGAAGGTCCTCGGTGCTGGCCTCGCCCCGGGAGTTGCGCAGGTGAATCTCGTGCGCGTCGCGGTAGTGGCCCAGCGTGCGCGCGTGCTCGACGGAGAGATGAGCGATCTGGTCGTCGAACTCACCCGTGGGGTAGCCGCGTTCGGCGATCAGCCGGGTTACCAGTTCGTCGGCCTGGCCGACGGTCTCGGCGGGGGAGTCGACGAAACGCACCTGGAGTTCCTCCCACGCCTCGGCGTACCGGGCCCGGGATTCGGGGGCGAGCGGGACCAGTTCGAGTTCGGCGTGCCGGCGCTCCCGGTCCCGAAGTTCGCGCTCGGCGGCGGTGCGGCTGTCCTGCTCGGCGACGACATGGTCGTACTCGGGGCCGAAGCGCTGCCGGAGCGCCCGGCGGCGGCCGGCCACCACGACGGCGGCGGCGACGGCGGCGACCACCAGGATGACGATGACGGTGACGACTATCTGCGTGGGCGACATGGCTCCTCCTTCGCATGCAGGTATTCCCGCCACGCAGTGATCGCCAATCCCGTTCCGGAGCACTTTCCTGAGCCGACCCGGTCACGGTCGGGGCCGAACCCGACAAGCGGTTCGTCCTCGGAAGGTTCGGTAACGTACCGGTAGTCTCGACGGACGGTAGTGCGACCGGCGCGGATTACGTATCCTGCCCAAGGCGCCCGAGCCGGTGCCCCGGAGGACAAACCGGGGTGCGCCCCGGCGACGGCGCTGCCCGGCTGCGCCGGAGCCCTTCCAGCCACCCTTCCGGGCGAGGTCCGATTGAACACCCGCGACTGGCCGATCCGCTCGAAGCTGACCGCGTTGGTCGTCGTGCCGGTCACCGCCCTGCTGGCACTGTGGATCTTCGCCACCACGCTGACCTTCGGGCCGGCGCTCGATCTGCTCTCCGCCCGCACCCTCCTGTACGACCTCGGTAGGCCCGGCGAGACCGTGGTGGCCGAGCTGCAACGGGAACGCCGGCTCTCGGTGGTGCACCTCGCCTCGCCCCGTACCGAGTGCGGGCAACCGCCGGCCAACTGCGTACTGCCGGCTCTGGTGGAGCAACGGGCCCGCACCGACGCGGCGATCACGGAGCTGCGTCGGCGGGTCGCCGGGGAGCAACTGCGCGACGCCGCCGGTGACCTGCTCGAATCCCGGCTCGATCGGTTCCTCGGCGAACTGGACGCGTTGCCCGCCGGTCGCGCCTTCGTCGACCGTCGGGACATGGACCGCGCCGGTGCCGTCGGTTTCTACAGTGGAATGATCGCTTCGGCCTTCCACACCTTCACCGCCCTGGCCAACCTGCCCGACCACGACCTCAACCGCGAGGCGTTGGCGCTGACCAGCCTCGGTCGCTCGCGGGAACTGCTGGGCCAGACCGAC
Source organism: Micromonospora sp. DT48 (assembly GCF_049844495.1). NCBI lineage: Bacteria > Bacillati > Actinomycetota > Actinomycetes > Micromonosporales > Micromonosporaceae > Micromonospora > Micromonospora sp. DT48. The sequence continues at coordinate 39,717 of NZ_JBNCLE010000016.1, forward strand.
GCGCTACTGGCCGGTGTGCTGACCGCCGGAAGGTTCGCCGAGGGTGAGCACACCCTGCTCGTGCAGGGCATCGGTAACCAGCGGTTCCTGGCCGAGGCCGCAGTGGCCGACCTGCCCGAGGCGGATCGGGCCGCGTACCGGCGACTGACCGAGCAGGAGGCGTTCGGTCGGTTGCGGACGATGCAGGACGAACTCATCGCCGCAGACCCGTCGGCGCGACTCAGGATCGACCCGCAGCAGTGGCAGCGAAGCCACGACGCGGTGCAGCAGTCGCTGCGGGACTTCGAACTGACCCAGGCGGACGGGCTGGCCGACCGGTCCGTGCCGATGGCGGTGAGCATCCTGGTGCGGCTGGCCGCAGCCGGGCTGCTCGGCCTGGTCGCCGTGGTGCTGTCGCTGGTGGTGGCGGTCCGGGTCGGTCGCTCCCTCGCGCGCCGGTTGACGCTGGTACGCGGCGCGCTGGCCGACGCCGAACAACGGCTACCGGAGGTGGTGGACCGCCTGCGTAATGGGGAGCAGGTCGACCTGGCGCAGGAGACGTCGGTGGCGGACCGGGGAGCCGACGAGATCGGTCGGGTCGCGCAGGCGTTCACCGAGGTGCACAAGGCCGCCCTCCGTTCGGCGATGGTCGAGGTCAGCCTGCGACGTGGTCTCAACGACGTGTTCCTGAACATCGCGCGACGCAGCCAGGGGCTGGTACACCGGCAGATCGCCCTGCTCGACCGGCTGGAACGCGACGCGGAGGACCCCGATCACCTGGCCGAGTTGTTCCGCGTCGACCACCTTGCCACCCGGCTGCGTCGGCACGCGGAGGACCTGGTCATCCTCGCCGGTTCCGCACCGGGGCGGGGCTGGCGTAACCCGGTCGCCATGGTGGACCTGATCCGGGGGGCGATCTCCGAGGTCGAGTCGTACGACCGGGTCGACATCACCACCGTGCAGCCCGCCGGCACGGTCGGCCGGGTGGTGGGCGACATCATCCACCTGCTCGCCGAGCTGATCGAGAACGCCACGGCGTACTCACCGCCCGAGTCGCGGGTCGAGATCTCGGGGGAGCACGTGGCCCACGGCTATGCCCTCTCCGTCTCCGACGACGGTCTCGGCATGAGCGAGGCGGCCATCGAGGAGGCCAACCTCAAGCTGGCCCGAGCACCGGAGTTCGACCCCAGCGACACCGCTCGGCTCGGCCTGTTCGTGGTGGCGCGGCTGGCCGCCCGGCACGACATCCGGGTGCGGCTGCGCCGGTCCGAGGGGACCGGGATCACCGCCGTGGTGCTCATCCCGACCGAGCTGATCACGGAGGAACCGTCGCTGCTGCCCGACCCGGAGGGACTGCCGGGTGACGATGGTGGGGCCACGCCGGAGCAGCGGAGGCTGGCCCGAGCCACCCGGCTGACCACGGTGCCCCGTCCCCGGTCCCGACGTGGCGCGGCGGCGTCGCGCGGCGGATCGGCTCCGGGCGGTGCGGTCTCCGAGGCGACGGCGACCGCCCCGGCCGGTTCGACGGTCGAGCCGGCCGAGGGCGACGGCCTGCCGCGCCGGATCCGGCGGCGACCCGCCGCGCAGAACACCGCCGCCGCGTCCGCTCCGTCGCCCGCCGGTGCTGGCGATGACGCCGCGTCCGGTACCGAGGCTGCTCCTGCCGACCCGTCCGCCGCGTCGGATCCGGCTGTCGCCGTCGGGGCGGGACCAGCCTCCGCCGCCGGGCCGCGACCGTCCGGAACCGAGCTGCCCACGCCCGGGTCGTCGGGTGCCGGAAGGCCGGCCGACGTACCCCGGGCTGACCGTGCGTTGGAGGAACCCACCGTCCAACTGCCGGCGATGACCACGGACACGGCCGGAATCGACGCCCCGACCGTGCGGCAGCCGGTGGTGCGGCGGGCCCAGTCCGGGCCGTACCGTGACCCGACGCCGCGAAGCCCGGAGGAGGCCCGTCGGGTCATGTCGGCATTGCAGGCAGGCACCGCGCGGGGTCGGCGAGCCGCCGGTCGCGTCACCGATCCTGGCCAGGATCGGACCACACCGCCGCCCGACTCACCGCCGGGCACCGGACCAGCGTCGGAATCCCCGACCGTGACTGAGAGGGACGCCTGATGCAATCGACGAGGCAGAACGCAGATCTCGACTGGCTGCTGGACGACCTGCTGGAGCGGGTGCCGACCGCGCGGCACGCGGTGGTGTTGTCGGCGGACGGCCTCCTGCTGGGATCCTCCGCCAACCTGGACACCGCCGATGCCGAACACCTGTGCGCCCTCGCCTCCGGCCTGTCCAGCCTCGCCCGTGGCGCCAGCCGACAGCTGGTCGGTGGACCGGTCCGGCAGACCGTGGTGGAGATGGAGTCCGCGTACCTCTTCGTCACCACGGCGGGACAGGGCGCGTGCCTGGCGGTCGCCAGCGACGCCGACGCGGACATCGGCCTGGTCGCTTACGAGATGGCGATGTTGGTGACCCGGGTGGGCGAGAACCTGGGTGTGCCGGCTCGGGCATCGGTGAGTGCCGCCGATGCGGACTGACTTATCCGAGCCGCGACACGAGTGGCTCGACGACGACGCCGGGCCGGTGGTGCGGCCGTACACCCTCACCGGGGGACGCGTCCGCCCGAGCGCGGACGGGGTCGACCTGGTCGCGTACGTGCTGGCACAGCCGGACCCGGATCTCGCCGCCTACCCGGAGCTGCATCCCGAGCACCGCCTGCTGGTGGAACTCGCCGGCAGCGGCACCCCGGTGGTGGAACTCGCCGCGGACCTGGACCTGGCGGTCGGCGTGGTCCGGGTGCTCCTCGGCGACCTGCTGGTCCGGGGACTGGTCGCCGTGCACCAGCCGCCGCGAGCCACCTACCTACCCGACAACGACATCCTCAAGGCGGTGGTCGATGGACTCCGTGCGTTATGACGGCGAGCGGCGGGGCCACCGGGTGCCCATCGCGCTGAAGATCCTCGTCGCCGGTGGTTTCGGCGCCGGCAAGACGACGCTGGTGAGCGCGTTGAGCGAGGTCCGACCGTTGCAGACCGAGGAGATCCTGACCGGTGCCGGCATCGGTACCGACGACATCTCCGGGGTGGAGACCAAGTCGACCACCACGGTCGCGATGGACTTCGGGCGGATCACCATCAACGACGACCTCCAGCTGTACCTCTTCGGCACTCCCGGGCAGGACCGCTTCTGGTTCCTCTGGGACGAGTTGGCCTTCGGAGCGCTCGGCGCGGTGGTGCTCGCCGACACCCGACGGTTGGCCGACTGTTTCCCCTCCATCGACTACTTCGAGCAGCGGGGTATCCCGTTCGTGGTGGGGGTCAACTGCTTCGACGACGCCCGGCGGTTCAGCCTGGAGGCGGTACGCAGGGCCCTGGACCTGGACCCGGACGTGCCGATGGTGCTTTGCGACGCCCGGGACCGGCAGTCCGGCAAGACCGTACTGATCTCCCTGGTCGAGCACGTCGCCCGGCAGCGGGGCGAGCCGGTGTCGACAGCCTGATCCGACCGGAGGGCCGGTCGCGGTTGGTAGGTCTAACCCGTCGGTGTCGGGGGAAGGCAGTTGGTGGGAATCGGGGGATCAGGAGCGGAGGGCGGGAACCTGTGGCAGCGCGAGACGTGATCGTTCACATCGGCGGATACACCGCGCACAGCGGAGGGCGCGGCACCGGCATCGTCGCCGCCCGGCGGGACCCGGGTACGGGCCAGCTGACGGCGCTGGGCACCGTCGCGGTCACCGAGTCGCCGTCCTTCCTCACCCGCCACCCGACGCATCCGGTGCTGTACGCGGTCAACGAACTGCCCGACGGTCGGATCAGCGCGTGGCGGGTCGGCACCGACGGTGACCTGGCGTCGGTCGGCTCGTGGCCCACCGGCGGCGCGGAGCCGTGCCACCTGGCGGTCGCGCCCGACGGCGGGCACCTGTTCGTGGCCAACTACGGCGGCGGCAGTGTCACGGTGTTCCCGCTCGACGCCGAGGGGGTGCCCGGCGAGCGCACCGACGTGGTGGAGCACCAGGGGCACGGGGCGGACCCCCAACGCCAGGAGCATGCGCACGCGCACATGGTCTCGCCGGGCACCGGCGCGTCGCCGTTGCTGGCGGTGGACCTCGGCACCGACTCGATCTACCGGTACGACCTCGACGCCGCTTCCGGGCGGTTGGTGCCCCGGGCACCCCGGGTACGGACCGCGCCCGGGGTGGGGCCCCGCCACCTGACCCGGCACCCCGACGGGCGGCGCTGCTACGTCTCCGGCGAGCTGGACGCCTCCGTGCTGGCCTACGAGCTGACCGACGGGGTGCTGCACCAGCTGGGGCGGGTGGATGCCAGCGAGCGGGGCGGGCACGTCCAACCGTCCGAGATCAGTATCGGTCCGGACGGCCGCTTCCTCTACGTCGCCAACCGAGGTGTCGGCACCGTGACGGTCTTCGCCATCGGCGCGGACCTGCCCGAGTTCGTGGCGGAGGTGGAGACCGGCGGCGAGTGGCCGCGTCACTTCGCGTTCGTCGGGGGGCATCTCTATGTCGCCGACGAACGGGCGGACATGGTGCGTACCTTCCGGGTCGATCCCGCGACGGGGGTGCCCGAGGCGATCGGCGAGCCGCTGACGCTGGGCAGCCCTACCTGCGTCCTGCCCTGATCGTGGGCTTCGAGACATCGACGTACCCACATTACGGCGCTGACCCGTCACTCATAGTTACTAAATGCCGGTAAACTGTTTCTCCTCTGTAACTTTCGTCCGAACGGCCATGGCAGTCCAACGGTCGGGTACGCAAGATGGTCAGCGTGTCAGCAGGCCGCCATCGCATGCGTTCAGGTATTCACGGCGCCGCCGCAGCAGCAGCGGTCGGCGTCCTCCTCGTCACCGCTGGTGGGTGGGTGGGCTATCGCCAACTCGCCGGCCAGGACTGCTCGGGCAAGATCGAGCTGTCCGTCGCGGTGGCGAGTGAGCTCGCTCCGGCGGTCGACGAGGCGGCCACCGAGTGGGAGGAGAAGGGTGCCGCCGTCGATGGCACCTGTATCGACGTGACGGTCGCGGCCTCCGACCCGGTGGAGGTGGCCGCGGTGGTGGCGGCCAAGCACGGCGCGATCCTGGCCGGGGTCGGCCAGGCCAGCGGCACTGCGGTGAGCCCGGATGTCTGGATCCCGGACTCCTCGACCTGGCTGCTTCGACTCAAGACCGGCGGCGCGGCGGCCTTCGAGCCGGGTAACGGCGCCTCCATCGCGAGCAGCCCGGTGGTGGTCGCCATGCCGGAGCCGATCGCCACCCGGCTGGGCTGGCCGCAGCAGGAACTCGGCTGGACCCAACTGCTCTCCCGGCTCAACAGCGATCGGCCGCTGAAGACGGGCATCGTCGAGCCGACCCGGGACGCCGCCGGTCTGTCCGGCCTGCTGTCGTTGATGACGGCCGCGGCGTCCAGCGGAGGCGACAGCGCCGAGCAGGAGCGCGTCGGCGCGCTGCGGGCGTTGGCCGCGGGTGCCTCGGCGTTGCGCCAGGACCTGCTCGCCAAGTTCCCGACGGCCGGCGACGCCACCACCCTGGCCAGCGCCCTCGGAGCCGCGGCGCTGTCCGAGGAAGACGTCATCCAGTACAACGCCCGCAAGCCTCCGGTGCCGTTGGCGGCGCTCTACCTGAAGCCGGCACCGCTGCCGCTGGACTACCCGTACGCGGTGTTGCCGGGGATCGAGCCGGCCAAGGCGTCGGCCGCGGGGGTGCTGTTCGAGGCACTGACCACGGCGTCGTTCAAGGACAAGCTGGCCGCGCAGTCGCTGCGGGCCCCGGACGGCAACTGGGGTGCGGGGTTCGACGCGCCCCAGGGCGCACCGAGCCCCGCCGGTGGCGACCCCTCGGTCGCGCCTCCGCCCCAGGGCGGCATCGCCGCCGGTGGGCTGGCGCCGGACGCGGTCGAGCGGGCGGTGTCCAGTTGGTCCATCGCCACGCTCTCCGGCCGGATGCTCTGCATCGTCGACGTCTCCGGTTCAATGAAGAAGCCGGTGCCGACCGCCAACGGGGCGACCCGGCAGCAGGTCACCACGGAGGCCGCCCGGCGAGGACTGAACCTCTTCGACGACTCCTGGTCGATCGGCCTGTGGGTCTTCTCGACCAACCTGGTGGGCTCGCGGGACTACCAGGAACTGGTGCCGATCGCCCCGCTGTCGCGGCAGCGCAGCGAGTTGGAGCGGGGCCTGGACCGGATCACCTCCTCCAACGGCGACACCGGGTTGTACGACACGCTGCTGGCCGCGTACAAGGACGTCCAGGCGAACTGGGAACCGGGCAAGGTCAACTCGATCGTGCTCTTCACCGACGGCAAGAACGAGGACGCCGACGGCATCTCCCAGAAGGAACTGCTCGCCGAACTGAAGCGGATCAAGGACCCGGACCAGCCGATCCAGGTGATCATCATCGGTATCGGCACCGAGGTCAGCAAGTCGGAGCTGGACACCATCGCGAAGAGCGCCGGTGGCGGTGCCTTCGTGGCCACCGACCCCACCAAGATCGGTGACATCTTCCTCCGGGCGATCGCCCTTCGGAAGGCTCCGGCCTGATCCGAGACGCCTGAGAAGAGGGCCTGTGGTACCGGTTTCCGCCGATTCCACCGGCCCTCTTCCTCGCTGTCCTACGCCTTGGAAACTGACGGCAATACGTCGGAAGCAATTGGTAGTCATGGTTGTCAGGGCAGGATGTCGTCGTGCATTGGCAGACCCGGCCTCAACCCGGCCGGGCCCGTGCCGTCGGCTAGCGAAGTGGGAGGGCTGGTGACCTCGGCGACGCTGTTGACCCCGGTCAGATCGTCATCGCAACCGCACAACCCCCCGCCACCGGTACGCACCGACCAGCGGACGTACATCAGGACCCTGGTCGTGCTGGACACCGTCGTGTTGGCGGTGGCGGTACTGGTCGGCTACGCCGTCCGGTTCGGCGAGGCCGCGCCCCGTGGCCCGGTGCCGTACGTCCTGGTCGCCCCGGCGCTGGTCCTGGCCTGGCTGATCTCGTTGAAGGCCCTGCGCTGCTACGACGACCGGGTGGTCGGGTACGGCGCCGACGAGTACCGGCGGGTGAGCATGGCGAGTCTGCGGCTCGCCGGTGCCACCGCCATCGCGGGCTACGTCGCCGACGTCGGCGTCTCCCGGGGCTTTTTGGCCATCTCCTTCGCAGTGGGCACGATCGGTCTGGAGGTGGCCCGGTTCGCCGCCCGTAAGCGTCTGCACCGCGCCCGCTCGCAGGGGCTGGGCTGGTCGCGGCGGGTGTTGGTGGTCGGTGACACCGCCCACGTGCTGGAGTTGGTGCACACCCTGCGCCGTGAGCCGTACGCCGGCTATCACGTGGTCGGTGCCTGCATCCCGGACGCGCTGCTCGCACCGGTCGCGCAGCGGCTCGGCGACGTGCCCGTGGTCGGTTCGTTCCGGGCCATCCCGGAGGCCGCCGCCGCGATCGGCGCGGACACCGTCGCCGTCACCGCCTGCGGGGAACTCACCGCCACCCGGCTGCGTCGGCTCGGCTGGCAACTGGAGGGCACCGGCGTCGACCTGGTGTTGGCTCCCGCGCTGACCGACGTCGCGGGTCCGCGCATCCACACCCGGCCGGTCGCCGGCCTACCGCTGATCCACGTGGAGGCACCCGAGTTCCGGGGCGTCCGCAAGCTGGTGAAGGGCTTCGTCGACCGGTCGGTGTCACTGGTCGCGTTGGCGCTGCTGCTACCCCTGCTGGTGGTCATCGCGTTGGCCGTGAAGCTGGACAGTCGGGGCCCGGTGCTGTTCCGGCAGACCCGGGTCGGGCAGGGCGGCAAGGAGTTCGGCGTCTTCAAGTTCCGCACGATGGTGGTCAACGCCGACGCGCTGCTGGCGGAGTTGGCCTCCCGCAACGAGACCGACGGCCTGCTGTTCAAGATGAGAGACGACCCCCGGGTGACCCGGATCGGCCGGTTGTTGCGCAAGTGGTCGCTGGACGAACTGCCGCAGCTGGTCAACGTCCTGCTGGGGCAGATGAGCCTGGTCGGTCCCCGGCCGCCGCTGCCCTCCGAGGTGGCCCGCTACGACGGGGACGTCGCCCGTCGGTTGCTGGTCAAACCGGGCATGACCGGGCTCTGGCAGGTCAGCGGGCGATCCGACCTGAGCTGGGAGGACGGCATCCGGCTCGATCTCTACTACGTGGAGAACTGGTCGCTGGCCGCCGATCTGACCATCCTGTGGAAGACCATCGGTGCGGTGGTCAACAGTCGGGGCGCGTACTGATCGTCGGGGACGTACCGCACGGAGGCGGTCGCCGGCTACCGCGTGCTCCGGTTCTGCTGTATCGCAGGCCCAACCCGGGACGGAATCGGAGTACGCTCAGGCGCACCATGGCGGAACTGCATGGTCCACCCGGACCCACGATGAGTATGGCTGCCGAGCTGGACACCGCGGCGGGTGCACTGCTGACAGTCTGGGACGGTGCGCGGGAACGGACCGCCAACCGGATCTCCACCGTCCAGCTCCGCGCCGTCATGCTCGTCGAGCGGCACGACGGGATCAACCTGCGGCGTCTCGCCACCGGCCTGGACATGCTGCTCTCGTCGGCCAGCCGGCTCTGCGACCGGCTGGTGGCCGCCGGGATGCTGGAGCGGGAGCCCGGCCGGGCCGACCGGCGGGAGATCTCACTGCACCTGACCGACGCGGCCCGCCGGTTGCTGGCCGAGCTGCGCGACGACCGCCGTCGGCACCTGGCGGCGGTCCTGGCCGACATGCCGCCCGAGTCGCGGGAGGCGCTGCTGCGCGGTCTGCGCGCCTTCGACGATGCCGCCCGCACGCGGGTGGTGCCGTCGCCGGTGGGGCAGGTTGAGGAGGCCCGCGCGGACCAGGTGGCGCACAGCCGGCACGCCGTCGACGCGACGTCGCGTGACTGGGCGGCGGGGGACGCCTCCGTCTTACAGACGGCCTGACCGGCGCCCACCGACGGCACCGCTCGGCGGGTCAGTCTCCGGACGGGCCGATCGCCAGCATGGCGATGTCGTCGTGGCGGTGGCCGGCGCACCAGGTGTCGACCGCCTGGAGTACGCGCTCCACGAGCGCTGCCGGGGGCTGTCCGGCACCGTCAGCGAGCGTCCGGCGTAGCCGCTGCTCGCCGAAGCTCTCCGTCCCCTGCGGGCCGCCCCGGGCGTCGGTGACCCCGTCGGTACGCGTGAACAGCAGCTCGCCGGGGCCCAGCCGGAGATCAGCGGTGGCGAACCGGGCATCGGCGAGCGCACCGACCGGCATGCCGCCCACCCGGACCGCTGCCACCGTGCCGTCGGCGCGGATCACCAGGGGTGCCGGATGCCCGCCACCGGCGATCCGCACCCGTAGCCCGCCCCCGGCCTCGGGCCGCAGGGTGCCCAGTAGCAGGGTGGTGAACTGGCCGCGTCGGGACGCGTCCGGGATGTCGAGCAGCGCCCGGTCGAGCAGCCGGAGCAGTTCCTGCGGCTGCTGCTCGACCAGCCGCAGGGTCTGCAACGACTGGCGTACCCGGCCGGTGAGCACGGCCGCGCCGACCCCCTTGCCGCAGACGTCTCCGACGGCGAACAGGGCACCGTCACCGGTCAGCAGGACGTCGTAGAAGTCGCCCCCGATGCGCAGGGTGTCCCCGGCCGCGCGGTAACCGCCGGCCAGACTCATGCCGGTTACCGTGGGCAGTTTCGGCGGCAGCAGGCTGTTCTGGAGCACCTGGGCGAGATGGCTCTGTTCGTCGTGCAGATGTGCGGTGGCCAGGGCGGCACCGGCGCGGGCGGCGAACTCCCGAACCAGCTCCACCTCGCGGCGGTCGAACCCGCTCCGCTCCGCTCGACGGAGCAGCACCAGGGCACCGGCCGTCTGACCTGCCCCGGGCATCGGGCTGACCAGCAGGCTGGTGGCCGGGTGCGGACCCGCCGGGAGCAGCGGGTGGAGCCCTTCCCGACCGGTGGTCGGCCAGGCGCGTGGTTCGGCGGGTTCACCGTCGAGGGCCTCGGCGAGACCGGGTACGGCGGTGACCACGTCCCAGTCGGCCACCCCGGTGGCCGGTGCGGTGTCGTCGGCGGTGTACCGCACGAAGTGCGGCCGATGCTCGGTCGGGATCGGTGGCAGGTGCACCACCAGGGCGAGATCGGCCAGGTACGGCACGGGCAGGGTGGCGACGGCACGTAGCACCTGCGCCCGCTCCAACGCCAGACCGAGTCGACGGCCGGTACGGGCCAGGAAACGGGTACGCCACCGCTCGGCCCGCAGTTCCTCGGCCTGACGGTGCTCGTCGGTGACGTCCCGCAGGTACCAGGCGGAGCGGCTGCCGCCCAGCGTACGGCGTACGCCCCGCAGCCGTCGGCCGTGGTGGACGTCCTCGAAGTCGTCCGCGCCGACGGCTACCGCGTCCGCCAGCGCCGGCAGCGCGCAGTCGGCCAGGTCGGTGCCGACGACGACGTCCGGCAGCAGCTCCCCGGCTCTGGCGTTGACCAGCACGACCGTCCCGTCGTCGTCGGTGGTCAGCACCGCCTCGTCGAGCCCGTCGAGCAGCTCACGAGCGAGGTCGGCGTCCACGGACGGCCTGGAGCGGGGTGTCCCGGTGGCGGGACCAGCCGACCGCTCGTCGTCGGCCCACTCACCGGCGGCACCGGCGAAGGTGCCCTGTCGGGTGCTGGTCACCGGCGGGCACCGGGCGCGGGGCGCTGTCGACCAGTACGCATGCCGGCGGTGCACTCCTCGAGGTCAGGGCTGGTTGCCTGGAGGCAAGCGTACCGAGGCGGGTCCGAGACGTGCCTGGCGAGCGGGTCAGAGCCGGGCCAGCCACCCGCCGGGGCGGGCGATGATCCGGCGTACCACCGAACCGGCGGCTCCCACCGACGCGGCGGTGGCGCCGAGGGTGGCCGGCCGTACGGTGACCGGAGACCAGGCCGCGGTGAGCACCCGGCGCTCGATCTCGGCCAGGACGGGAGGCCGGAGCCAACCGGTGAGCGGGGCGTACCCACCGCCGAGCACCACCGTGTCGAGGTCCAGCAGGTTGACCACGCTCGCCACGGTGACCCCGATCGCCGTACCGGCCTCGGCGAGGGCGTGCAGGACGGCGGGGTGTTCGGCCTCGGCGAGCTGGGTCAGCCGGGTGGACGCCCGGTCGGCCGGTAGGTCGGCTCCGGCCAGACCGGCGGCGGACAGGATCGCCTCCTGCCCGGCGTAGAGCTCCAGACAGCCACGCCCGCCGCAGCGGCAGGGCGGGCCGTCCGGGCGGACCGGGATGTGCCCGATCTCGCCGCTCCAACCACGGGTGCCCCGGAACAGCGCCCCGTTCAGCACGATGCCGGCGCCGATGCCGACCTCTCCGGAGATGTGCAGGAAGGTGCCCGGTGCGGCACCGGCGTGCAGTTCGCCCAGCGCGGCGAGGTTGGCCTCGTTGTCGACCACCAGGGGCGGTACGCCGTCGACGGTCTCGGTGAGCGGGGGATGCTCGGCCAGTAGCTGCGGCACCGGCACGTCCCGCCAACCCAGGTTCGGCGCGAGGCGGACCTGCCCGGCGTCGTCGACCAGGCCGGGTACCCCCATGGCCGCGCCGGCCAGGGTCAGGCCCTGGCTCTCGGCGTCGGCGCGTGCCCGGCCGGCCAGTTCGGCGAGCCGGGCGAGCGCGTCGGCCGGGGAGACGGGGCGCAGGTCGACCCGGTGCACGGTGTGGTGTCGGACCTGCCCGGCGAGGTCGACCACGCACGCGGCCAGGTAGTCGACGTTGATCTCCAGCCCCAGCCCGGCCGGACCGTCGCCCGCCAGCATCAGACCGCGCGCCGGACGACCGGCACCGGCCCGGGGTGTCGGGTCTGCCTCGGTGACGAGTCGACCGGCGACGAGGTCCTCCACCACGGCCGAGACGGTGGCCCGGGTGAGGCCGGTGTCGGCAGCCAACGCGGCCCGCGAGGGCGGGCGACGGGCAGCGGCGATGCGGCCCAGCACGAGGGCGAGGTTCAGCTCACGCAGGCTGCCCTGCCGCACCGCGCCAGCCGGGGCAGCGGGTGACTTCACCCCTTGACACTGCCACATCCCAGTCATTTAATTCAACCACTGAACAAATAGCGGATGACACCCCACCGGAGGTCTGCCATGGCACCCCGTCCCACCCCTGCCGACAAGTTCTCCTTCGGGCTATGGACGGTCGGCTGGCAGGGCCGCGACCCGTTCGGCCACGCCACCCGCGATGCCCTCGACCCGGTGGAGTCGGTGCACCGGCTCGCCGAGCTGGGTGCGTACGGTGTCACCTTCCACGACGACGACCTGGTGCCGTTCGGCTCGGACGCCGCCACCCGGGACGCCCAGATCGCCCGGTTCCGCAAGGCGCTCGACGAGACCGGCCTGGTGGTGCCGATGGTCACCACCGACCTGTTCCAGCAGCCGGTCTTCAAGGACGGCGGCTTCACCAGCAACGACCGCGACGTCCGGCGGTACGCGCTGCGTAAGGTGCTGCGCAACATCGACCTCGCCGCCGAGCTGGGCGCCAAGACCTTCGTCATGTGGGGCGGCCGGGAGGGCGGCGAGTACGACGTGGCCAAGGACGTCCAGGCTGCGCTGGCGCGCTACCGCGAGGCGGTCGACCTGCTCTGCCAGTACGTCATCGACCGGGGTTACGACCTGCGCTTCGCGCTGGAGCCGAAGCCGAACGAGCCGCGCGGCGACATCCTGCTGCCCACCGTCGGGCACGCCCTGGCGTTCATCTCCACCCTCGCCCACCCGGAGCGGGTCGGCGTCAACCCGGAGGTCGGCCACGAGCAGATGGCCGGGCTGAACTTCGCCCACGCCATCGCCCAGGCGCTCTGGCAGGGCAAGCTGTTCCACATCGACCTCAACGGTCAGCGTGGCATCAAGTACGACCAGGACCTGGTCTTCGGCCACGGTGACCTGCTCAACGCGTTCGCCCTGGTCGACCTGCTGGAGCACGGTGGCCCGGCGGGCGCGCCCGCCTACGACGGGCCGAGGCACTTCGACTACAAGCCCTCCCGCACCGAGGACGTCGACGGGGTCTGGGCCTCGGCGGAGGCGAACATGCGCACCTACCTGCTGCTCAAGGAGCGCGCCGCGGCGTTCCGGGCCGACCCGGAGGTGGCCGAGGCGCTGGCCGCCAGCAAGGTCACCGAACTGGCCGTGCCGACCCTCGGCGACGGCGAGGGCTACGCCGAACTGCTCGCCGACACCAGCGCGTTCGAGGAGTTCGACGTCCAGGCGACCGCCGCCCGTGGCTTCGGCTTCGTCCGGTTGAACCAGCTCGCCGTCGAGCACGTGCTCGGCGCACGCTGAGACGGGCGTCGACATGCCGCTCGTCGCCGGGGTGGACTCCTCCACCCAGTCGTGCAAGGTGGTCGTCCGGGACGCGGAGACCGGTGCCCTGGTCCGGCAGGGCCGGGCACCGCACCCGGACGGCACCGAGGTCGATCCCTCGGCCTGGTGGTCGGCCCTCCAGACGGCGATCGACGCCGCCGGTGGGTTGGCCGACGTCGCCGCGGTCTCCGTGGGCGGCCAGCAGCACGGCATGGTCTGCCTCGACGAGTCCGGGGAGGTCATCCGGCCGGCGCTGCTGTGGAACGACACCCGTTCCGCCGGAGCGGCGGCGGAGCTGATCCAGGAGGCGGGCGAGGGGCAGGCCGGACGCCGGTTCTGGGCCGACGCGGTGGGCAGCGTGCCGGTGGCCAGCTTCACCGTCACCAAGCTGCGCTGGCTGGCCCGCAACGAGCCGGAGAACGCCGCCCGGGTGGCGGCGGTGTGCCTGCCGCACGACTGGTTGACCTGGCGGTTGGCCGGTGCTCCGGGGCTGGACGCGTTGCGTACCGATCGAAGTGACGCCAGCGGCACCGGCTACTGGTCCCCGGCCACCGAGAAGTACCGGCTGGACCTGTTGGAGCAGGCGCTCGGCCGGGTGGTGCGGGTGCCGACGGTGCTCGGCCCCACCGAGGCCGCCGGGCACCTCGCTCCGGCGGCCCTGGGGGGCTCCGGCGTGGGCTCCGAGGCGACGCTGCTCGGGCCGGGCGCCGGGGACAACGCCGCCGCCGGCTTCGGCGTCGGCGCGGGTCCCGGTGACGTGGTCGTGTCGATCGGCACCTCCGGCACGGTGTTCAGCGTCGCGGACGCCCCCGCCGCCGATCCGAGCGGTATCGTCGCCGGCTTCGCCGACGTGACCGGCCGGTTCCTCCCGCTGGTCTGCACGCTGAACGCGGCCCGGGTGCTGGACGCCGCCGCAGGGATGCTGCGGGTGAGTCTGGACGAGCTGGCCGACCTGGCACTGTCCGCGCCACCCGGCGCGGACGGGCTGGTCATGGTGCCGTACCTGGAGGGTGAGCGCACTCCGAACCGGCCGGACGCCACCGGGGCGGTGCACGGGCTGACCCTGCGCACCTCGACTCCGGCGCACCTGGCCCGAGCCGCCGTGGAGGGGATGCTCTGCGCCCTCGCCGACGGCCTCGACGCACTGGCCGCCCAGGGGGCGACCGTACGCCGGGTGATCCTGGTCGGCGGCGGTGCCCGGTCGGCGGCGGTGCGCCGGATCGCGGCGCAGGTCTTCGGCTGCCCGGTGGTCGTCCCGCCACCCGGCGAGTACGTCGCCGACGGTGCCGCCCGGCAGGCGGCGTGGTTGGCCCTGGGCACGGGGGAGCCGCCGTCCTGGACACCGTCCGGCACGGAGGAGTACGCCGCCGAGCCGGTGCCCGGCATCCGGGAGCGCTACGCGCTGGCCCGGGAACATCACCTGGACCGGTTGTCCCAGGGCTGACCGGTTCCCGGATCGGGTGGCATCCGCGTCACGGCGCGCGCCACCCGATCCGGGATCGGGGCCGTCTCGGACGGCAGCCGTCGGACCGGGGGTGACCCGGTGATCAGCTCGTTATCCCGCCCTGGTTGGCTGCCCGCATGAGCTCGACCACCGGCCGACCCGCGCGGGTGTGGGGCGGAAGCGCGCCGCACCGGTTCTACAGCGTCGTGGTCTTCGTGCTGCTCGCCTCGCTGGACAACGTGGCGATCGGTCTGGTGCCGCCGTTGTACGGCGCGATCGCCACCTCCTTCGACGTGCCGCAACGGCTGCTCGGCCTGGTCACCGCGATCAGCTTCCTGGTCAGCGCGGTGGCGGCGGTGGGCTGGGCGTACGTCGGGGACCGCACCAACCGCAAGCCCCTGCTCATGATCGGCACGCTGCTCTGGGCGGCCGGCACCGGCGGCAGCGCTCTGGCCGGGAACTATCCCACCTTCCTCGCCGCGCAACTGCTCGCCGCGGTGGGTCTCGGCGCGGTCGGATCGGTCGGCTTCTCGGTCGTCACCGACCTCATCACGCCTCGCCGCCGGGGCCTGGTGATGAGCTTCTGGGGGCTCTCCCAGGGAGCCGGCACCCTGGCCGGCACCCTCGTCGGGGGTCTGCTCGGCGCGGCCGACTGGCGTCGGCCGTTCCTGGTGCTCACGGTCGTGGGCCTGGTCGCCACGGCGGCCTACCTGTTCACGTACGACATCCGGCGCGGCCAGAGCGAGCCGGCCCTGGCCGACGCGCTCGCCGTCGGCGCCGACTACGACTACCGGATCAGCCGGACCGACCTGCCCGTCATCCTGGGGCGGCGGACCAACCGGTGGCTCATCCTCCAGGGCCTCACCGCGCAGGCCGCCTTCGGTTCACTGGTCTGGCTGCCGTACCTGTTCAACCAGCGGGCTCAGGACCAGGGCTACTCGGAGGCCACCGCCATCGTGGTGGGCAGCGTCTTCGCCACGCTGTTCCAGCTGGGCGGGGTGCTCTCCATCGTCGGCGGGTTGATCGGCGACGCGCTGCAACGGCGTACGCCCTCGGGGCGGGCCATGGTCGCCGCCGTCGGCATCTTCGCCGCGCTTCCGTTCTACCTGGTGTTGTTCTTCGTGCCGATCCGCGTCGACGTGCCCGACGGTGCCGCCACCGGCGCGGTCGTGCAGGCGGTGCTGGCCAGTGTGGTCACCGAACCGACCGTCGGGCTGAGCCTGGTCGCCGCGCTGCTGGCTCTGGCGCTGACCTCGGCGAACTCGCCGAACTGGTTCGCGCTGATCGCCGACGTGAACCCGCCGGAGCACCGGGGCACCGTCTACAGCCTGGGCAACCTGGTGAACGGGGTGGGGCGGGCGGCCGGCAACGGCCTGGTCGGGGTGGCGTTCCACGGGCTGCGGGTGGCCTTCCCGCCGCCGTTGAACTACGCCGTCGGGCTGGCCGCCTTTCAACTCTTCTTCATCCCCACCGGCATCATGTACTGGCTCGCCGCGCGTACCTCGCCGAAGGACATCACCGACGTACGGCACCTGCTGCAAACCCGAGCCCACCAGCTTGAGTGAAAGGAAGGGCACCTTTTTAACGCCTCCGGTAGAGGAAGGGCCCCCTATTAACAAAAGCGTCGCTCGTGCCGGCCGCGTGTTAACAAGGGGCCCTTCCTCTACACCAGACGTTAAGAAGGTGCCCTTCCTTACACTGCCCGTAGCCAGATGGTGGTGTCGGGGGGGACGGAGGCATCCTCGGGTAGGGGGGTGCTGGTGTGGAGCAGTTCGCCGGCGGGCGGGGGGACGGCGGTGGGGCCGAAGTTGGTGAACACGACCAGGTCGCCGTTGCGGAAGGTCAGCACCTCGTCGGCGGAGGAGAGCCATTGCAGGGTGCCCCGGCCGAGTCCGTACGCGCGGCGTAGCCGCAGCGCCTCCCGGTACATCTCGTACGTCGAGCCGGGCACCCCACGCTGACGGTCCAGCGCGTACTCGGCCCAGGTCGGCGGCTGAGGCAGCCAGCTCGCATCGGTCGGCCCGAAGCCGTACGAGGGCGAGTCGGCCTCCCACGGGATCGGCACCCGACACCCGTCACGACCCCGCTGGGTGTGCCCGCTGCGTTCCCAGGTCGGGTCCTGCCGGGCCTCGTCGGGCAGGGTGGTGTGCTCCGGCAACCCGAGTTCCTCGCCCTGGTAGAGGTAGGCGGAACCGGGCAGGGCCAGCATCAGCAGGGTGGCCGCCCGGGCTCGGCGCAGGCCGGTGGCGGCGTCGGGCTGCTCGTCGCCGACGCCGATGCCGTTGGGTCGGGGCGTACCGACCGGCAGCCCGAGCCGGCTGGCGTGCCGCACCACGTCATGGTTGGAGAGCACCCAGGTGGTGGGTGCGCCGACCGCGTCGGTGGCCTCCAGCGAGCGCGTGATCACCGCGTACTGGGCGGGTGCCGTCCAGGAGGCGAGCAGGTATTCGAAGTTGAACGCCTGGTGCATCTCGTCGGGGCGTACGTAGCGGGCCAGCCGCTCCGCCGGCTCCACCCACGCCTCGGCGACCAGGATCCGTTCACCGGGGTAGCCGTCGAGCAACCGCCGCCATTCGCGGTAGATCTCGTGCACCCCGTCCTGGTCCCACATCGGCGGGCGGGGCTTGTCCGCCTCCTGCCCGGAGAGGATCTCCTGCGGTTCCTGCCAGTCGGCCAGGTCGGCCTGCTTGACCAGACCGTGCGCCACGTCGACCCGGAAGCCGTCCACGCCACGGTCCAGCCAGAATCGCAGCACGTCCAGGAACTCGGCGCGGACCTCGGGATTGTCCCAGTTCAGATCGGGCTGGGCGTTGTCGAACAGGTGCAGATACCACTGGCCGTCGTCGATCCGGGTCCAGGCCGGGCCACCGAAGACGCTCTGCCAGTCGTTGGGCGGCTCGGTCCCGTCCGGCCCGCGGCCCGGGCGGAAGATGTAACGATCCCGCTCGGCGCTGCCCGGGGCGGCGGCCAGGGCGGCCTGGAACCAGGCGTGGGCCGACGAGGTGTGGTTCGGCACCAGGTCGACGATCACCCGCAGCCCGTTGGCGTGGGCCTTCGCGATCAGTTCGTCGGCGTCGGCGAGGGTGCCGAACAGCGGTTCGACGTCCCGGTAGTCGGCCACGTCGTAGCCGGCGTCGGCCTGCGGTGACGGATAGAACGGCGACAGCCAGACCGCGTCGACACCCAACTGGGCCAGGTGACCGAGGCGGGCGGTGATCCCGGGCAGGTCGCCGATGCCGTCACCATCCGAGTCGGCGAACGAGCGGGGGTAGATCTGGTAGATCACCGCCTCCGTCCACCAACCGGTCGGTGGGGTCTGGTGCGTCGCGTCGTGGTTCAGGGCGTACTCCCATGGTCGAGCCGTACCGACCGGGGTCGGGGACGGCGTGCTGGCTGCCGTTCAGTGTGCCCGCGCGGGTGCGGTCGAATCACGCACGACCAACCGAGTGTCCAGGATCACCGACGCGTCCGGTTTGACCAGGTCGGCATCGGTGGTCCGGCCGCAGAGCAGGTCGAGCAGCAGTTGCGCGGCCAGCCGGCCCTGCTCCACGGCCGGTTGGGCGACGGTGCTCAACCCCAGTACGCCGGAGAGCGCGTGGTCGTCGATACCGATCACGCTGACGTCCTGGGGCACCCGCAGTCCGGCGTCGCGCAGCGCGGTCAACGCACCCATCGCCATCTCGTCGCAGGCGGCGAAGATGGCCGTCGGCGGATCACCGCGACGCAGCAGTTCCTCGGTGGCCCGGGTGCCGCCGGGAATGTCGAAACTGGACTCCACGTCGAGGCTCGGGTCCGGCCGCAACCCGGCCACACGCAACGCCTCCTGATAGCCCCGACGGCGGTCCAGGTGGGCGCTGAAGGCGAGTTCGTCGTCGGGGTCACCGGAGATGTGCGCGATCCGGCGATGCCCGAGATCCAGCAGGTGCCGGGTGGCGGTGCGCGCCGCCGCCACGTCGTCGATGCGTACGCAGGGCCAGCCGGGCACGGTGGTCCCGGAGCTGATGGTGACACCGGGCAGGTCCAGCGCCGCCAGCGCGGTCACGTCGGTGGCCCGCAGCGGGGTGGCGACCAACATGATGGCGTCCACCCGTTTGTGCAGGTGGGCGGCGTGCAGCACCCGCTGGCGGTTCTGCTCGCGCCCACCCAGGTTGTGCAGCAGCAGGTCGTACCCGGCCCGGTGGAAGAAGTCCTCGGCGGCCTCGACGACCACGCCGAAGAACCACCGGGTGATCCGGGGGACCACCACCGCCACGGAGCCGGTCCGGCCACCGGCCAGGCGTGACGCGCTCGGTGACACCGCGTACTGCAACTGCTCGGCGGCGTCGAGCACCCGACGCCGGGTCGCCGCCGACACCGTCGGCAGCCCGCGCAGCGCCCGGGAGACGGTGGCCGTGGAGACGCCGGCCAGTCGGGCTACATCGTCGATCTTCGTCACGTCAGACCCCGCTCACGTCCCGTGTGGTGGCGCCCCCCCCCCGCCGCCGGCCCACCGGGCCCGACCCCCGGCAAGCGGGCCGCCCCCCCCCCCCCCACCCAAGAGAGGGGGAAACTCAACAACAA
>NZ_JBNCLE010000016.1:58980-61189 GCF_049844495.1 Micromonospora sp. DT48
CCCCCTTTTTTTTTGTTTTTCCCCCGCGGGGGGGGGGGGCCCCCCCCCCCCCGCGCGCCCCCACCACGGGCCGATCAGCCCTTGACGCTGCCGGCCAGCAGCCCACGAACGAAGTAGCGCTGCAACGACAGGAACACGATCAGCGGTACGACGATCGAGACGAACGCTCCGGCGGTCAACCGTTGCCACTCGTTGCCTCGGGTGCCGGCGAGTTCGGCGAGCCGGACGGTGAGCGGCGCGGTGACCTCGCTGCCGCCGGCGAAGATGAGCCCGACCAGGAGGTCGTTCCAGACCCAGAGGAACTGGAAGATGCCGAACGCGGCCAGGGCCGGGGCAACCAGGGGCAGCACGATGGTGCGGAAGATCTTCGGGTGGGTGGCCCCGTCGACCCGGGCCGCCTCCATCAGATCCTTGGGCAGTTGCGAGATGAAGTTGTGCAGCAGGTAGACGGCGAACGGCAACGCGAAACAGGTGTGTGCGAACCACACCTGGGCGAAGTTCTGTGCACCGTCGAGGTTCCAGGCCGGCATCAGGGTGACGCCGCCCAGGCTGACTCCGCGCGAGAAGAAGCTCAGCAGCGGCACCAGGGCCATCTGCAGGGGCACGATCTGGAGCGCGAAGATGGCGATGTACACCCAGTCCCGGCCCCGGAAGTTGATCCACGCCAGTGCGTACGCGGCCATCGCCGCGAACGCCAGCGGGAACAGCACCGACGGCAGGGTGATCACCAGCGAGTTGATGAAGTAGCTGGCGAGCTGACCGGACGAGGCGGACTGCCCGAACAGCACATCCTGGTAGTTCTGGAGGGTGAACTCCGGATCCCGGAAGAAGTTCCACCAGCCGGTGGTCTTGATCTGGGCCTCCGGCCGGAGCGAGGAGATGAACAGGCCGAAGGTCGGGATGGTCCAGACGACCGCGATGACGATGGCGACCATCGTCGCGGTGTGGGTGCTGAGTCGTTTGCGCACCCGTGCCGCCGCGGTGGACCCTCCGCTGGTGTCCTGGGCGCCGGTGGCGACCGGGGGAGTGGTGGTGGTCATCTCAGCCCTCCCGTCGCTGTTGACGCAGGTTGCGGATCTGGAAGATCACGATGGGAATCACCAGGATGAAGAGGAAGACCGCCAGCGCGGAGCCCTGTCCGTTCTGGCCGTACCGGAACGCCTGGTTGTACATCTCGTTGGCGATGACGCTGGTGTCGTAGTTGCCGTTGGTCGAGGTGCGGACGATGTCGAAGACCTTCAGCGTGGCGATCGAGATGGTGACCACCACCACGATCAGCGCGGGGCGGATGCTGGGCAGAGTGATCTGCCAGAACATCTGCCAGGGGGTCACGCCGTCGAGGCGGGCGGCCTCGACGATGTCGGCCGGAATCGCCTTGATCGCCGCCGACAGCACCACCATCGCGAAACCGGCCTGGATCCACACCATGATCACGATGAGCAGCAGCGTGTTCAGCGGTGAGTCCAGCAGCCACTGCCGAGGCTCGCCACCGAGGCTGACCACGATCTGGTTGAGCAGACCGATCTGTTCCTGGTCCTCGCCCCGGTAGGCGTACACGAATTTCCAGATGATGCTGGCACCGACGAACGAGATCGCCATCGGCATGAAGATCAGCGACTTCGCCACCACCTCCAGCCGGGCCTTGTCGACGAGTACCGCGTAGATCAGGCCGATGGAGGTCGCGACCAGCGGGACCAGGGTGACCCAGACCAGGGTGTTGACCAACACCCGCACGATCGAGTCCTCGGCGAACATCCACCGGTAGTTGTCCAGGCCCACCCAGTTCTGACTGCCGCCGTCCATGAAGGACAGCAGGGTGGTCCGGATCGCCGGTACGACCAGGCCGATCATCAGCAGTAGCACTGTCGGCAACAGGAAGAACGTGGCGAACATCCCCTCGCGGGGCTTGCTCCGCCCAGGCAGTGGCGCGCCACTGGCGGTCGCGGCCGCGAACTGCGCCTCACGCCGCCGGGCGAAGTAGGACGGCACCGCGTCGAGCAGCACGAGTAGGCCGCCCACCACCACCGCGAAGGCGACCAACCCCCACAGCAGCATCATCAGCTTGGGCGACTGCTCGGCAAAGTCGAAGTTCATCAACCCTCCCCGGGTCCTCGGTAGAGCCGGTGGGGGGGGGGGCCGGCCCCGGGCCGGCCCCCCCCCCGCCAACATGAGCCAGCGAACGGATCGGCCAAGGGGGGGGGGGGGGGGG
>NZ_JBNCLE010000016.1:61199-158435 GCF_049844495.1 Micromonospora sp. DT48
AGCAGCATAATCTGTTGGGGCGAGGGCTGGGAAAAGTCGTTTTTAATCACCCCCCCCCGGGCCCTGGGTAGTGCGGGGGGGCGGGTCCGCGTCCGCGGACCGGCCCACCGCTGGAACTACTTCCAGCTGCTCTCGATGCCCTGGAGGACGGTGGCGGTGTCCCGCCCGTTGATCCAGTCGACCATGCCCTTCCAGAAGGTCCCGGCGCCGACGGCGGCGGGCATCAGGTCGGAACCGTCGAACCGGAAGACCGAGCTCTCGTCCTGAAGGATCTCGACGGAGAGCTTGTCGATCGGGTTGGCGACGTTGGCCAGGTCGACCTTGTTGTTCGCGGACACCCAGTCGCCGATCTTCGCGCGGCTGTTGGCGTACTCACCGGAGGCGAGGTACGTCTGCACCGCCTGGACCTCGGGACGGTCGGTGAAGGCCGTCACGAACTCGCCGCCACCCAGCACCGGCTTGCCCTTGGCCGGGTCGATGGCCGGGAAGTAGAAGGCGAAGACGTCGCCGTCCTCGGCCACCCGGGTGCCCTCAGGCCACTGGTTGGCGTAGAACGACGCCTGCCGGTGCAGCGCGCACTTGCCCTGCGTGATCGGCACGCCGGCCTCCTGGAAGGAGGTGGTGGCGATGCTGCGCACCCCGCCGAAGCCGCCGTTGACGTACTTGTCGTTCTTCAGGATGGTGCCCGCGCGGTCCACCGCCTCCGCGACCCGGGGGTCGTTGAAGGGGATCTCGTGCGTGGTCCACTGGTCGTAGACCTCGGGGGTCTGCGTCCGCAGCATCAGGTCTTCGATCCAGTCCGTGGCCGGCCAGCCGGTGGCCTCACCGGACTCGATACCGGCACACCACGGCTTGATGTCGGTCCCGGCGATGGTGTCGCTGAGCTTGATCAGGTCGTCCCAGGTGGTCGGAACGGTCCAACCCTTCTCCTGGAACATCTTCGGCGAGTACCAGACGAACGACTTCACGTTCGACCCGAGCGGCGCGCCGTAGAAGGTGCCGTTGATGGTGCTGTACTTCAGCCAGTCGGGCGAGTAGTTCTGCTCGGCCATGGCCTTGGTCTCGTCGCTGGCCGGCTTCAGCTGGTTGCGTTCGGCGAACCGGGCGAGCAGGCCGGGCTGCGGGATGAAGGCCAGGTCGGGAGCGTTGCCGCCGTCGACCCGCACGGGGAGCTGGGCCTCGAACTCGCCACTGCCCTCGTGGTTGATCTTAATGCCGGTGCATTCCTCGAACTGCTTCCAGGACTCCGCCAGGCGGTCGGCCTCGATGTCCCGAATCGACGAGTAAATGTTGACCGTCTTGCCGTCGTGGCCCTGGTACTTCTCGTACGGGGCACACTCCGCGGAATCGGCGTTGCTGCTGCCGCCGTTGCTGCTGCTTCCGGTGCCGCAAGCGGTGGCGCTGAGTGCCAGTCCGATCGCGCCTACGATCGCGAGGGCCTGGCGTGGCCTGGCAGAGACCGCCATGCCGTCCTCCTTCCTGTCCGGCGCAGGCCGGGATTTGCTTCCGGTTGACCTTGTGCCGGTCCGATGGGCGTTTTCACATGTAAGCGCTTGCATCCCGCGCGGTCCACCCTTGGACGGACACGACCGAGTAACAATCCGGAAATCTGAGAAACGCCCATGGAGCCGCTTACATCGACGGCAGAGACCCCCGTCTATCAGGGGATGTTTTCTCGGCCACGACATGCGGCAGGAAGAATTACGGTCCCGACGGGCCGCCCCGGGTGGGTGCGGCGACCGCTCTGACGAGCGGGATCATGCGCTGCTCACGGTGCGGCGGGGCCCACCGCCCGGTCCGCGCTCGGCGGACCAGGCGGTGGGCCGACGGGTCAGCTGTTCAGCTGCCAGATCGCGAAGTTGAGGGCCGAGGCGAAGGTGACCCAGGCCCAGTAGGGCAGGAGCAACGCCGCCGCCAGGCGGCTCGCCCGGGAGAACAGCAGCACTGTCACGCCGATCGCCAGCCACAGCAGGATGATCTCGGCGAACGCCAGCCCGTACCGGTCACCGGCGAAGAAAAGGGGCGTCCAGGCGGCGTTGAGCACGAGCTGGACCACCCACGCGCCGAGGGCGGCACCGAACCCCACCCGCCGCCAGACCAGCCAGGCGGCGACCGCGATCATCACGTACAGGACGGTCCAGACCGGGCCGAAGAGCCAGCCAGGCGGCGACCACGAGGGCCGGTCGATGTTCGCGTACTGGTCACTCGCGCCTGCCCCGGCCAGGTTGCCGATGACGGCGACGGCCACTACGGCCAGCGCGAAACCGGCCAGCGCCCACCACTGGCGGGTGCCGTTGCGTCGGGTCTGCTCCGCGGTTGTCCCCATGGATCGGTGGTTCTCCACTCACCGGCGTCGGCAAACCTCGCGAACGGGGCCCGATCGGGTGGTGGCCGACCGACGACAGCACGCCGGGGCCGTCGCGTCCGGTGACTCCTGTCGGGAGGACGGAGTACCGGACACGACGACCCCGGCGGGTTCGGTGAGCGACGCACTGCGCCGCGACGTCAATTGAAGATGCTGACCCCACCCGGGCCGACGAGCAGCCCGACGACGATGAGGACGATGCCCCAGAGGATCTGCCGGCGGAACAGCGCGAGGATGCCGGCGACCACCAGTACGACTGCGAGAATCCAGAGAATCAGCTCCATGGTTGCTGAATACCCCCGGCAGCGACACCGGAAACCTCATCCGGATCAAGGTGATCACCGAGGTGGAAGACGCTGTACGCCTGCTTGATCACCGGATGGGCCACATTCCGGACGCGTACCCCGCCCGGGGTGATGCCGCGCTCCGAGCCGTGATGGGCATGCCCGTGCAGCGCGAGCGCGGTCGGCGCTGAGTCCACCGCCTGCCCCAGCTGGTAGCAGCCGAGGAACGGGTAGATCTCCAACGGTTCCCCGGCCAGGGTGTCCGGCACCGGGGAGTAGTGGGTGAGTGCCACCAGCACGTCGCAGTCCAGCGAGCGAAGTGCCTCGCCCAACCGGTCGGCGCTCTCGGTCGTGGTGCGTACGAACGCCTTCATCTCCGGCTCGCCGAAGTCGCTGGCGCTCCGGCCGGCGAAGCCGCCACCGAAACCCTTCACCCCGGCGACGCCGAGTCGGCCGGCGGGGCAGTCCAGCACCACTCCGTCGCCCTCCAGCACGGTGATGCCCGCCTCCTCCAGCGCGCCGACCACCTGCGGCACCTGGTCGCACTGGTGGTCGTGGTTGCCCAGCACGGCGATCACGGGTACGCCCAGGTCACCGAACTCCCGGGCCACGCAGCGGGCCTCGGCCTCGGTGCCGTGCCGGGTCAGGTCACCGGCGAGCAGCAGCGCGTCGACGGAGCCGGGTAGCTCCTCCAGCGCCGGCCGGAACCGACCGAGCACGTCCTCGTCCAGATGCACGTCCCCCACAGCGGCGATCCGGATAACCATCGAACCTCCTCAGGGCAGTTGCTCGATCTCCGTGGGTGCCTGCGCCCGGATCACCCCGATGTCACTGGTGATCGGCACGTCCGGGATGCGTTCGGCGACCCGACGCAGGATCTCCTCCCGCCGGTGTTCGCTCGCCACCTCGCCGTGCAGCACGAGGGCGCGTTCGGTGCGGACCACGGTGATGCCCTGTTCGGCGATGGACGGATCCTCGGTGAGCAGCCGGTGGATCTCCGCCTCGACGTACTCGTCGGGCGGCCCGGCACCGGAGTCGCGGTGCTCGGTCACTGTCTCCCCCTCTCGTCGGCGGTGTCGGCGTACGGCACGACGTCCAGCCTGTCCAGCAGCACCAGGAACGACTCGGCGTACGGCGAGTGCTGCGTCTCCTTGCGTACCCGTTCCCAGTCGATCTGCTCCCGTAACGAGCGGGCCAGCGGCAGCCCGCGGGCGAAATCGCAGTAGTGCTGGGAGAAGCTCAGCAGCTTGTGCACCATCAGTTGGGTGGCCGACAGCACCGGCATGTGGATGGCGTCGACCGGCCGCACGACCGTGTCGGCGAAGGTCTCCTCGGTCACCGGCGTCTCGATCGGGCGGTGGATCAGGTCCACCATCCGGCCGCCGTCGTAAACCTTGACCAGCCAGTCCTCCGGCGGCCGCTCGGCGGTGAAACCACTGCTCACCAGCGCTTCCAGTGCGGCTTCCACGTCGGACTCGCGGATCAGGAAGTCGACGTCGTGTTCGCTGGAGTGCCCGCCGTGCGCGTAGACGGCGAAGCTGCCACCCAGGGCGAACGGGATCTCCGCCTGCTTGAGTACGGCGGCGACCTTCTTGAGGGTGTGCAGGAGAGTCTCGTCGTCGCGCTCGGCCATCTCGCCTCTCCTGTCGACTCGATCGGATGCCACCGGTGGGATCCCCGATCGGTACCCGGCATTCCGGTCGGCCACACCTGCCCGACGCGGCTAACGGGATGAAAATGACAAAAGAGGATTTATTGCTCGTTCGTAGGTGCGCCGGTCCGATAGCCTTTCCAAAGTGGTCAGACCGACGGGAGCGCCCCGTTCGACGGGTGGCAGGGGGCGGCTCCGCACCGTAGCCCTGATCGGTATCGACGGTTCAGGCAAGACCACCCAGGCGTACCGGCTGGCCGAGGCGCTCACCGCGGCCGGCTACCCGGCCACCTATCACCGCAACGCCGGTGGGCGGCGCTGGCTCGGTCGGGCCGCGCACCGACTCGGCCGGTCGGATGCCCAGGGGCTCCTCGGGTGCCACGGCATGCTCCTGGTGGAATCCGTGCTCCGTTGGCTGGCCATCGCGCTGACCCTGCTCGCCGGCCGGTTCACCGACCGGATCGTCGTGATGGACCGCTACGCGGCCTGCCAGTACGCCAGCCTCCGCGCGCACGGTGGGCACCGCTGGGAGCGGTTGGTCCGAGCTGCCTACCGGGTCTTCCCCCGACCGCAGGTGACGTTCCTGCTGATCGTGGAGCCGATCGAGGCGTACCGACGGATCGAGCGCCGGGGCACCGACCACGAAACCCTGGCCTTTCTGACCGCCGCGGACCTGGCCTACCGCACGCTGCCGGAGTATCCGACGTTCGTGCCGGTCAACGCGGACCTCCCAGCCGAGGAGACGGCCCGCCAGATCCGTGGACACCTGGCCCCCTGGCTGGCGGACGGAGACGAGCCGACGGGCGACGTGCCGATGGAACTGATCCAGGTTCAGGCCCGCCCGTAGACCGGTACGGCCGCGCCGCTGGTGGGTGCCGACTCGTCCGACGCGAGGAAGCGGATCACCGAGGCGATCTCGGCCGGAGCCACCCAGCGGGAGTGATCGGCGTCCGGCATCGCGGCGCGGTTCGTCGGGGTGTCGATGACGCTGGGCAGCACCGTGTTGCAGCGGATCCCGGCTGCCTTGTACTCCACGGCCACGGCGGAGGCGAAACCGAGCACGGCGGCCTTGGCGGTCACGTAGCCGGCGACACCAGGGAAGGGAGCGACCGCCGCGCGGGCCGCGACACAGACCACCGCGCCTCCACCGGCGGCCACCAGATGCGGCAGTGCGGCCCGGGTGACCAGGTGGGTCGGGCGGAGATTGAGGGTGAGCATCCGGTCGAACTCGTCGATCGGCGTCTCGTGCACCAGCCCGCCGCTGGCGTACCCGCCGACGAGGTTGACCACCGCCCGCAGCGGCGCCTCGGGGTCACCGGCCGCCACCTCGGCCACCCGGGCGGCGTCCTGCGGATCGGTCAGGTCCGCGACGATCCGCACTGGAGCGTTGGCGTCGGGACTGCCCACCGGCTGTGGTTGCCAGCGTTGCGGGGCGACCACCCGCCACCCCGCCGCCACGAACGCGGCACTGACCGCTCCACCCAGACCACCAGTGGCCCCGGTCACCAACACACTGCGATTCGCCATGGACCGAGGTTAGTGCGGTGGCCGGTCGGCGGGTGCGCAAGCCCCACCCGACCCGACGGACCCGGCCCGGTGGGGGAGGCGGCCCGGGTCCGCCGATGGCAGGCTGGACCGGCTGGCATCGGCGTACGCCATGATTGGCGTCCTCGAACTCATGAAAGTAAGTCCAACGGTGGCGAAGAGGCCGAAGGTTCCCGACAATCCCGAGCCCGGCGGGCTGATCGTCCACATCAGCGGCTTGCTTCCGGCGTTGTCGCCGGCCGAGCAGCGGGTCGCCCGGCTGGTGGTCGCGAACCCCGCCGACGCTGCCCGTCGCACCATCACGGACCTCGCCGCCGCCGCCGAGACCTCCGAGGCGACCGTGATCCGGTTCTGTCGCTCGGTAGGGGTGGGCGGGTACCCGCAGCTACGGATCCGCCTCGCCGCCGAGGCCGCCCGGCGCGTCGAGCCACCGGACGCACGGGTGGCCGGCGGCGACATCCCGCCCGGCGCGAACCTGGCCCAGATCATCGCGACGGTCGCCTTCAACGACGCACGAGCCGTGGAGGAGACCGCCGAACAGCTCGACCCGGCGGTCTGCGAGCAGGTGGTGGACGCCATCGCCGGTGCCGGCCGGGTCGACATCTACGGTGCCGGCGCGAGTGGGTTCGTCGCCGCGGACTTCCAGCAGAAGCTGCACCGGATCGGCCGCACCGCCTTCTACTTCCCCGACGTGCACACCGCGTTGACCTCGGCGGCCCTGCTCGGCCGTGGCGACGTGGCCATCGGTCTGTCGCACAGCGGCACCACCTCCGACGTGGTCGAGGTGCTGGAGCAGGCCCGGTCCCAGCGGGCCACTACCGTGGTGCTGACCAACTTCCCGCGCTCCCCGGTCACCGAGGTCGCCGACCACGTCCTCACCACCGCCGCGCGGGAGACCACCTACCGTTCCGGCGCGACGGCCAGCCGACTGGCGCAGCTCACCGTGGTCGACTGTCTCTTCGTCGGAGTGGCCGCGCGTCACCGAACCCGGGCCCGCAGGGCCCTGGAGACGGGCGTCGAAGCCGTCCGCGCGCACCGGGTGGGTTCCGGCCGACGGCGGGTGTGACGGGGCGAAGCCGTACGCCCAGCGGATTGCCACGTTGACGTCGTCATCGGGTGGACACCGGACCACGGGTGCGGGGCCCACCCGAACCGGTGATCGAGGTGTCCCGGCCGCCCCGCCGCTGGCGGACGTGACGGACCGGCAGGCCGCGCCGACGACGCCGGGCATAGATCCGGGGTGCGGATTGTTCACCAGAGCGTGGGGTAATACCACCAGCGTGGATGAACCGAGCGGTCCACGTACGCGTATCAGGCAGTGACCAGGATCGCAGCACGGCGGTGACCTGGGTCGCTGCACCCGTCGGCCAGGCAGTGCTGCCATGGACCGGGACGGACGGCGATCCGTCGATCCGTCGACCTCACGGGTGCCCGCCGACGTCAGCCAGGCAGGGTGCTGACAGCAAACGTGGACGCTGTTCTCAGCGGATTATCAGGCATTCGTGACACTTTCGACCCACGACATGGAATCCCCGACACGTCTCATCTGTTGTGTAGATGCCAGCACCGATGGGCACAGCGGAGGTTACGGGGGAGCTGATGGGCGTGGGGATGGCAAGGAACCGGGCAACCGGCGCGAGCGAGGGGACCGTGGGCACCGTGGACAAGAACATCGGAATGCGTACTGACGAGGTCGCCGAGGAGCGCGACCTGGTCGGAGTCTACCTGCACGAGATCTCCCGGACGCCGCTGCTTGACGCCGCCATGGAGGTCGACCTCTCCAAGGCCATCGAGGCCGGGCTGTACGCCGAGCACCTGCTCGGCGAGGACCGCGTCCCCGAGGGCGTCACCCGGGAGGAACTGGAGCGGCTGATCGCCGACGGTGAGCGGGCCAAGGACCTGTTCATCAGGGCGAACCTGCGACTGGTCGTGTCGATCGCCCGACGTTACGTCCGTTCCGGCATGCCCATGCTGGACCTCATCCAGGAGGGCAACACCGGCCTGGTCCGGGCGGTCGAGAAGTTCGACTACGAGCGTGGATACAAGTTCTCGACCTATGCGACGTGGTGGATCCGCCAGGCGATCAGCCGGGCGATCGCCCAGCAGGAGCGCACCGTGCGGTTGCCGGTGCACCTGGTGGAGGACGTCAACCGGATGCGCAACGTGGCCCGGCAGCTCACCCGTGAGCTGGGCGGCGACCCGGAGCCGGAGCAGATCGCCACGGCCCTGGGGGTGACCGTCGAGCGGGTCAACGAGCTGGTTCGCTGGTCGCAGGACACCGTGTCGTTGGACACACCGGTCGGTGACGACGGTGACACCAACCTGGGCGACCTGGTCGCCGACAGTGACGCACCGTCGCCCGAGGAGATCGTCCTCACCGGGTTGGAGCGGCAGCGGATCGAAGGGCTGCTCAACCACCTCGACGACCGTTCGGCCGGCATCATGCGGGCCCGGTACGGGCTGGAGGACGGTCGGGAGCACTCGCTGACCGAGGTGGCGTCGCGGTTCTCCCTGTCCCGGGAGCGGATCCGGCAGCTGGAGATCCAGGCGCTGGGCCGGCTGCGGGAGCTGGCCCGCGCGGAGGGCCTGCAAGCGGCCTGAGTACTGACGGTCAACGGCCGGCGTCCGGTAAGGACGCCGGCCGTTGCCTGTCTGTCGCCGGGTGCGACCCACGCTGAGGCGCGACTCAGCGCACCCTCCCATATCCGTACGGTGACATGAGATCCACGGATCGCTTCTCCACGTTGCGGCCGAAGGTCGGTGCGTGGATGACCTGCCCGTCGCCGACGTAGATGGCCACGTGGCCGAGGCTGCGGTAGAAGACGAGGTCGCCGGGGCGCAACTCGCTGCGGCTGATGTGCGCCACCACACCCCACTGCCGCCGGGTGTTGTGCGGCAGGGACCGACCGGCCGCCCGCCAGGCCGCCGAGGTCAGCCCGGAGCAGTCGTAACTGCCCGGACCGTCCTGGCCCCAGGCGTACGGCTTGCCCAGCGCGCCGTAGGCGTACCGGACGGCGACGCCGGCCTGTCCGGAGACGGCGGGGGCGTCCTGCGCGCTGTTGGGTCGGTTCGTCGGCTGCTCGGTCGCCCGCCCGTACGCCTGCCGGCGCATCTCGTAGAGCTTGGCGAGATCGCGTTCGATCCGCTTCTTCGCCGAGGACAGCTCGCGCGACTGCGCCGCCTGCTGGCTGAGCGTCACGTCCAGCCGGGTCTTCTCGTCGAGCAGGCGCCGCTGGTCGGCGTTGAAACTGGCGATGGTGGCCTGCCGCTGCCGGGTCAGGTGGTCCAGCGTGCCGAGCCGGTCCAGCACCGAGGTCGAGTCATCACCGTGCAGCAGCGCGTCGACGGTGCCGAGATTGCCGGTCTTGTACGCCGTCGCGGCCAGCTCGCCGACATCCGCCCGGCTCTGCTCGGCCTGCTGCTCCAACGGGCCGAGCCGCTCCTGCAACCGCTTCACGGCGGCGCGGTTGTCCTTGATCTTCTCCCGCAGTTCGTTGTGGGCCTCCACCACGCGTTCCAACTCGACGGAGGCCTTCTCGATCCGCCGGGTCAGTTCGGCGGGTGAAGGTTCGGCCCGGACCATCGTCGCCGGCACGAGTAGCGCCAGTGCGCAGGCGGCGACCGTCAGGGCGCGCAGCGTGTGCGTCAGGGACGACAAGAGCTCGAATGCTCCTCTCCGGGGCCGGCGCGGGCGGCTGAGGCTCCGCGACGGCGACGGCCCGGTGCTGCCCGGGTGGGCAGCGGCCGGCCGAGCCGACCAGCCCAACCTAGTACGGGACGGGAGTCATCCGCAGAGAAAGCCGAGACCAATGGGGGTGCTGTGGCACAACCCGCAGCGGCTGGGCCGGATAAGCACGGCATCAGCGATATGTCGGACTGGTCGCTCTCGACATATGACGCCGGATGGCGGGGCGTTTTGACCGACAAACCGGACTTGACGCACTCTCTCCGGCACCGGGCAGGCCGGGACAGGCCCCTGACCATCGGAAACGTTCAAGCCGCAGTGGCGTCGACGGCCCACAATGAATCGCGCGGCCGGGAATCCCGTCAACCGGCGTCCACGCCCAGCCCGACGGGAACCGACCCGGTGCCACCAGCCGTGGGAGGAGGCGTCGTGAATCCTGATGGCGCGACAGTACGACCGCCCCGGAACCCCCGAGACATACGACCGCCCCGGAACCCCCGAGACACCGGCAGAGCGCCGAGGCTGCTCTACGCCCGGCCCGGGATCATCGTCACCGCCGACCGGTTCACCGTCGGCCGCAGCAGTTGGCGCGTTGCCGAGCTGACCCATCTGCACAGCAGCCGGGGGCCGCACGACCGGATGGCCACTCGGGCCGTGCTGGTGTCGACGGTGGTGATCGGTGGGGTGGGACTGCTACTGGGCTTCACCGGAGGGCTGCAACGGCTCACCGCCGGGGCGTACCTCCTGCTCGGGGCTGTCTTCCTGGTGCCGGTGCTGCTCGCGGCGGCGGGCGACCGCTGGCGTCCGCCCGCGTACGAGCTGTGGGGCCGCCGGGCGGGGGCCGACGAGCTGCTGTTCAGCAGCGACGACGAGCGCCAGTTCGGGCAGGTGAGCCGGGCCCTGCGCCGGGCCCGTGAGATGAACAGCTACGGCGGCTGGGAGGACCCGCTGGCCAGTGCCGAACCGTGGCGACCACGACGGTGACGATCGCCGTCGCGCGCAACTACCCGGCGATCGGTTCCGGCGCCGCCTCGCGTTCCCGCTGCTCGGCGGTGACCAGCGCGCTCACCCGTCGCTCCGCCCAGAAGGAGACGAACGGCACGGTGCCGGCCAACATCACCAGGATCATCCGCTTGAGCGGCCAGTCGGCCCGCCGGGAAAGGTCGAACGCGGCCACCAGGTACACCATGTAGAGGAAGCCGTGTGCCTGGCCCACGGTCTCCACCACGACCGGGTTGTCGAAGCCGTACTTCAGCGGCATGCCGATCACGACCAGCAGGATGAGCACCACGCCGACGACCCAGGCGATCACTCGGTAGCGGGTGAGGGCAGCGCGCACGTCTCGTCAGTCCTTCCGGGGCCGGCTCAGCCGGGATAGTCGCCGGGCTTCGCGCCCGGGTTGGCGTTCAACCATGACAGGTAGCGGTTGTAGGCGGCGAGGTCGGCATCGTCCTCGCCCGGACCGTCGGAGACCCGGGTGACCCGTACCGGACGTCGGATGCCGGCCCGTGGGCGCTCCGTACCGTCCTCGCCGGACGCGGCGCGGTGATCGTCGGATGCCGGCGCGGTCACCTCTCCGCCCGGTGCGGGGGCGGGGGCCGCCCGTAGCGCATGGCGTACCTCACGCCACCAGACGAAGACCACGAAACCCGCGAAGATCGGCCATTCGACGGCGTAACCCCAGCTGATGGCGTTACCCGCGGCGGCCCGGCTGACCTGCCACCAGCCGAGCCCGAGAAAGGTGGTCACCAGCACGACCATGGCCACGTGGCGTGCGATCCACGCCGGGGTCCAGAGCCGCTTCATGCCACCGAGGGTACCGGGGTCGGCCGTGGTCTCCGACGCGGTGTCGTAGCACCTTCTGGTTTGGCCACACCCGGTGCGGGCAACCGTACAGACGCCAGCCCACGACGGATGAGGGGGCGAGATGACGGCATCGGGACCACAGGACCCATTTCCTGCCGGCGGTACGGAGGTGAGCCCCGAGCAGCGGATCCCCGAGTGGGGCGACGATCGGACGGCTGCCCCCGCGTCGGACGCCGACCTGCTCGGTATCGACCCGGCGGAGCTGGGGGAGGAGGATCTCATCCGGGAGATGCAGAGTCTGCACCGCACCCGCCTGGACACCCTCCGCCACGCGACCGACTCGGCGCTCGCCAACCACCTGCGGCGTACCGCCGAGCTGGAGACCGAGTACCTCGCCCGGCACCCGGGGCGTGAGGTCGACCCGAGTCGGCTGCGGGACGCGTGATGGGGTACGCGGAGCGGGGGGTCTCCGCGCCCCCGGAGGTCGTGTTCAACACCGCCACCGACCCCAACCGGATCTCCTCCTGGCTGCCCGAGCCACTGCTCTCGGGTGACCCGGCCCGGGAGGACGACGCCGGGCGACTGCGGGCCCGCTGGGCGGCCCGCGACACCGACTGGTCGGCCGATCTCCAGGTCGAGTCGGTCGACACGGGCGGCTCCCGGCTCCGCCTCGAACTCCGCGGCGGTGGCGAGGACATCGACCGGCTCGCCGACGAGGCGCTGCACAGCCTCGCCCGCACGGTGGCCGACAACCTCCAGGCCGGCTGACCGGTCGGAATCCGCCGTCGACGTCGGCGACATCCAACGTGACCCCCGAGGAGGCCGGGTGAGCAACCTGAGACAGAAAGTGGCGCGACTACGCAAGGCGTACGCGCCGCACGAACACCGCCCACTCGGCGGCTACCTGGCGGCGATGGGCACCTACGCCGGCGTGACCGGTGCGATCGCCGGCCTGGCGAAGGTGACAGGTCGATCCGTGCCCGAGCGACCCACCACGTCGGATGTGGTGCTGCTCGCCGTCGCCACCCACAAGCTCAGTCGCCTGTTGTCCAAGGACGCGGTGACCAGCCCGTTGCGGGCCCCCTTCACCCGGTACGACCGACCCATCGGCAGCGGCGAGGTGATGGAACAGGTACGCGACTCGGGCAGCCCCACCCGCCACGCCATCGGCGAGCTGCTCAGCTGCCCGTTCTGCCTGGCCGTGTGGGTGGCTACCGGGCTCACCGGCGGGCTGGTGCTCGCGCCGCGACTGACCCGTCTCGTCGCCACCGCGCTGACCGCGGTGGCGGCCTCCGACTTCCTGCAAATGGGGTACGCGGTGGCCCAACAGGCGGCCGAGGGTGGTGGCAGGGAGGAGGACTGACCGGTTACAAGCGATGACGAGGCCGACCCCACCTGTGGGCCGGCCTCGTCGACGTACCGTGGTCAGCGCTGCATGCCGGACCAGCCGCGCGGCGACTCCGGCTCCCGCTCCTCCTCGTCCTCGCCGGTGACGATGTCCCGGTCCACGGCGGTGCGGTCATGTTCGTTGGCGAAGTCGGGCTCGGGCAGGGTGTCGCGGCCCTCGGGTGGCTGGCCGAGCGCGGGCGTACGGGGGTGCTGATCTTCCTCGCGCTGCGTCATGTGTTTCCCTCTCCTCGTCACCGGCATCGACCGGCTGGTCAGCCCGCCGAGCCACCCAGCAGGTCGGTCACCTCGTCGACCGCGTACTCGCCCTGCGGCAGTGCGTTGAGCCGGGACAGCAACTGCGCCGGCAGTTCCGCGGCGACCGCGCGGCGGTAGATGTCCACCTGGCTGATCCGCTCCTGACCGTGGTAGAGGTCGTCGAGCAGTTCGTCGAGCGGACGGGTGTCCACCTCCTCGATCTCCACCTCGTCACCGAACTCGATAGCCGTCGCGGGCAGGTCGGTGGTCGGTGGATCGAGCGCGGCGGTGTCGACCACGGGCACGTCAGCCAGGGTGGCCTCCGGCAGCTGGGCCTGCGTCGTGGGCACCGTGGGTGCCTCGGTCACGGGTACGTCGTCGTTCACCTCCGTGACCTACCCCCCTCCCACCCCCCAAAACACCCACCCTCCCGCCACCTCGCGGGCGACCGAGAGGTCGTCGCACCCAGAGCGCTCTGCGGTGGCGACGACCTCTCGGTCGACTCGGGTCAGGCGTGACTAGGCGGAGGTGGGGGTGGCCAGGGGAGCGACGGCCCGGCGGGCGCGTACGGCGGTGGCCAGGTCGGTGAGCACCTCCTCGGTGGTGTCCCAGCCGATGCAGGCGTCGGTGACCGACTGACCGTAGGTGAGTTCGCGGGTGGGGTCGAGGTCCTGGCGCCCGGGCACCAGGAAGCTCTCCAGCATGATCCCCACGATGCCCCGCTGGCCGGCGGCGATCTGCGCGGCGACGTCGGCGGCCACCCCGGGCTGGTTGCGGTGGTCCTTGCCGCTGTTGGCGTGACTGGCGTCCACCACCAGCCGCTCCGGCAACCCGGCGGCGCGGAGCAGGTCCAACGCGCCGGCCACCGACGCCGCGTCGTAGTTCGGCCGACCGCCGCCACCGCGCAGCACCAGATGCCCGTCCGCGTTACCGCGCGTGTGCATGATCGCCGGGGTGCCGGAGACGTCGATGCCGGGGAAGACGTGCGGCACCCCGGCGGCCCGGATCGCGTCGACAGCGGTGGCGATGCTGCCGTCCGGGCGGTTCTTCATGCCGATCGGCATGGACAGCCCGGAGGCGAGCTGGCGGTGCACCTGGCTCTCCACCGTCCGTGCCCCGATCGCGCCCCACGCGACGGTGTCCGCGATGTACTGCGGGGTGATCGGGTCGAGGAACTCGCAGCCCACCGGGAGACCGAGCCGCAGCACGTCGAGCAGCAGCGCCCGAGCCCGCCGCAGACCCGTGTTGACGTCCCCGGAGCCGTCCAGCCCAGGATCGTTGATCAGGCCCTTCCAACCCACCGTGGAACGCGGCTTCTCGAAGTAGACCCGCATCACGACGAGCAGGTCGTCGGCCACCCGCTCGGCCGCTGCCCGAAGCCGGTGGGCGTAGTCGAGGGCGGCGGCGGGGTCGTGGACCGAGCACGGGCCGACCACCACCAGCAGCCGGTCGTCGGCCCGGTCGAGCACCTGACCGACCGCCCGGCGGCCGGTCAGCACGGCCGTGGTCAGGGCGTCGTCCAGGGGCAACTCGTGGTGCAGCAGGGCCGGGGTGGTCAGCGGTACGACACGGTCGATCCGCTGGTCGATGACCCGGTGGTCCTCCGGGGTCGTCACGGTGGGCATCCTTCCGCCGACCGCACCCGGGGCCGGTGCCCGGGTCGAGCCGGCTGCTCGTACGCGAAAGGGCAGGAACGAAAGCTCCTGCCCGGCCGGCTCGAAATCGGTGACGTCAGATCATGGTGAGGTCACCGGCCGAGCCGGCTGCCTAAACCATCGATACGACCGCGTCACGCCGGTAAGCGTACCTGAATGTGCCCGAACGCTCACCCTCCCGTCGCCGGAGTCTCACGGAGTGCCGGAGACGCCATCGGGGTATGAGGAGCGGCATGAGTGACGAGCGAAGCGACCAGGAGCGGGTGGAGTCCCGGGCACACCTGCTACCCGAGGAGGCGGCCGCGGGCAGCGACGACGCGCAGGCGCAGGCCGACGCGATCCTCGCCGAGTCCGATGCCCGGGAGGCCGACCAGAACGCCGCCCCCGACACCGTGCTGGAACGGCGTACCTCGGATCAGACTGTCAACCCCGTCGAGCCGCCCGACTGAGCCCGGACGCCACGACCGCGCCGGGATCCCCGGTAGGTGTGTTGCCGCAGCCAGGCAAGTGGTCCGGCCAGCCGCAGTTCCTCCGGGCGGTTGCCGACGGGGTCGAAGGCGAGCGCGGCGTCGTCCCGCGCGCTGAGCTGCTCGCCGATGGTGACCCGCCCGAACGGCCGCCACGGTCCCGTCGCGGAGGCGACCGCGAGGACCAGCCCGGGGCGCTCCGCCGTCACCGCGGCGGAGAGCCCGGCCAGGTCGTGGCCCAGGTCCGGTGACTCCGGGTCGGCCAGCGCGGCCAACCACAGCCGTCGCCGGCCGGCCCGGTAGGACATGATCGAGCTGTAGGTGCCGGCGAAGCGGCGTCGGGGCAACGGCAGGTGGCGTAGCCCCGGCGCGGCGGCGCTGGAGCTGACCAGCAGGTCGAAGGGGCGACCGGTCGGACGGAGTATCCGCACGGCCAGGCCCAGCACGTCGGGCCAGCCGCCCGGGGTGGGTGTTCCCTTGGAGAGGCGGACCACGGCCGGGTAGTGCCCCGGCCGGTCGAGCAGCCGGACACCGGTCGGCTGACCGGACTCACCCCAGACGACGACCTCACCGGCGAAGGACCGGCCGGCCGGGTGCAGCAACCGGCTGCGTCGCAGCCGGGCCAGGGCGCGGGCCGCTCGTTCGGCGACGACGGCGGGCTGCGACCGGGGAAACCTCATGTCTTCCGCATACCCAGGGTCGTACCGTCGATGCCGCCTGCCTGACGGGTGCCGTCGGCGGGTACGGCCACCGTTGGGCGCCCGCGACGCGGCTCGCCGGTGCGAGCGTCCCGGAGCCTGCCGGGGCGGGAGATCGGATAGCGTCGTGCCATGCCCGACAGCGGTTACCCCTGGCCGATCTCGATGACCCGACTGGACAACGGCCTTCGTGTGGTGGTCAGCGAGGATCGCACCGCCCCGGCGGTCGCGGTGAACCTCTGGTACGACGTCGGTTCCCGACACGAGCCGACCGGACAGACCGGCTTCGCCCATCTCTTCGAACATCTGATGTTCGAGGGCTCGACGCACGTCGCGAAGACCGAGCACATGAAGCTGGTCCAAGGTGCCGGCGGCTCGCTGAACGCCACCACCAACCCGGACCGCACCAACTACTTCGAGACGGTCCCGGCCGAGCACCTTGAGCTGGCGCTCTGGCTGGAGGCCGACCGGATGGGCGGGCTGGTGCCGGCGCTGACCCAGGAGACCCTGGACAACCAGCGGGACGTGGTCAAGAACGAGCGGCGACAGCGCTACGAGAATGTGCCCTACGGCGACGCCTGGTTGCGGCTGTTGCCGCTGCTCTATCCACCCGGTCACCCCTACCATCACGCCACCATCGGGTCGATGGCCGACCTGAACGCCGCTGACCTGGCCACCTTTCAGGCGTTCCACCAGACCTACTACGCGCCGAACAACGCGGTACTCACGGTGGTCGGCGACACCACGGTGGACGAGGTGGTCACGCTGGCCGAGAAGTACTTCGGCGGCATCCCGCCCCGGCCGGAGATCCCGCCGGCACCCGACGGCCGCGTCGTGCCGGCCACCGGTGTGCCCGCCGAGGAGACGGTGGTCGCCGACGTTCCGGCACCCCGGGTGTACGTCGCGCACCGCACCCACCCGTTCGGCAGTCCCGGGTACGACGTGGTGACGGTGCTGGCCACCGTGCTCGGCAGCGGTCGGGGCAGTCGGCTCTACCAGCGGCTCGCCGACGGCGAGCGGATCGCCCAGCCCGACCTGGTCGGGGCGTACGGGGTGGACCTGGCGCACGCCCCCGCACCGCTGATCGCCACCGCCACCGCCCGGCCGGGCGTGAGCGCCGAGCAGTTGGCGGCCGGGCTGGCCGAGGTGGTCGACGAACTGGCGACCGTGCCGGTCACCACCGCCGAGCTGGACCGCGCGAAGGCGCTGCTGACCACCGCGTGGTGGCGACAGATGTCCACCGTGGACGGCCGGGCGGACGCGTTGAGTCGCTACGCCACGCAGTTCGGTGACCCGGCCACCGTCGCCGAGCGGCTACCTGGCTGGCTCGCGGTGACCGCCGAGCAGATCGCCGAGGTGGCGACGGAGACGCTCGCCGCCGCCGACCGGGTGACGCTGACCTACCTCCCCGAGGAGGCCCGGTGAGGAGAGCGGCGAGCCCCGCAGTCGCGAACGAAAGGATTGCCCGGTGAGCGCGAGGAGTGAGCGGCGCGGCCTGGTGGGTCGTCGCGGCCCGGTAGTCGCGAGCCCCGCAGTCGCGAACGAAAGGATTGCCCAGTGACGTTGATCGCTGACCGTCCCGCTCCGGGCATCGCCCGCCCGTACCGCTTCCCCCAGGTGGTCCGCCGGTCCGTCTCCGGTGGTCAGGTCGTCGCCGCGCACCTGCCCCGGCAGAACCTCGCCGTGGCGATGCTGCTGCTCGACGCGGGCGCTGGCCGGGAGCCGGTGGGCCGGGAAGGGCTCGGCGGGGTGCTGGCCAAGGCGCTGGAGGAGGGCACCGCACAGCGCGACGCGACCGCGTACGCGCTGGCCATCGAGGCGCTCGGCACCGAGCTGGTGACCGGGCTGGACTGGGACACCTTCCAGGCGAGCGTTCAGGTGCCGGTGGGTCGGCTGGGCGCGGCGGTGGAGCTGCTCGCCGAGGCGGTGCGTACCCCGAGGTTGGACCCGGACGACGTGCGGCGGGTACGCGACGACGAGGTCACCGCGCTGCGGATGGACTGGGCCAACCCGGGACCACGCGCCGACGCGGCGCTACGCGCCGACCTGTTCGGTGCCGGCAACCGGTGGGGCCGGCCGATGTACGGCGACCCCGACTCGGTGGCCGGTCTGGACGTGGAGGACGTCACCGTCTTCCACTCGGAGTGGTTCATCCGCCCGGGCACCCTCGTCGTCGCCGGTGACCTGGACCGGCTCGACCTGGACGCCCTCGCCGCGACGGCGTTCGCCGGTACCGGCGGTGGGCCGGTGGACCGGGGTGCGCCGATCGAGGTGCCGGTGCGTACCGGGCGGCGGATCATCCTCGTCGACCGGCCCGGTTCGGTGCAGTCCACGCTGCGGCTCGGTCATCCCGGGCCGCACCGGGCGCATCCGGACCACGTGCCGATCGCGCTCGCCGGCACGGTGCTCGGCGGGGCGTTCACCTCGCGGCTGAACCACCTCATCCGGGAGGTTCGCGGCTACACGTACGGCATCCGGGGGGATTTCGCCTCGTCCCGTCGGTTCGGCCGGTTCGCGGTCAGCTCCGGTGTGCAGACCGCCGTCACCGCTCCGGCGCTGGTCGAGGCGGTCGGTGAGATCGCGCGTACCCAGTCGGGTGGGGTGACCGAGGACGAGCTGGCGGTGGCCCGGTCCTGGCGGGCGGGCCAGCTCTCGGTCGAGTTGCAGAGCCCCCGGGCGATCGCCGGAGCGCTGAGCACGCTGGTGGTGCACGACCTGCCGGACGACTACCACGCCCGGCTGCGGGAGGAACTGCTCGCCGCGCAGGTGGACCAGGTCTCGGCGGCGGCTGCGACGCACCTGCACCCGGAGTCGCTGACCCTGGTGGTGGAGGGCGACGCCGCGGTGATCAGGGACGAACTGGTGGCGACCGGTCTGGGTGAGCTGATCGATCATCCGGCGGCGGGCTGACCGGCCGGAGGCCGGCCCCCGGGGTCAACCCGGTGGGTCGGCCCCGACTGTGACGTCGGTCGCGGTCGACCGGGGGCCGGGCTGAGATGCTGCGGCCGGCCCCGGTGGTGTGGCGGTGTTCTTCCGGCGGAACCGGCCGGCGAAGGGCTACTGTCCCGCAGCGGTCCGCCTCGCCCTTCCCTGGCTGGTCCCAGCGGTGGGAAAGCATTCCCGGCCGGGGTGTCAGGCTGGGTAGCCTCGCGGGCATGAGGATCGGCATTGTGGGAGCCACCGGCCAGGTCGGTGGCGTGATGCGGCAGGTGCTGGCGGAGCGCAACTTCCCGGCGGAGCAGGTGCGGTTGTTCGCCTCCGCCCGTTCGGCGGGGCGTACGCTGCCGTGGCGCGGCGAGGAGATCACGGTCGAGGACGCGGCCACCGCGGACTACTCGGGGCTGGACATCGTGCTCTTCTCGGCCGGTAAGGGCTCGGCGAAGGAGCTGGCGCCACGGGTGGCCGCCGCGGGTGCGGTCGTCATCGACAACTCCTCGGCGTTCCGGATGGACCCGCAGGTGCCGCTGGTCGTCGCCGAGGTCAACCCGCATGCCGCCGCCGTACGGCCCAAGGGCATCATCGCCAACCCGAACTGCACCACGATGGCCGCGATGCCGGTGCTGCGCCCGCTGCACGCCGAGGCGGGACTGGTCGCCCTGGTCGTCGCCACCTACCAGGCGGTCTCCGGTGCCGGTCTGGCCGGCGTCGCCGAACTGGACGAGCAGGTCCGCAAGGTGGCCGAGAACGCCACCGGGCTCACCTTCGACGGTGCCGCGGTGGAGTTCCCCGCTCCCCGCTCCTTCGCCCAGCCGATCGCCTTCAACGTGCTCCCGCTGGCCGGCTCGATCGTCGACGACGGGTCGGCGGAGACCGACGAGGAGCAGAAGCTCCGGAACGAGACCCGCAAGATCCTGGAGATTCCCGATCTGAAGGTCTCCGGCACCTGTGTGCGGGTGCCGGTCTTCACCGGTCACTCGCTCCAGATCAACGCCCGGTTCGCCCGGCCGATCAGCGCGCAACGGGCGTACGAGCTGCTCGTCGACGCGCCCGGGGTGGCGCTCTCCGACGTGCCGACCCCGTTGCAGGCCGCCGGTCAGGATCCGACCTTCGTCGGCCGGATCCGCGCCGACGAGACCGCCGAGCACGGCTTGGCGCTGTTCTGCTCCAACGACAACCTGCGCAAGGGAGCCGCGCTCAACGCCGTGCAGCTCGCCGAGCTGGTCGCCGCCGAAGGCTGACGCCCGATCCGGAGGATGCCGTGACCGAGGAACAGGTCGAACGTGCCCTGGACGATCTGATCGCCAGCCGGTCGCTGGGGGTGCTGGCGACCATCCGGCGCGACGGTCGGCCGCAACTGTCCAACGTGGTCTACGCGTACGACCGGGTGGCCGGGCTGATCAGGGTGTCGGTCACCGACGGCCGGGCGAAGACGGCCAACCTGCGTCGTGACCCGCGGGCCAGCTTCCACGTCTCCAGCGAGGACGGCTGGGCGTACGCGGTGGCCGAGGTGCGGGCCGAGCTGACCCCGGTCGCGGCGGATCCGGGCGACGACACGGTCGCCGAACTGGTCGACCTGTACCGCGCGGTGCAGGGGGAACATCCGGACTGGGACGACTTCCGTCGGGCCATGGTGGCCGAACGGCGGCTGGCGCTGCGGCTGCGCGTGGAGCGCCGGTACGGTGTGCCGCCGCGTGGCTGACCGGCCACGTTACTGGTGGCGGTGGTCGGGTAGACCCGTGGTTGCCTGACACCCAGAGGGAGGCGCCATGACAACGGTCGGAGAGTTCATGACGACCCGGTTGGTGACCATGGACGGCAACGCCACGCTTGTCGCGGCGGCTCAGGAGATGCGTGACTCGGCGATCGGTGACGTGGTGGTGACGGATGGCGACAACGTGGTCGGCATCGTCACGGACCGGGACATCACGGTCCGAGGCGTGGCGGAGAACCTGGACCCGGAGAGCACCCGGCTGAACCAGATCACCACCAAGGACGTGGTGACGGTGAGCCAGTACGACGACGCGGTCGCCGCCGCCGACCTGATGCGGACGTACGCCGTGCGCCGGCTGCCCGTGGTGGAGGACGGCCGGTTGATCGGCCTGGTGTCCATGGGTGACCTGGCGGTCGAGCGGGAGCCACAGTCGGTGCTGGCCGACATCAGCGCGGACGACCCCAACAACTGAGCGTCGCACCGACCCGAAGCCGGTTCCCGAGCGGGAGCCGGCTTCGTGCCGTTCGCGCCGGACCCGGCCGGGCCGCTCGGGCCACCGGGCGAGTTCACCCCAAGCGGGTGAGGTTGAGCAACCGGGCGGCGGGGACCCTTCCGTGACACGAGCGACCGGGAGGAGGGCCCGATGGGGGATGCGACTACGCGGTTTTTCGAGGACCTCGACCAGCGGGGATACGAGCCCGTGCTGGCCAAGGTCTCCGGAGCCCTGCGCTTCGACCTGCACGAGGGGCCGCAGACCCTGCACTGGCTGGTGCGGATCGATCGGGGCAACATCAAGGTCAGCCGGGAGGACATGGAAGCGGACACGGTGGTCGGCACCAGCCCCGCGCTCTTCGAGGAACTGGTCAGCGGCCGCGAGAACGGTCTGGCGGCGTTGCTGCGGGGGGACATGACGGTCACCGGTGACGGGCGCCTGGTGGTGCAGATGGAACGGATCTTCCCCGGTTCGGCGAACTCCCGGGGGCCACAGCGCTACCGGAAGGGGGTGCAGTGATGCCACCCAGCCACACCGTACGGATCCTCGACGGCAACAACTTCGTCGTCTGCGAGCCCACCGGGGACATCGAGGCGACACCGACCGAGCCGACCGGCCTGTTCTCCATCGACACCCGGTTCCTCTCCAAGTGGGTGCTCACGGTCAACGGCGAGCGACTCAACGCCCTCTCCTACGACGACCTCCAGTACTACGAGTCGCGTTTCTTCCTGGTGCCCGGCCTGGCCACCCACTACGTCGACGCGAAGCTGTCGATCATCCGGGAACGGGCGGTCGGTAACAGCTTCCGGGAACACATCACCATCCTCAACCACGACGAGAAGGCGGTCGATCTGGAGATCCGGATGGACGCCGGTTGCGACTTCGCCGACCTGTTCGAGGTCAAGGACGAGATCCTCAACAAGAAGGGGGAGATCTACGCCGAGGTCGAAGCGGACCGGCTGCGTCTGGGCTACCGGCGCGGCAACTTCAGGCGGGAGACCGTCATCTCGTCCTCGGAGCCGGCCCGGTACGACCGCAACGGCTTCGTGTACTCGATCCATCTGGAGCCGAACGAGCAGTGGGACACCGGCATCGACGTGCAGACCCTGGCCATCGGTCCGGGCGGCCGGGACCTCCGCCTCGGGTTGCGGGTGCACGGCAGCGAGCGGCTCACCCTGCAACAGGACCTCGAAGAGTGGATCGCCAAGGCGCCGAAGGTGAACAGTGAGCACGACGAGGTGGCCGCGACGTACCGCAAGTGCATCGTCGACCTGGCGGCGTTGCGTTTCTCGCCGCTCTCCCTGGGCGGCCAGAACATCCCCGCCGCCGGTCTGCCCTGGTTCATGACCATGTTCGGTCGGGACAGCATCCTGACCTGTTTGCAGACGTTGCCGTTCACCCCGGAGTTGAGCGCGACCACACTGCGGGTCCTGGGCTCGCTCCAGGGCACCCGGTTCGACGACTTCCGGGAGGAGGATCCGGGCCGGATCCTGCACGAGATGCGCTACGGCGAGACCGCCGCGTTCGAGGAGCAGCCGCACTCGCCGTACTACGGATCGGTCGACGCGACGCCGCTGTTCGTGGTGCTGCTCGACGAGTACGAGCAGTGGAGCGGAGACGCCGCGCTGGTCAAGGAGTTGGAGCAGGAATGCCGGCGGGCCTTCAGGTGGATCGACGACTACGCCGACCTGGTCGGCAACGGTTACATCTGGTACGAGCGGCGGAACACCGAGACCGGCCTGGAGAACCAGTGCTGGAAGGACTCCTGGGACTCCATCTCCTACCGCGACGGCACGCTACCGCCGTTTCCGCGTGCCACCTGCGAGGTGCAGGGGTACGCGTACGACGCGAAGATGCGCGGCGCGCGGCTGGCCCGCGAGTTCTGGGACGACCCGGCGTACGCCGATCAACTGGAGCGGGAGGCCGCGGCCCTGAAGGAGCGGTTCAACCGGGACTGGTGGGTCGAGGACGGCGGTTACTACGCGCTCGCGCTGGACCGGGACGGTCGCCAGTGTGACGTGCTCAGCTCCAACATCGGTCACCTGCTCTGGAGCGGCATCGTCGACGAGGACCGGGCCGAGCGGATCGCCGAGCACCTGGTCGGGCCACGGCTGTTCACCGGCTGGGGGGTGCGGACCCTGGCCGAGGGCGAGGTGCGCTACAACCCCATCGGCTACCACAACGGCACCGTCTGGCCCTTCGACAGCTCGTTCTGCGCCTGGGGTCTGCGCCGGTACGGCTTCCCGGAGGAGGCCGCCATGATCGCCAGCGGCATCCTCGACGCCGCCTGGTACTTCGACGGTCG
Source organism: Micromonospora sp. DT48 (assembly GCF_049844495.1). NCBI lineage: Bacteria > Bacillati > Actinomycetota > Actinomycetes > Micromonosporales > Micromonosporaceae > Micromonospora > Micromonospora sp. DT48. The sequence continues at coordinate 84,449 of NZ_JBNCLE010000016.1, forward strand.
GTTGCCGGAGGCGTTCGGCGGTTACCCACGCGAGCAGACGAAGTTCCCGGTGGAGTATCCGACGGCGTGTAGTCCGCAGGCGTGGTCGACCGGGGCGCCGCTGCTGTTGCTGCGTACGATGCTCGGCCTGGAACCACACGAGGGGCATCTGGCGGTCGAGCCCCGACTGCCCATCGGCATGGGGCGGATCGAGGTGCTGGACATCCCGGGCCGGTGGGGCCGGGTGGACGCCTTCGCCCGTGGCCGGTTGGACCTGGACCAGCTCGCCGATTGAGCGGCGCGGCCGGGTTGCCCGAAGGGCGGACGACGGGCGACCCGGCCGGGGCCGTGAACGACCACTGCCCCCTACCGGCGGCGGGCGCCCCGTGGACCTGTCCCTACCAGCGCGTAACCTACTCGGGGTAAAGTTCCGGAATGCCGGAACTCGTGTACCCGCCCGTGATCGCCGCCGCCAAGACGATGTTCCGGGTCCTCGACCTGAAGCTCACCGTCGAGGGCGACCACCACGTCCCCCGCACCGGCGGGGCGGTGCTGGCCAGCAACCACGTCAGCTACCTGGACTTCATCTTCTGCGGCCTCGGCGCCCTGGAATCCCGGCGACTCGTCCGCTTCATGGCGAAAGACTCCGTCTTCCGGCACCGGGTGTCGGGGCCGCTGATGCGCGGCATGCGCCACATCCCGGTGGACCGGCGGGCCGGGGCCGACTCGTACGCCGCCGCCGTCGGGGCGCTGCGGGCGGGGGAGGTGGTGGGCCTCTTCCCCGAGGCCACCATCAGTCGCTCCTTCACCGTCAAGGAACTCAAGAGCGGGGCCACCCGAATGGCCCGCGAGGCGCAGGTGCCGGTGTTGCCGGTCGCGCTCTGGGGCACCCAACGGCTGTGGACGAAGGGGCGTCCGCGTACGCTCACCCGCCGCCACACGCCGGTCACCATCCTGGTCGGCGAGCCGATGGACCCCAGCGGGTACCCGGACCCCGCCGCGATGACCGAGGACCTGCGCACCAGGCTGACCGCGCTGGTCGACCGGGCACAGCGGGAGTACCCGGACCAGCCGGCCTCGCCGGAGGACCGGTGGTGGCTGCCCGCGCACCTCGGCGGCACCGCGCCGACTCCCCAGGAGGCCCTCGCGCTCGACGCCGAGGAGCGGCCCTCGTCGACCCGGTGACCCCCGCCGCCGCAGCTGTCTACTGCTGCCCGGACGCCGCGTCGTACGGCTGGTCCTCGGCGTGCCTGGGCCGGTAGTAGTCGTCGCGGGAGTGGAACTCCACAGGTAGGGCGCCGGGCAGCAGCACCCGCCCCGTGCGGGGCAGCGACGCGGTCCGGGCCAGGCGGGCCAGCGCGTCCCGCTCCGGTGGGGACAGGTCCACCAGTTCCGGCCGGACCAGCCGGAACGTGGCGATCGCATGGCGGAGTTGCCGGGCGAGTTCACCGATGCGGTCGTCGGGGCCGGTCAGGGCGAGCGCCGGCTGTCGGATCGTACGTAGCGCGTCGCAGATCACCAGCAAGGTCGCCGGGTTGCCGTCGACCGCCGGCAACCACTCCAACCGGGACGGCCACTGCCAGCGGATCTGCCCGCTGACCAGCCCCGGCAGCCGGGCCGGGGCACGGCGTGCGGCTCCCACCAGCGCGAGGTGGCTACCCGCGCCCACGTACGTCAGTCGGTGATCGGTGACCGTGACGGCGACCGGGGCCGGCAGCGTCCAGGTGCGGTAGGTCTCGCTGGGGCCGAGCAGGTAGCCGGCCACATCCACCCGGTGGTGGTCGAGCACGTGCTCGCCTGTCTCCGGCACCAGCCCGTGCCGCCGGTCGAGCACCGGGCCCGTGCCGTCGTCGACCGCGTCGAATCGGTGTGGTGCGATGAAGAACGGAGAGGCGTCATCGTGCATCGTCGGGACCTCCGGTGCAGACGGCAGCTATCCACGAGCCTCGCCGAAGGCGGCCTGTGCTGTCATGACGCCTGTTAGGGGGTCGGCTGATCGGTCGCCGCCCGCGACCGGTAGATGCCGATCTCCTCCGGTCGGACTAGCCCGTCCTCGATCGCGCGGGCAAGCAGTGCCGCCTTTGTGGCGGCCGGTCGACCCGCGCGCGTGTACTTGATCCTCGCCCGATCGACGTACTGCTTGACGGTGTGCTCACTGATCCGCATCCGCCGCGCCACCGACGCCTTCGACATCGACTGGAACCACAGCAGCAGCGCCTCACGCTCCTTGTCGGACAGCACCGGCCGATCGGGTCGCGGATCGCCGACCATCGCCCCGGCCAGCGCCGGCGCGACGTACGGCCGGTCGCTCGCCGCGTCCAGCACGGTAGCCACGCAGTGTTCCCGCCCCTCGTGCTTGGCGAGGAACGCCACCGCCCCGGCGTCCAGCGCGGCCAGCATGGTGTTCGGGTCGGAATGTTCGGAGTAGACCACCACCCGTCGCCCGGCGGCGCTCAGCTCGGCCAGCTTGTCCAGCACCAGCCGCCCGCGCAACCGAAGGTCGAGCAGGATCACGTCGGCCTCCGGCGCGGCCCGCAACACCTCGTCCGGGTTGTCGCCGGTGGCCAGCACGGTCAGCCGTGGCTCGGTGGCGAGCCAGGCGCGTACCCCGTCGATGACCACCGGGTGGTCGTCCACGATCGCCACCCCGACGGGCCGTCCCGGCGTCACCGGTGCCAGCGCGTCTGCGTCCATCTGATATTCCCGTCCCGTTCGTAGAGGTGCTCTACCTGCCCGTCGCCGTCCTCCGCTGGATGCCCGGTCGTGTCCGGGCCGTCCCGGTCGGGTGTGACAAGACTGACCACCACCTCGTCGGGACCGGAGACGACTGTCAACCGGGCCCAGTCCTGGGCATCAGCGAGGCTGGCGGTGAGCGGGTCGGCCAGACTCCGGCGAACCCACACCGGCAACGGTGGCGGTGAACCAATTGTGACCAGGTCGATCGAAATACCGTTCCGTTCGGCAAGATCGGCTGCGGCCCGCAGCTCGTGCAGCAACGGGTGTGGCACGTCGTCGGACTCGGCGATCAGGCGACGCAACCGGGCGGCGGCCCGTACGCAGCGCCGTTGTACCTGCGGGTCGGTCGGGTCGACCAGCCCCTGGGCCAGGTCGGTCAGCACCTCGCTGGCGGCTCGACTGACCAGTTCCAGCCGCTCACCTCGTTCGTGCTGGGCCTGTTCGGCGGCCTCCCGCTCGGCCAGCACCGCGTTGGTGGCCGCCGCTGTGGCGGCCCGCTCCCGGGACAACGCGGCCAGCGCCGCCGCACCGACGAAGACCGCCACCGGCAGCGACGACGTGCCGTAGAACGCCATCGTGGCGCGGGCCAGATCGGCGGCGTCCGTCGCCCCGTAGAGCACGACGGCGCTGAGCGCGGTGGCCGCGTGGGCGGCCAACATGGCGAGCAGGCGGTGCACCGGCTGCCCCCAGAGCACCACCAGGAAGAACCAGGCGAGGGTGCCCCACACCCAGTTCGCCGGACTGAACAGCAGGGACCGACCCACCGCGGCGAAGACCGCCACGTCGACGACCAGCAGCAGCGCGGCCAGCGGCGCCGGAGGCAGCGGGGCGTCGCGGAGCAGCCGGATCCCGGCGAACACGCCCAACCCCGCCACCAGCACCCAGGCACCGAGCACCACCTCGGGCACGGTCAGCGTCGACCCGGCCGCCAGCACCGCCGGCAGCCCGATGGCCAGGTGCCAGACCAGCGCGATGGTGACCGCGGCGATCCGGGCACCCCGGTCCGAGGTCCGGGCCACCGCGGCGGCGGCCCGGACGACGCCGCCCTCGTCGATCCCATCGGTGACCCGCAGGGTCGGCAGCGGAACCGCTCGTGTACCCGGTGACAGGAAGGTCGTACCCGGCTCAGCCGACATCCGACCACTCCAGCCGGATCCGGGTGCCTTCGCCGGGGGCGGAGTCGATGTCGGCTCGCCCGCCGATCGTCGCCATCCGGCCGCGTACCGACTCGCGCAGACCGTAGCGGTGGAGCGGCACGGTGGCCGGGTCGAAGCCGGGACCGTTGTCGGCCACCTCGACCGTGACGGTGCCGGCGAACCGGCGTAGCCGCAGTGTCGCCCGCGCGCCGGGGGCATGGTTGGCCACATTGGCCAGCGCGGCGTACGCGCTCTCCGCGATGGCCTCCGCGACGACCGCCGCCACCGTGCACGGCGGCAGGTCGGCGACGGCCGGCAGGTTGGGCAGCCGGGCGAGCACCGCCCGGAGGCGCTCGTCCAGGCGGGCGCTCGCGTCGTGCGGCACCGAGCGAGCCTCGGCCAGGGCAGCGAGGGTACGCAGGTCGGCGGCGCACCGCTCGCGCAGCGCCGTGGAGGATCCACCCACCGCGCCCTGCCCGACCATGGTGAGCGTCGCCAGGACGGTGTCGTGCAGGTCGCGGTTCTGTCGCCGCTCCGCCTTGCGGGCGATCCGGGCGACCGTCGCGTGCCGGGTGGCCCGTTGGGCGGTCAGGAAGGCCGCGTCCGCCCGGGCGATACGTCGGCGCATCAACGCGGTCATCATCGCCGTGCAGGCGATCTGGCCCAGCAGGGTGGTCGCGTGGGCCTTCGCCTCGGTCGGGTTGCCCGCCAGGGAGGCACCCGTCGCGTACGCCGCGACGACGAGCAGCCCGGCCGGGATCGACCAGTACGCCGGTGCGGTCGCCTGAGCGTTGATCACGGTGGTGCTGGCCAGGACCGCGATCCAACTGGCCTCACCGGGCAGGACCTCGGGTGCGACCAGGACCGGGATGGCCAGGCACGCGGTGCTGGTCAGCGCCACGTCGCCGGCCACGAGTGGCGCGCCGATGCCGTTCCGCCAGGCGCGCGACGCGTACCAGAGTGACCATCCGGTCAGGACCGCCACGGCCGGCAGGAGCAGTTCCGCACGGACCGGCGGGGTACGCACGGCGAGCGCCACCACCAGGCAGAACAGGCCGCAGGAGAGCCGCAGTAGCGCCGGCAACCGGGTGAAGATGAACGCGAACGCGCCAGCGGCCGGACGGTCCACCGCGTCGGGTGACGTGATCGGGTCGGGCAAGGCCGGCATCGGGAAAGCGTCCTTTGCGACAAACGACCCGATCCGGGTCCGCGCGGCGGAGATCGACGCCGGAGAATAACACACGGCAGTGGTTCCGATGACCCTGGGTCACCCCATTGTGGACCTTGGGCTATCCGGCCGTGACGCTCAGTCGCTGTCGGTGTCCCGTAGGCCGACGCAGTCCTGGTCCCAGAAGGTTGCCGAGTAGACGAACGTACCGGTCATCCACGGCTCGTACCCGGAAAGCCTGGCGACCTGGAAGGCGGGCGCCGGGATGCGTAGCGACGGTCGGCGGAAACCCAGCTCCTCGGCGGCGGCGAAGCCGAGACGGGCGTAGTACCGGGGGTCGCCTTCGAGGAAGACCGCCGGTACGCCACGCTCGTCGAGCAGCCGCAGGCCGTGCCGGACCAGCGTGCCGCCGACACCGCGCCGCTGCCGCTGCGGCGTGACCGCGAGCGGGCTGAGCACCTGCACCTGTACGAGCCGTCGTGGCGCGTCGAGCAGGCCGCGGGTGAACAGCACGTGCCCGATGACCTCGTCCTCGGACTCGGCGACCAGGCTCAGGGCCTCCGGATCGTCGTCGCGCAGCGCCCGCACCAGCTCCACCACCATCTCCCCGTGGTCACCGAAGGCCAGCCGGTGCAACTCGTGGACAGCGTCTCGATCGGTCGCCAGTTCGTCGCGCACGCGCATGGCGTGACCGTACGGCCCGACCGCACACTCCGGCCAGCGATATCCGACCCCGGCCCCTGACCGACGGACCATGGATCGCGCTGGACCGTGATCGCGCTGGATCGTGATCGCGCCGGACCGTGATCGCGCCGGACCGTGATCGCGCTGGACCGTGATCGCGCCGGACCGTGATCGCGCTGGACCGCGATCGCGCTGGACCGTGATCGCGCGCCCACGTCGCCCAGAACGTCGCCCAGCCACCCGAGCCATCCGTCAATCTTGGGCAGTTGCCGTTCCTTGCTCGCAGGAACTGTCCAAGATTGACGATGCCGACCGCAGTGCGCCCGGTCGGGTGCGCGAGGATGAGGGCATGCTGCGGTCGCCTCGCGCACTCCTGTTGGACTTCGGTGGTGTCCTGGCCGACGCCCCACGCCAACCGGCGGCACCGCCGGACCTGGTCCGTCAGCTGTTCGACGTGACCGGCGGCACGGTGCCGGTCGAGCAGATCGTCGCCGACCTGACCGAGGGCGACCGCGCCTACGCCCGATGGCGTGACGACGTCGGGCGTACCGACGATCCGATCGAGCTGCCCCACTCCCGGGTGTGGGCGGAGTTCGTGACCCGTACCTGGCCGGCACCAGCCCGCAGGGCGGTGGAGGAAGCGGCGACCCCGCTGGCGTACGCCTGGGCCTGGCGACCGGAGTGGCACGTCCGGCCCGGCATTCCGGAGGCGCTGCGGGCCGCGGCCGATGCGGGTCTGCCGATGGCGGTGGTCAGCAACGCCCTCTGCGGTGCGGCGCATCGGGACTTCCTCGCCGCAGCCGGGCTGTCCGACCTGTTCGTGGCCGAGTTCTACAGCGACGAGGCCGGGCTCCGTAAGCCGAATCCCCGGCTGGCCTGGCTGGCCGCCGACGCCGTCGGCGTATCGATCGGCGACTGCTGGTTCGTCGGGGACAGCCTGCACCGCGACGTGGCCTGCGCTCGCCGGGCCGGTGCCGGTGCCGCCATCCTGATGCGCTCGCCGCGCACCGACCGCGAACCGGCCCACCCTGACCTGCGACCGGACTCCCAGGCCGAGGACGGACACGGTCTCCTGACCCTGCTCCGGCAGTGCCTCGACCCTGACGACGAGCCACCGGTCAGGAACTGACGGCGTCGGACCCACCTCGTCGGCTGACCCCGGCACGGGGAGCCGGTGTTCGGCCCGGCCGGGATCGGCACGCGGCTGGGCTGCTAGGACATGGGCGCGCCCGGCAGGATTCGAACCTGCGGCCTTGGGATTAGAAGTCCCCTGCTCTATCCGCTGAGCTACGGGCGCAACGTGGTTTCGCGCGAGAAGGGTACCGCCGCCGGGACCTCGCCCGGTGGAACGGGTGGTCAGGTCGTCTGTCGTATCCGTGGCGCGACCGGACACCGGCCGCAGCGGGGTCAGGCGTCGGTGGGGGAGGAGACTCCGACGGCCGGATGCCCGTCGTCGCCGGTGGGCTGCGCCGGGATCGGGTGGGTCGCCGTCGGTCCGGCGCCGAGGAAGGCTTCGGCCCACCGGCCCACCTCGGCGAAGACCTTCTGGCGTACGACGGGTCCGGAGAGCGTGAGGTCGTGCATGCCGCCGTCGAAGCGGGACACGGTGACGTGTGGGCCGAGGCGGGGCGCCCAGCGGACCATGTGCTCGACGTCGAGGACGGCGTCGGCCAGGGTGGCCGCGTCTTGCCATTTCGTGCCCCGGAACGACCGGGTCGAGCAGGCGAGCAGCACCGGCACCTGGATGTCCAGCCCGGCGCGTAGCCGTCGCTGGCCAGTGCGGATGGCGTTGAGCCAACCGGCCCGGACGGGGAAACCGGCGAGCGGCTTCCACGCCAGGTCGTACGTCCATTCGCCGCGATGGTCGGCGTGCAGGCTCTCGCCGTACACCGTGCCGAGCCCGATCGGGATGATGCGGTGCGGGGCCCTGCGGCCCAGGCGCGCGACGGCGGCCGCGAGGGGTCGCCGCACGAACCAGGGGGCGTTGAGGTCGAAGAACGGACTGTTGAGAACCAATCCGTCGACCAGCCCGGCGTCGCGGCGGGCGCTGGCCCACAGCGAGACGATCAAGCCACCGGTGGAGTGGCCCATCGCCAGCAGCGTGTCGTGTCCGTCCTCGTCACGGATGATCCGTGCGGCGGCGTCCAGTTCGGGGAAGTAGTCGCCGAGGTCACGGCAGAAGTTCGGGGTCTGGTGCGGCAGCAGACTGCGGCCGTACTTGCGCAGATCGAGGGCGTAGAAGTCCCAGCCACGTTCGGCGAAGAAGTCGGCCACGTGGGTCTGGAAGAAGTAGTCGACGAAGCCATGCACGTAGAGCACAGCGCGCCCGGTGGGGCGCCCGGCCCGGCGACGGACCAGGGTCGCCACCACCGGACCCTCGTCGTCCCTGCCCAAGTCGATGGTGTGCCGCTCGTAGGGCGGGCCAAGCACGTCCGGTTCCACCCCGACGACGGTACGCCGACCGACTACCGGGCGGTAGCCCCCGCCCACCCGCACCCGGCGGGCGGGGGCCCCGACTGGTCGGTCGCCCCGGACTCGGTGTGAGCCCCTACTGTGCGGCCGTACTCACCTCGTCGGTGGGAGCCGCCTGGCCGGGCGGCTCGTTGACCCGCAGGTGCTTGTTGTTGCGGGGCTCCTGCCGGGTCTTCGCGTCGTTCAACTGCCGGCGCAGGTCGTCACGGACGTCGTTGAGCGCGGCGTGCAGGTCCTCCTCGGACGAGGTGGCAACGATCCGCTGCCGGCCGGCGATCCAGCACTCCAGGGTCACCTTCTGGCCCTTGGCCTCCCGGTCCTTCACCGACAGTTCCATGTCGGTGGCGTCGGCGTGGAACCCGGCCAGCCGGGCGTCGAGGGTGGCGAACTGCTCGACGATGCGGTCCCGCTCACGGCCGGCGAAACCTCCGCCGAGCCGGAGGCACTTGGCGACGGTGGCGGGTTCCCGCACGGCGCTCATCGCCGCACCTGCCCGTGGGTGGATCGGCTGTTGGTCATCATCATGATCGCTGACCTTTCGTTCGACGTCGTGCTCACGGGTGCGGTTGGAGAGATCTCTACCCAGGGCGGCTCCGTCCGGAACGTAACCATTTCCGCCTCCCGGTTCGAGCATCGGCTCTCGGCCGTACGCCAGCCAGAGCCGATCGACCTACCACATCGGGACCTTGATCAGGCGGTTGTCCACAGATGGTCCGGTCGTCCACAGGTGCCCCCTTCGGGGCTGTCCGCGAGGGTCTTCGGGCCGCACTCTCGGTGGCGAGTCGACTCGCCGAAGACACGCCCCCGTCCCTTGGAGGAGACGATGTTCGACACGTATCTGACGATCGTGGGAAACGTGCTCACCGCGCCGGAGTGGCGCCGCACCACCCAGAGCAACACGTTGGTGGCCAACTTCAAGGTCGCCTCGACCGCCCGACGCCTCGACCGCGACAGCGGGCGCTGGGTCGACGGCAACAGCCTGCGCGTACGGGTCAACTGCTGGCGCAAGCTCGCCGAGGGAGTTGCCGCCTCGGTGATGGTCGGCGATCCCGTGGTGGTCTGCGGCCGGCTCTACACCCGTGACTGGATCGACGACGCCGGCAACCACCGCACGCTGTACGAGTTGGAAGCCGTCGCGGTCGGCCATGACCTGTCCCGGGGACGTAGCAGGTTCCTGCGCAACCGGCCCACCCTGGCCACCAGCACGAACGTCGACGCCGACGCCGAGCAGCGCGTGCACGGAGTGCCGACCGAGCCGGTGCCGCACGACGAGGCACCGGTCCGGCCCGACCACCGGTCGGTCGACGAGGATTTCGAGGCGGCCGACCTGCCCGGGTTCGAGGTCGGGCATGCCGACGTGCCCACCCCGGCGTCGAGAGGCGGTCTCGACCAGGCCCCGACGAACGGTCTCGACCCGGCTCGGGCGGACGGTCTCGACCCGGGTTCGACGGGTGGTCCGGACTCGTCGGGCACCGACCGGTTGCCGCCGGTCGAGTTCGACGGGTTCGACGTCGCCGGGGAGCACGTCCCGGATGATCTGACCCCGGTGCCCGACGAGGTCACCGAGGCTGAGGCCGAGTCGGCGGTACGCCCGGAGGAATCGGGGGCGGGCGATGCCGCGACCAGGCGGGGTCGGCGCGGGCGCGGACGGCTGCCACAGCCCGTCTGAGCGACGCGTGAGAGCGCCCAGCCGACGGCGGCGACACCCGGCACCACGCGGCCAGCAGGGGCGAGCCCGGCCGAGCCGGTCGGGGTGTCCGGCTCGGCTAGGCTGGCTGCCCGGGGGTGATACGCCGTGCGACACACGGGGGCGGTGGCGAACGCGACGGGACTCGTGGTGGGCTACGCGCTGGACGCGGCGTTCGGTGATCCCCGCAGGGGCCACCCGGTGTCCGGCTTCGGTCGAGCCGCCGCTGCGCTGGAACGTCGCCTCTACCGGCCCGACCGGCTGGCCGGTGGGATCTTCACCGCGGTCTGCGTGGGTGTGCCGGTGGCGATCGGGGTGGCTGCCACCGTCGGCACCCGGCACCGGCCGGTAGCCCGCGCCGCGCTGGTCGCCGTCGGCACCTGGGCGGTGCTGGGCGGGCGCAGCCTGCGCCACGAGGCGAAGTCGATGGGCCGGTCCCTGCGCGGCGGTGACCTGCCGGCTGCGCGACAGCGGCTCGGGCATCTCTGCGGGCGGGACCCGTCGACGCTCGACGAGCCCGAGATCGCCCGGGCGACGGTCGAGTCGGTGGCGGAGAACACCTCCGACGCGGTGGTCGCCCCCCTGTTCTGGGGTGCGGTCGCCGGGCTGCCCGGCCTGCTCGGTTACCGTGCGGCGAACACCCTCGACGCGATGGTGGGGCACCGCAACATCCGCTACGCCAGGTTCGGCACACCGGCCGCCCGCCTGGACGATCTGCTCAACCTGGTGCCCGCCCGCCTGACCGGTCTGCTGACCGTGGCGCTGGCGTCGGTGGGCAAAGGTGACCGGGAACGGGCCTGGCGGGTGTGGCGGCGGGACCGCGACGACCATCCCAGCCCCAATGCCGGGCAGTGCGAGGCGGCGATGGCCGGAGCGCTGGGCGTGCGGCTGGGCGGACGCAACGTGTACTTCGGGCGTACGGAGGCGCGCCCGTTCCTCGGTGACGGTCCCCGTCCCGAGGCGCGGCACCTGGTCCGGGCGGCGCGGATATCCCGGGCGGTCGGCCTGACGGCGCTCGGCATCGCGGCGGTGTATCCCCTGACCGCCGGCCGGCTCATCGGCGCGGCTGCCCGCCGGACCCGCCAAGCGCTGCCGACTCCCCGGGCGCTGCCGACGCCGCGAAGGATGCTGGCTCAGGGAGCGCTGCCGACATCGGGAGGGTTGCGGGGCCTTCGGATGCTCCGGACGTGGGGTCGCAGGTGAGCGGTGGGCTTCTGGTGGCCGGGACGACCTCGGACGCCGGGAAGAGTGTGCTCACCGCCGGTATCTGCCGCTGGCTGCGTCGTCGCGGGGTGCGGGTGGCGCCCTTCAAGGCACAGAACATGTCGAACAACTCCGCCGTGGTGCTCGGGCCGGACGGTCGGGGCGGTGAGATCGGTCGGGCTCAGGCGATGCAGGCGGCGGCCTGCGGGCTCGCGCCGGACCTGAGGTTCAACCCGGTGCTGCTCAAGCCGGGCAGCGACCTGGCCAGTCAGGTGGTGCTGCTCGGCGAGGCCGTCGGGACGATCACCGCCGACAGCTTCCGGACGCTGCGTCCCCGGCTCGCCGAGACCGCCCACACGGCCCTGGCCGAGCTGCGGTCGGAGTACGACGTGGTGATCTGCGAGGGCGCCGGCAGCCCGGCCGAGGTGAACCTGCGCGAGGGCGACTATGTGAACATGGGCCTGGCCCGGCAGGCGGGGCTTCCGACGATCGTGGTCGGTGACATCGATCGGGGCGGCGTGTTCGCCGCCATGTTCGGCACTCTCGCCCTGCTCGACCCGGCAGACCAGGCACTGGTCGCCGGGTTCGTGGTCAACAAGTTCCGGGGTGACCTGGAGTTGCTCGCCCCCGGGCTGGCACAGCTGCGGCACCTCACCGGTCGCCCGACGTACGGGGTGCTGCCCTGGGCGTTGGACCTGTGGCTCGACGCGGAGGACTCGCTCGCCTACGGCCGGGTGCTCGGCCGTCCGGCCGCTCCGCGCGGCACCGAGTGGCTCGACGTGGCCGTGCTACGGCTGCCCCGGATCAGCAACGCCACCGACGTGGAGGCGTTGGCGACCGAGCCAGGGGTGCGGGTACGGCTGACCGTCGAGCCCGCCGAACTCGCCGCCGCCGACCTGGTGGTGCTCCCCGGTTCGAAGTCGACAGTGGCCGACCTGGCCTGGCTGCGCGAGACGGGTCTGGCGGACGCCGTCACCGCCCACGCGGCGAGGGGTCGCCCGGTGCTCGGCATCTGCGGCGGCTACCAGATGCTGGCCCGCGCCATCCACGACCCGGTGGAGAGCCGGCAGGGCACGGTGCCGGGTCTCGGCCTGCTTCCCATCGAGATCACCTTCGACCGGGACAAGACCGTCCGGCCCGCGTCGGGCAGCGTCGACGGGCACCTGCCGGTCGAGGGGTACGAGATCCACCACGGGTACGTCTCGACCGCCGACCCGCAGCTGACCCCGTTGCTGCGTGACACCGGCGGCGTCGACGAGGGCGCGATGCACGGTGTCGTGCACGGCACCCACTGGCACGGCACGTTCGAGTCGGACGAGTTCCGTCGCTGGTTCCTCACCCGGGTGGCCCGCCTCGCCGGGCGTACCGGGTTCCGGGTCGCGCTGGACACGTCCTTCGCCGCCGCCCGCGAGCGCAGTCTCGACCTGCTCGGCGACCTGGTCGAGGAACACCTCGACACACCGGCTCTGTGGCGACTCATCGAGGACGGGCCACCGGTCGACCTGCCGTTCGTACCACCCGGCGCGCCACCCGTCGACGTCCGCGCCGCACGGTGACCGCTGCCGAGGTCGGTCAGTAGCGGATGTCGGCGGGCTGATCGGAGAAGGGCAGGCCGGCCGAGCGCCATGCCTCCACCCCGCCGATCATGTCGGTCGCCCGGTGCAGGCCCAGGGCGCGCAGGCTCGCGGCGGCGAGGCTGGAGCTGTAGCCCTGTCGGCACACCACGACGATCTCCAGGTCGTACCCGGTCGCCTCGGGTATCCGCCAATCACTGGCCGGGTCGAGCCGCCACTCCAGCACCGTCCGGTCGATCACGATGACGCCGGGCAGGTTGCCCTGCTCCCGACGCTGTAAGTCGGTGCGTGTGTCGATCACGAGCGCACCCCGGCTGGCGGCCTGCACCGTCTCTTGCGGGGTCAACCGGGTCATGCCCGCACGGGCCTGCTCCAGCAACGCCTCGACACCGGGACTCATCACGGAATGGGACACGCCACGATCATGCCGTTCGGCGGCGGCCCTGCGGTCCGAAGTGGCCGGGGACAACCCGATCGGTAACGTCGGTGCCCGTGGTGGTGGGCTTCGAGGCGTACGCCGGGCTGGCCCGGAGGGTGCTGGCGGGACCGGCCCGGCTGGGGCGTACCCGGTTGGTGGCTGTCGACGGTCCGAGCGGCGCGGGCAAGACGGCCTTCGCGGCGCGCCTGGCCGACGCCCTCGCCGCGACGTCCGACACCACCCGCCCGCCGGTGGTGCACACCGACGACCTGCTCGACGGGTGGGCCGACCAGCTCAGCTTCTGGCCCCGGCTGGAGGAGCAGGTGTTGGCCCCGGTTCGGGCCGGACAGGCCGGTGCCTATCGCCGGTACAACTGGACGCGGCGGTGCTTCCTGCCCGCCCCGGTGCCGGTTCCGGTCGCGCCGGTGCTCATCGTGGAGGGGGTCAGCGCGGCGCGGGCCGCCGCCGTGGTGGACCTGACCCTGGCGGTCTTCGTCACCGCACCGCAGCCGCTGCGGCTGACCCGGGCGGTCAGCCGGGACGGTCCGGAGATCCTGCCGGAGCTGCGTCGTTGGCACGTCATCGAGCGCGCTCACTTCGCCGCCGACGGTACCGAGGCCCGCGCCGATGTGGTGGTCGACGGCGCACCCGCCCTACCGCACGACCCGACGGACTACTACTGCCGGATCCTGCCGGGTCGGGATGTCACGCCGCCCGCGCCGGCTCGGTAAGGCCGACATACGATGCCGGTCATGACCACACCGATCATGACCGAGTCCGAGCTGCGGGAGGCCGTGGCGCGGGAGCTGCCCGGCGTCCGCGCCGACCTGGAGCGGCTCGTCCGCATTCCCGGCATCGCCTTCGAAGGCTTCGACCACGCGCACGTGGAGCGTTCCGCCGAGGCGGTCGCCGAGTTGCTGCGCGGGGTTGGCCTCGACGTGGAGGTGGCCCGGGCCGGTGGTCAGCCCGCGGTCATCGGCCGCAAGGCCGCACCTCCGGGTGCCCCGACCGTCATGCTCTACGCCCACCACGACGTGCAGCCGATCGGCGATCCGGCGTTGTGGGAGTCGGACCCGTTCGTGCCGGTCGAGCGGGACGGCCGCCTCTACGGGCGGGGTGCCGCCGACGACAAGGCGGGCATCATGGCGCACATCGCGGCGCTGCGCGCGTTCGGCGACCGGCTGCCGGTCGGGGTGGTCGTGTTCGTCGAGGGTGAGGAGGAGTACGGCTCCGACTCGCTGGAGCGACTGCTGGCCGAGCACCGGGACAAGCTCGACGCCGACGTCATCGTGATCGCCGACTCGGCCAACTGGGATGTCGGCCTACCGGCGCTCACCACGTCGTTGCGCGGCATCGTCAACTGCTTCGTGGAGCTGCGCACCCTGGACCAGGCCGTGCACAGCGGCATGTTCGGCGGTGCGGTACCGGACGCGCTCACCGCCCTGGTCCGGCTGCTGGCCACGCTGCACGACGACGCCGGAGACGTGGCGGTGGCGGGGCTGGTCGGCAAGGAGGCGGCCCGGGTGGACTATCCGGAGGACCGGTTCCGCGCCGAGGCCGGGCTGGCCGAGGGCGTGCAGCTGTTCGGCACCGGCCGGATCACCGACCGGCTGTGGACCAAGCCGGCGCTCGCGGTGCTCGGCATCGACGCCCCGGCCACCGGCGAGGCGCCGAACGCGCTGGTCCCGTCGGCCAAGGCCAAGCTGAGCGTACGGCTGGCGCCGGGTGACGAGCCGAAGCAGGCGTACGCGGCGCTTCGCGCCCACCTCGAGAAGTACGCGCCGTGGGGCGCACAGGTCGAGGTGACCTTCGAGCAGGAGGGTGCGCCCTGCGTCATCGACGCCAGCGGCCCGATGTTCGACGCCGCCCGGTCGGCGTTGCGTGCCGCCTGGGACGGCACCGACGCGGTGGAGATCGGGGTTGGTGGCTCCATCCCGTTCATCGCCACCTTCCAGGAGATGTTCCCGCAGGCGGCGATCCTGGTGACCGGGGTGGAGGACCCGCACGCCCGGGCTCACGGGCCGAACGAGAGCCTGCACCTGGGTGAGTTCGCCCGGGTCTGCCTCGCCGAGGCGTTGCTGCTGGCCCGGGTGGCCGAGGCGGGTCGTGGGTGAATCCGTAACCTCGCAACCTCGGTGACCGTTTCCGGTGTGTCGGACGCGGGGCTGTTGTAGCCTCTCGAACATGCGTACGAACGAGGTTCTGGCCCGCCTGGAGGCCGCCGTCATCGCTCTGGGGGACGTCGACGTCTCCGCGTGGCCCGACGACACGCTCAAGGAACAGCTCGGCGAGCTGTCCGCCGCCCTGGTCGCCCTGGACGCGTCGCTGTCCCGCATCGCCGACGGGGTCCGCGCCCGTGGGCTGCGCATCGAGGAGCCGGTCCCGGCCTGACGCCGTCGCACGCCGCCCCGATCACGACCCGCCGCGCGGGCGCCGTCGCGCGTCGCCCGACCATCGCCGGGTGCCGGGTGCCGGGTGCCGGGTGCCGGGTGCCGGGTGCCGGGTGCCGGGTGCCGGGTGCCGGGTGCCGGACGTCGGGTGTCGGACGCCGGACGCACGGGGGAGCGGTGCCGTCGGGCCGGGTGCCGACCCATCGGGCGGCTCGGCGGTCCCGCGCAGGTCGCGCCGGTTGTCGGTGCTGGCTGGCAGGATGAGGTCGTGCGGTTTCTGGACCTGGCTGCCACCTCGGCGGCCGTCGGCGCGACCAGCGGTCGGCGGGCCAAGGTCGAGTTGCTCGCCGACGCCCTGCGTCGGCTGGATCCGCCCGAGGTGGCGGCGGGCTCCGGGTGGCTCGCCGGTGAGCTGCGTCAGCGGCAGACCGGCGTCGGTTGGGCCAGCCTGCGTGACCTTCCTCCACCGGCGGCCGAGCCGACGCTGACCGTGTCGGCGGTCGACGCCGCGATCGACGAGATCGCCGCGGTACACGGCGCGGGTTCGCAGGCACGCCGTCGGGATCTGGTGCACCGGCTCTACTCGGCTGCCACCGCAGACGAGCAGCGGTTGCTGACCGGTCTCTTCCTCGGCGAGTTGCGCCACGGTGCCCAGGCCGGGCTGTTGGCCGACGCGATCGCCCGAGCGGCCGGTGTCTCCGTCTCCGTCGTACGCCGGGCCCTGCTGCTCGCCGGTGACCTGCGGGCGGTGGCGGTGGCCGCTCTCGACGGTGGCGCTGCGGCGCTGGCCGGGTTCGGGCTCCAGGTGGGCCGGGCCCTCGCGCCGATGCTGGCGCAGAGCGCGTCCACCGTCGACGAGGCGTTGGCCGCCACCGGAATGCCCGCGGTGGTCGACGTGAAGCTCGACGGCATCCGGATCCAGGCGCATCGCAGTGGTTCCGACATCGCCGTGTTCTCCCGCAGCCTCGACGAGATCACCGCCCGGGTGCCCGAGGTGGTCGCCGCCATGCGTAACCTGCCCGCGCGGGAGATCGTCCTCGACGGGGAGGCCATCGGGCTGGACGCCGCCGGGCGACCACTGCCGTTCCAGCAGACGTCCAGCGCGGCGGCTCGACGGGCCGGTGCCGTCGCGCGGGAACCGGTCGCACCGGCGGTGCGTGCCGCCGCCGAACGGACCGGCACGACCGTGCTCACGCCGTACTTCTTCGACCTGCTCCACCTCGACGGCGCGGATCTGATCGACCTGCCGGGCCGGGACCGATGGGCCGCGCTGGACGGCACCGTCGACGCGTCGCTGCTGGTCGGCCGGACGGAGGTGGACGACCCCGAGCGGGCCGGTGCGGCCTTCGCCGCCGCGCTCGACGCCGGTCAGGAGGGGGTGGTGGTCAAGGCGCCGGACGCGCCCTACGACGCCGGGCGGCGCGGCGCGGCCTGGGTCAAGGTGAAGCCCCGGCACACCCTCGACCTGGTCGTGCTCGCCGTGGAGTGGGGCAGTGGCCGTCGCACCGGATGGTTGTCGAACCTGCACCTGGGCGCCCGCGACCCGGACACCGGTGGGTTCGTGATGCTCGGCAAGACCTTCAAGGGGCTCACCGACGAACTGCTGCGCTGGCAGACCGAGCGCTTCCTCGGCCTCGCGGTGGAACGCGGGGACTGGGTCGTCCGGGTCCGACCCGAGCAGGTCGTGGAGATCGCCTTCGACGGTGTGCAGGCCAGTTCGCGCTATCCCGGCGGGGTCGCCCTGCGGTTCGCCCGGGTGGTCCGCTACCGGGACGACAAGACGGCCGCCGAGGCGGACACCATCGACGCCGTCCGGGCGATACACGCGGGCCGCCCAGCCGGTTGAGCGGTCAGGTGGCGGCCGGTGTGCCGGAGTCGGCGGCCCGGTCACGGGGGCGTTCGTCGACCACTCCGGCGAGCCGACGGGCCTCGCGGCGGACGATCCAGCCATAGCCGACCAGGGTCATCGCAGCGAAGATCCACCACTGGACGACGTAGCCGAGGTTCTGCCAGTTGTTGGCATGCCCGATCGACACCGCCCGGAACGCCGGGTCGGCGGCCGGTGTCTGCTGGTCGAGCAGCACGTACGCGCCGTGTACCGGGTACGGCAACTCGCTGGCGAGTTGGGGGACGGAGACCCGACGGCTCTCCACCCGGCCGTCACGGCGGGACACCTTGGCGTCGCCGCTCTCGCTCGCGTGCACCCGACCCTCGACGGTCACCTCACCCGTCGGTGCCGGTGGCACGTCCGGCTGGGCGAGCGCCCCACCCGGGGCGGGTGGGATCCAGCCCCGGTCCACCAGGACGGCGGTGCCGTCGGCGAGCACCAGCGGGGTGACCACCTCGAAGCCGACCCGGCTGTCGACCGTGCGGCCCCGCACCAGGACGATGTTGTCCGTGTCGTACCGGCCGGTCACGGTGACCCGGGTGAAGGTCCGCTCCTGCTGCGGCGGCGCACCGACCGTGCCAGGGCCACCGGTCGGCGCGGGCACTGCCTCCCGCAACGGCACCGGGTCCATCCGCAGGCCGGCGTCGATGCGTTCGTTGACCGCCGTCCGGCCGTGGTAGCGCTCCAGCTGCCAGTTGCCGAGCAGCACCATCACCGTGGCGGCGGCCAGGGCCAGCACGAGAAGGCCCAGCCAGCGGGGCGTCAGCAGGAAGCGGTACACGCCACGAGATTACCCGTGTGACCGCCGCCACTGGTCCGAGCCGTCACCGTGCGCGCCCGCCGGGCCGTCGTAGGCAGTGGTGTCGGTGGGGGCGGGGCACGGACGGCGTCCGGTGGCGGAGCGTACCGGCGTGGGGGCGGTCCGCCACGGACTCGGCTGACCTGGACGGGACGCGGCGGCGAGGGGTGCCTGTGGGGCGTCGGGTTCAGCTATCGTCACGCGGGCGGAGCGCGCCGACGGTCGGCACGCCGACCGCTCGCGAGGAGTCGATGATGACGGGCGTGCCGCGTCTGGTGCTCAGTGCCCCCTCCTCTGGACACGGCAAGAACACGCTGGCGATCGGGCTGCTCGCCGCGTTCGCCGACCGGGGTCTCGACGTGGCCGGCTTCAAGGTCGGACCGGACCAGGTGGACGCGGCGTATCTGGGGCTCGCCAGTGGTCGACCGGGGCGCACGCTGGATCCGCGGTTGGTGGGTGCCGATCGGGTCGCCCCGCTGTTGTCGCACGGTGCGGCCGGCGCGGACCTCGCCGTGGTGCAGGGCAGCATGGGCCTGTACGACAGCCTGACCGGCCGCAGCGAGACCGAGTCGACCGCCGCCGTCGCCACCGTGCTGCGTAGCCCGGTGGTGCTGGTGGTCGACGTCGCCGCGATGGGCCAGTCGGTGGCCGCCCTGGTGCACGGCTTCCGGGCGTACGACGAGCAGTTGTGGATCGGCGGGGTGATCCTCAACCGGGTCGCCTCAGCCCGGCACGAGGCGCTGCTGCGTGAGGCGCTGGACGACATCGGCGTACCGGTCTACGGCGCGTTGCGCCGCCAGGACCTGCCCTCGGTGCTGCCGTCCCGGCGGTACGGGGTGGTGCCGGTACTCGAAGGCGCGGGCGAGGCCACCCGGGCGGTCCGGCGGTTGGGTGAGGCGGTGACCGCCACGGTGGATCTGGAGCGGCTGCTCGGGCTGGCCCGCTCGGCACCCGCGCTGGGGGTGCAGCCGTGGTCGCCGTCGGGTGCCGACGAGGTGTCCGCACCCCTGCCCGCTGGCGCCGACCGTCCGGTGGTGGCGCTGGTCGGTGGCCCGGGCGGCAGCTTCAGCCACGCCGAGACGGCAGAGCTGCTGGCAGCCGCCGGTGCCCAGGTGGTCACGCTCGACCCGTTCACCGACGAGGTGCTGCCCGCCGGGACCAAGGCCCTGGTGGTCGGTGGTGCTCTGCCCGAGTCGTACGCGGAGCAGCTCTCCGCCAACCGGCGGCTCTGCATCGCGGTCGCCGAGCTGGCCCGCACCGGGCGGCCGGTGGTCGCGGAGGGGGCCGGTCTGCTCTGGCTGGCTCGGGAGCTGGACGGGTTGCCGATGTGCGGGGTGATCGACGCGATCGGCAGCCTCCGGGACGGGCTGGTGGTCGGCTACCGGGAGGCCACTGCCCAGGGTGACAGTGTGGTCGCCACGCGGGGCGAGGTGGTGATCGGACACAAGGAGCACCGGGCGGTTCTCACGCCCCGGGGTGGGCAGCGGCCGGCGTGGAGCTGGCCGGGCGGCGCTCCGGAGGGATTCATCTGGCGGGGCGTACACGCCTCCCAGCTCGTGCCGCACTGGGCCGCGTACCCGCGCATCGCGACGCGGCTGGTGGCCGCCGCTGCGGCCGAACCGGCCACGGTCCCGGTCGGGGTCGGCGACGGTGGCCCGGCCGGGCCGGCGGGTGCCGCCCTGGGCGACCCGGCGGGTGCGGCAGCCGCCGGGCCGGCCGGTGCGCCGACGGCCTGACCGTCAACCGACGATCCGGTCCGAGGGCGGGACGAAGTCCCGGACCGGTTTGCCCTTCAGCGCGTCGCGGAGGGTGTTCGCCACCGCCTCGATCGGGATCTGCGACTGCCCGTCGCCCACCGCGTTGAAGGGGTTGTCGGGGTCGGAGATGAAGCTGGCCGCCGCCAGTTCCGGTGTGTAGCCGACGAACCAGGCCGAACGGGTGCTGTCCGTGGTACCGGTCTTGCCGGCGACCGGGCGGCCCACCGTGCCACGCACGCTGTCCGCCGTGGACCAGCCGCCGCAGCTGCCCTTGGCCGGGGTGTCGCCGGTGGGACAGCGGGCCGCGTCGGTGGCCGCTCGCGCCGCGTCCGCGCTGACCACCTGGCGGCAGCGGGGCTTGGCGACCTCGCGTTCGATCCCACCCGGCGTGGTGTACATGACCGGGGTGCCGTCCCGGTTGTAGATGGCGTTGACCGGCAGCGCTTCGCAGTAGCGCCCGTCGGCGGCGACCGCCGCGTAGGCGTTGGCCATCTCCAACGGGGTGGCGTCGGAGACGCCCAGGGTGAAGGCACCCCACTTGTTGGCCTTCGCGGGGGAGGCGTGCTCGCGGTCCACGTCGGTACGCCACCGCAGCCCCAACTGCTCGGCGAGCCGGACGGCCCGTTCCGCCCCGACCTGTTCCTCCAGCCAGACGAAGTAGGTGTTCACCGACTTACCGAAACCGGACCACATGGTCTGGGTACCGCTCATCGCGCCGCTGGCGTTGGACGGCTGCCAGCCGTCGTAGACCTCGGAGCGGTAGCTGTGCGGCGCGTTGAAGGTGGTGTTCAACGGCAGGCCGGCGTCGAGGGCGGCCAGCATGGGGAACATCTTGAACGTCGACCCCGCCTGGTAGCCGGGCAGGTCGCCGCCGCCCATCAGCGGTGCCACCGTGTTCGGGTAGTTGGCCTTCACGTCGGGACCGGCCTCCGGATTGGAGCTGAGCGGGTTCTCGCTCAGGTCCAGGGAGTACCTGCGGTTCACCGCCATCGCCTTGACCCGGCCGGTGCCCGGTTCGGCCACCACGATCCCGTTGGCGAACGGGCTGCCGGTGTTGCCTTCGGTGCCGACGTTCTTCTCCGCCGCCTTCTGGATCTTCGGGTCCATGCTGAGCACGATCCGGTAGCCGCCCCGACGCAGCTTGTCCAACCGTTGGAGCCGGTTCTTCCCGAACGCCGGTTGAGCGCTCCACCAGTTCTTCAGGTAGTCGCAGAGGAAGCCCCAGCTGTTCCAGTCGTCGGGCACGGCGGCGCAGTCGTTGGGCGGGTAGGTCAGCCGCAGCCGGATCGGTTCGCTCTTCGCCGCCTGGGCCGAGTCCGGCGAGAGGTAGCCGAGCCGTGCCATGTTGTCGAGGACGTAGTTGCGGCGGGCGGTGGCGTCCTTCTGGTCGGAGGTGGCCGGGTCGTACTGGGAGGGTGACTTGACCAGCCCGGCGAGGGTGGCGGCCTCCACCGCGGTGAGGTCCTTGGGGGTCTTCGAGAAGAAGATCTCGCTGGCGGCGTAGATGCCGTACGCGCGGTGCCCGAAGTACGCCGAGTTGAGGTAGCGCTCCAGGATCTCCTCCTTGCTCAGCTCCTTCTCCAGGTCGACGGCCATACGCATCTCCTTGACCTTGCGCATCGGGGTCTGCGCGGTGGCCTCCTGCACCTCTCTCGGGTTGGTGGCGCTGTCCCGCAGCGCCATCCGGACGTACTGCATGGTGAGCGTGGAGGCACCCTGGGAGACGCCGCTGGAGCGGGCGTTCGCCACGAAGGCACGGGCGACACCCTTCGGGTCCACCCCGTGGTGCTGGTAGAAGCGGTTGTCCTCGGCGGCCACGATGGCCAGCTGCATGTTCGGCGAGATGTCCGACAGCTTGGTGTACTGCCGGTACTCCTCGAAGAACATGGTCAGCACGGTCTTGCCGTCCGGCGCGTACAGGTAGGAGGTCTCGGCGGGCAGGGCGGTGGTCAGCAGGCGGGTCTTGCTCTCCACGGCGTGCGCGGTGGCCTTGGCGCCGACCCCGGTCACCGCGACGACGGGGTACGCGGCGGCGGCGACGACGATACCGGCGATCAATCCGGCACGGAGGAGAGGAACGAGACGACCAGCGGCAGCAAGGGGTCGATTGCTCACACCGCTAAGTTATGACATTTCCGATTCGTACATGAGAAATACTCATGAAGTGATCGGTGGTGATGCGGCCCACCCTCCGGGTTGCTGTCCCGAGCGCCGCCTTCCCGGCAGGATCGCGGTCATGCATGGTCAGCCGACCGCGACGTCCGGCGCGCCGCCGGCCGGACCGGACCTCGCTCACCACGGCGACGCCGAAGTCGCCGAAGGGCTGGTCGACCTCGCCGTCAACGTGCGGCACGCACCGCCGCCGCCCTGGCTGGCCGGACCCATCACGGCCTCGCTCGCCGACCTCGCCGCCTACCCGGACCCCCGCCCGGCACGTGCGGCGGTCGCCGCCCGACACCGCCGACCAGCGGAGGAGGTGCTGCTCACCGCAGGAGCGGCCGAGGGATTCGTGCTGATCGCCCAGGCACTGCGTGGACTACGCCGACCGGTGGTGGTGCACCCGCAGTTCACCGAACCGGAGGCCGCGCTGCGGGCGGCCGGGCACACCGTGCGGCGGGTGCTGCTCGACGAGGCGGACGGCTTTCGGCTCCACCCCGACCGGATCCCGGCCGACGCCGACCTGGTCATGATCGGCAATCCGACGAACCCGACCTCCGTGCTGCATCCCGCTGCCGACGTCGCCGCGTTGGCCCGCCCCGGCCGGGTACTCGTGGTCGACGAGGCGTTCGCGGACACCACCGCCGCCCCCGGCGTACCCGGTGAACCCGAGTCACTCGCCGCGCGTCGGGACCTACCCGGGCTGCTGGTCGTCCGCAGCCTCACCAAGACCTGGGGGCTGGCCGGGTTGCGGATCGGCTACCTGCTCGGTGCGGCGGACCTGCTGCGCCAACTGGCTGCCGTACAGCCGCTCTGGGCAGTCTCCACCCCGGCCCTGGCCGCCGCTGCCGCCTGCGCCGGCCCGGCGGCGGCCCGGGCCGAGCGCGCCATCGCCGCGCAGCTCACCGCCGACCGCGAACACCTGGTCGCGCGGCTCAAGACCATCCCGGGCGTACGCGTGGCCGGTCGACCGGCCAGCGCCTTCGTGCTGGTACGGATCTCCGACGCCCAGCGGATCCGTGACCTGCTGCGGGAGCGTGGCTGGGCGGTGCGCCGGGGCGACACCTTCCCCGGACTCGGCACCGACTGGCTGCGGATCGCAGTTCGGGACCGGGCGACCACCGACGCGTTCATCGAGGTGCTGGCCGAGATCATGGAGGCATGATGCTGGAAGACACCATCGCGGCCGTCGGCCCGCCCGACGAACCGGCGATGAACGCCGCGCGGCAGTTGCAGGCGCGCCTGACCAAGCCGGCCGGCTCCCTCGGCGCACTGGAGGAACTGTCCGTACGCCTCGCCGGTCTGGCCGGGAGTTGCCCGCCACCGGTGCCCGCCCCGGCCGCGGTGGCGATCTTCGCCGGTGACCACGGCGTACACGCCCAGCGGGTCAGCCCCTGGCCACAGGAGGTCACCGGCCAGATGGTCGGCAACTTCTTGGCCGGCGGAGCGGTGGTCAACGCCTTCGCCCGGCAGGCGGGTGCCTCGATGACGGTGATCGACGTCGGGGTGGCCGGCCCGCTGCCGGTCGCCGTCGACGAACCGGACGCCGCCGGACCGGACACACCGAGACTGGTCGACGCCTCCGTTCGGCGGGGTACCCGGGACATGACCGTCACCGCCGCGCTGACCCGCGACGAGGCGCGAGCAGCGGTCGAGGTCGGCATCGGCGTCGCCGACGAACTGATCGCCGCCGGGGCCGGCATCCTGCTCACCGGCGACATGGGGATCGCCAACACCACTCCGGCCGCCGCCCTCGTCGCCGCCTTCACCGGAGTGGACGCCGCCGAGGCCACCGGCCGGGGCACCGGGGTCGACGACCCGACCTACCAGCACAAGATCGAGGTGGTGCGGTCCGCGCTGCGCCGCCACCGCCCCGACCCGGCGGACCCGCTCGGTGTACTGGCCGCCGTCGGCGGGCTGGAACACGCCGCGCTGACCGGGTTCGTGCTCGGCGCTGCCGCGCGGCGCGTACCGGTGCTGCTGGACGGGGTGATCGCGGTCTCCGCCGCGCTCGCCGCAGCGGCCTTCGCGCCGGACTCCGTCGCGGCCATGGTCGCCGGTCACCGCTCCGCCGAACCCGGCGCGACGGTCGCGCTGCGTCGGCTCGGTCTCACTCCCCTGATCGACCTCGGCCTGCGGCTCGGCGAGGGCACCGGCGCGCTGTTGGCGCTGCCCGTGGTCACCGGCGCGGTCCGGGTCCTACACGAGGTGGCCACCTTCGACTCCGCCGGGGTGGCCGAGAAGTGAGCGAGCGAGACAGTCGGTTCCTCCGGCGAACCAGCAACGTCGGCGGCGCGGCCCCGCGCGAGGCCGATGAGCGAAGCGGAGCAGCGGCGTGAGCGCCAACGCGTACCCCCTCGGCCTTCGGCTGGCCGGCCTGCGCGTGGTCGTGGTCGGCGGGGGAGCGGTCGCCACCCGGCGGGTTCCGGCCCTGCTCGACGCGGGCGCGGACGTACTGCTGGTGGCACCGGAACTCACCCCGGCGCTACGCGCCCACGTCGACGCCGAGCGGCTGCGATGGGTGCCGCGCCGGTTCCTCCCCGAGGACCTCGACGGTGCCTGGCTGGTGCACGTCGCCATCGACGACCCGGCTGCGGCGGCGGAGATCAGCGCCGCCGCCGCCGAACGTCGGATCTTCTGCGTACGCGCCGACGACCGGAACGCGGCGACGGCCTGGACTCCGGCGGTGACCCGGTACGGTCCGGTCACCGTGGCGGTGCTCGGCGGTGGCGATCCACGCCGCGCGGTGAGTGTCCGCGACGCCATTCGCGCCCTGCTCCAGACCAGGGCGAATCCGCTGTTGACGGAACCGGGCCCCCAGGCGTCGCCGCGCACCCCGCCCGATGGTCCGGGCCAGGTCTTCCTGGTCGGCGCGGGACCTGGCGACCCGGAACTGATCACGCTCAAGGGTTGGCGGCTGCTCAGCGAGGCCGACGTGGTGGTCGCCGACCGGCTGGTGCCCGGACTGCTGCTGGACGAGTTGCGCACCGGTGTGGAACTGGTGGACGCCTCCAAGATCCCATACGGCCCGTCGCGGACGCAGGAGGAGATCAACCGGATTCTGGTGGACCGCGCGTCGGCGGGAGCCACCGTGGTCCGGCTCAAGGGCGGCGACCCGTACGTCTTCGGCCGAGGCGGAGAGGAACTGCTCGCCTGCGCGGCGGCCGGGGTGCCGGTCACCGTGGTGCCCGGCGTGACCAGTTCGATCGCGGCCCCCGCAGCAGCGGGGATACCGGTCACCCACCGGTCGGTGGCACACGAGTTCACCGTGGTGTCCGGGCACGTCGCACCGGATTCGCCCCACTCGCTGGTCCGCTGGGACGCCCTGGCAGCCTTGCGTGGCACGCTGGTGATCCTGATGGGTCTGAAGAACCTACCGTCGATCACCCAAGCGCTGCTGACGCACGGCCGACCGGCCGGGACACCGGCCGCCGTGGTGCAGGAGGCCACCACCGGAGGCCAGCGGGTCGTCCACTCGACTCTCGGTGAGGTGGCGGACGCGGTGACCGCTGCGGGGCTGAGGCCGCCGGCTGTGGTCGTGATCGGTGACGTGGTCGAGGCGTTGCGGGTGGGGTGAGCTGGGGCTGCTTCCTGGCATCGGTGGTTGGGCTTGAGGGCTGGGGGCGACCGTACCCGGCTTCGGGCGGTCAGGCTTGATCCCTGCGCCGGGCACGGTCGCCCCCAGCCCGACCTGGCGGTCTGCCCGGAGGCTTGCCCCGGTGGAGTGGGTCGTCTTGGGGGTGCCTGCCATGTGGGTGCCTGCGACGTGGGGGTGTCGCTGGTGGATGTGCCGCTGGCCGGCACCCTGGGTCGGGTGCCGGCCAGCGGTTTGTTCCCCCTGGAGAGGAAAGTCTTCGGTTGTTCGACCGGGGTCAGCTGTTCCAGTGCTCGGCGACCAGGTCAGCGGCCTGCTGTTCCCACTGGGCGTAGTGGTCCGGGTAGGCCGAGACCTGTACGGTCTGGGCGGCCACGGTGAGGGGCATGTCCTGCCAGCCGTCGACCTGCTTCAGACCCTTGAGGAACGCCAGGGTCGAGTACTCCGGGTCGGTGATCTGCTCGACCGTGCCCCAACCACTGGACGGACGCTGCTGGAACAGACCCTGCGAGTCATGGTCGTTGCGGTCACCCAGATGACCCAGGTTCTCCAACTTCGACTCCTGCAACGCCGTCGCGATCGCCACCACCGCAGCCCGCTCGTCCATACCGGCCTTCTTCGTCGCCGCGACGATCGCCTTCGTGTTCTCGATCTGCTCATCGCCCAGGTCGACATGCGACTGACCCGTGGGGGCACCGTGCGGCAACAGCCTGCCCATGTCCGGCTTCTCGGCCTGCGCGGCGGCGACAGGAGCGGACTTGACCGGGGCGGTGTCAGCGAACGCGGCCACCGGACCGGCGACCAGACCACCGGTGACAGCCAGACCAGCAATACCCAGCACGCTCTTCCGCAGCATCGTGTTCATGGCAAAGCTCCAATCGGGGGTCACGCGCACACCCAGGGGGACGGGCACACGCACGCAAGCACCACAACAGGCGCCACAAAGGGGGAAAGAAGAAAGGGGAAACCTTCTCGATCTCGGCCCGGCACGCGGGGCAACCGCCACATCACGCCGCCGGAACCATGTACAACGACCGGCCGCCCGCCATCATTCCCGACGGCACACACCCACCATCGGCGGGCGCCGTCTTCCTCGGTCGTTCACCCGTCTACAACACCCCCGACCCGCCACCCATTTCACCCCCGGCCGACCCGCCACCCGGACACCCGGACCCAGACCGCCCACCACGAAACCACTACACCAAGATCCAACAACCGACCCGGACACCCCAGTCGCATCGGTTGAAACCGGACACCTGGCGCATCGGTGCGGAGCCTGCCCACGACGGGGGCGTGGCCCGCCGTGCCCGGCGCAGGGATCAAGCCTGACCGCCCGGAGCCGGGCACACCCCACCACACCCCAAAGCGCACACACAGCGCACGGAAGCGGCCGGAGGTGAGACCTCCGGCCGCTTCGATCTGACCATTCGTTACTGCTTGAGCATGTTGTCCAGCAGCAGCGCGCAGCGGATTACCCCGAGGTGGCTGTACGCCTGCGGGTGGTTGCCCAGACCACGCTCCGCCAGCGGGTCGTACTGCTCGGGCAGCAACCCGGTCGGACCGGCGGTGTCGATCATCTGGTGGAACAGTTCCTCGGCGTCGGTCCGCCGACCGGTGCGCAGGTACGCCTCGATCAACCACGCCGTGCAGATGTGGAACCCGCCCTCGCGGCCGGGCAGGCCGTCGTCCCAGTGGTAGCGGTAGACGACCGGCCCGCTACGCAGGTCCGCCTCGATCTTCAACACGGTGGAGAGGAAGCGAGGGTCGTCACCGGCCAGCAGCCCGGAGATCCCGATCCACAGCGACGAGGCGTCCATGTCCTCGTCGCCGTACGCGACGCTGTACGCCTCGGCGTGCTCGTGCCAGCCGAACTCAAGCACGTTGGCGCCGATCCGGTCGCGCAACTCCACCCATTCCGGCCGGTCCTCGCCGCCGTGCTGGCGAACCACGTGCAGTGCGCGGTCGACGGTCATCCAGCACATGACCTTGGAGAAGACGTGGTGCCGTGGTGGCAGACGGGCTTCCCAGATGCCGTGGTCCGGTTCGTGCCAGCGGCGGCGGACCGCCTCGACCATGTTCTCCAGCACCCGCCACTCCTCGGCGCGTACCGAGCCACGGACGTCGGCGGTGGCGGCGATCAGGTCGGCGATCGGGCCGAAGACGTCGAGCTGGAGCTGGTGGTTGGCCAGGTTGCCGACGCGTACCGGGCGTGATCCGGCGTAGCCGGGCAGGGTGTCGATGACCGCCTCGGCGCCCAGTTCGTAACCGTCGACGGTGTAGAGCGGGTGCAGCCGTTCGGGGTGACCGCCGGTGCGCTCCACGCAGCCGTCCACCCAACGGAGGAATGCCTCGGCTTCGGCGATCGAGCCCAGGTCGACCAGCGCGCGGGCGGTCATGGCGGCGTCCCGCAGCCAGCAGTAGCGGTAGTCCCAGTTGCGCACCCCGCCCAGTTCC
Organism: Micromonospora sp. DT48; assembly: GCF_049844495.1. NCBI lineage: Bacteria > Bacillati > Actinomycetota > Actinomycetes > Micromonosporales > Micromonosporaceae > Micromonospora > Micromonospora sp. DT48. The sequence continues at coordinate 112,546 of NZ_JBNCLE010000016.1, forward strand.
TCCGGCAACGAGGTGGTCGCCGCCGCGAGGATCGAGCCGGTGGCCTCGTGACAGAGGCCGCGCAGGGTCAGCGCGCTGCGGGCGACCAGGTCCCGGGCGGTGGTGGGTAGGCGTAGCGAGGCCACCCACTCCTTCCAGGGGCGCTCGGCAGCGGCCTGCCGCTCGTGGATGGGCAGCCGGTGATGTTCCAGGCTGTGCGTACCGAAGCGCAGCTCCAGCACCACCTGGCCGCCGAGCGCGGCGAGGTCCACCAGGGCCTTCGCGGTCTCGTACCCGCCGTCGTTGCCGACCTCCCACTCCACGCCGGGGGAGTAGAGCGCGACCGGCTCGTTGGAGCCGAGCACCAGCAGGCCGTCGCCGACCGGCTGGAGCTGTACGGCGACCTGCGCGAACTCCGGTCGGGGCACGAACTCGAGGCGGACCCGACCGGTGCCGGTCAGTACCCGGACCAGGGTCGAGTCACCGGAGATGACCGCCGGACCGTCGGGCGTTGCCTTGGGGTCCGGCTTGTCCAGCCAGTCGGTGACGGTGAGCCCGGACCAGCGGGTCTCCACGGTCATCGTGCCCGACCGGTAGCGCTGGCCCAACGGAATGCCGCCGCGCTCCGGTGCCACGCTGAAATGCCCGGCGGGGCTGCCGCCGACCAGATCGGCGAAGATGGCTGCCGAGTCCGGCTTGGGGTTGCACAGCCAGGTTACCTTGGCGTCCGGCGTGAGCAGCGCGACCGTCCGGCCGTTGGCCAGCATCGAGTGGCGCTCGATCGGCACCGCCCGCTCACCGAACAGCCAGTGCCGCCGGGTCTCCAGCAGCAGCCCGAGTGCCCGGGCGGCCTCGATCGGCTCGGCCACCCGGTAACCGGCCTTGGTCTCGCCCGGCCCGATCTTGATGCCGACGTCGGGGCCGTGGAGGTTGCCGAAAGCGTTCTCGTCGGTGACGTCGTCGCCGATGAAGAGCACCGCGCTGGCGGAGAGCTGGGTACGCAGCTGGTCGACGGCGGTGCCCTTGTGGGTCGCCACGACGGACAGCTCGATGACCTCTTTGCCCTGCGTGACGGTGACGTCCGGCCAGGTAGCCGGGCCACTGCGTACCGCGTCGATGGCGGCGGCGGCGACCTGGGGGTCCACGCCCCGGGTGTGCACCGCGACACTGGCCGGCTTGCGTTCCAGCCGGATGCCGGGGTGGGCCGCGGCGATCTCCCGCAGGGCGTCCCGCAGCCGCGTGCGTACGGCGATCAGTTCCGGGGAGAGCCGCTCGACGAAGCCGATGTCGAACTCGGAGCCGTGGCTACCGACCAGGTGCACCTCGCTGGGCAGCCGGGAGAGCGCGGCCAGGTCCCGCAGTGCGCGGCCGGAGACGACGGCCACGGTGGTCTGCGGCAGCGCCGCCAGGGCCCGGACGGCAGCCACCGACTCCGGCAGCGGTACGGCTTTGCTGGGGTCCTCCACGATCGGTGCGAGCGTGCCGTCGTAGTCGCAGGCGACCAGGAGCTGGGGCACCCGGGCGATGCGCCCGATGGCGGCGCGCAGTTCTGGATCCACCGCGTTCGCGACGGACGTGGTGGTGCCGGTGGACGCTGCGTTCACGCCGCCTCCATGTCGGGCACACCTAGTTCGGTGAGGAAGGACTTTGCCCAATGCCCCACGTCGTGGGTGCGTAGATGGCGTTGCATTGTCCGCATACGGCGACGAGCCTCCGGCTTCTCCACGTGCACGGCCCGTAGCAGAGCGTCCTTGACCGCGTCGGGGTCGTGCGGGTTGCACAGGAACGCCTGACGCAGCTCGGTGGCGGCGCCGGCGAACTCACTGAGTACGAGTGCACCCCCGTGGTCCGCCCTCGATGCGACGTACTCCTTGGCCACCAGGTTCATTCCGTCTCGCAGCGGAGTAACCATCATCACGTCGGCGGCGGCGTACATCGCAGCCAGTTCGGTCCGACTGTACGACTGATGCAGATAATGCACGGCTGGCACGCCAACCCGCCCAAATTCGCCATTAATCCGACCAACCTCGCGCTCGACCTTGACGCGAAGTGCCTGGTAGTGCTCCACGCGTTCGCGGCTCGGCGTCGCGACCTGCACCATAACCGCGTCCGGCACTGTCAACTTTCCGTCAGCTAGCAACTCGCGGAACGCCTTGAGGCGGAGTTCGATGCCCTTGGTGTAGTCGAGCCGGTCGACGCCGAGGATGATCGTCCGGGGGTTGCCCAGCTCCTCGCGGATCTCCTTGGCCCGCGACTGGATCGCCGGGTCGGCGGCCAACCGTTCCATCTCCTTGGTGTCGATCGAGATGGGGAACGCACCGGCCTTGACCTGGCGGCCGTCCACCTGGATCATCTGGCCCTCGTAGCGCAGCCCGAGCAGGTGGCGAGCCAGCCGGACGAAGTTCTGCGCGGCGAGCCGCTGCTGGAACCCGACCAGGTCGGCGCCGAGCAGACCGCGCAGGATCTCGGTGCGGAACGGCATCTGCATGAACAACTCGATCGGCGGGAACGGGATGTGCAGGAAGAAGCCGATCCGCAGGTCGGGCCGCAGCTCCCGGAGCATCGCCGGCACCAGTTGCAGCTGGTAGTCCTGCACCCAGACGGTGGCCCCCTCGGCGGCGACCTCCGCGGCGGCCTCCGCGAACCGGGCGTTGACCAGGCGGTACGCCTCCCGCCAGCGGCGCTTGTAGGCGGGTGTCTCGACCGCGTCGTGGTACAAGGGCCAGATCGTGGCGTTGGACTGCCCCTCGTAGTAGCGCTCCAGTTCCACCGCGCTCAACGGCACCGGGTGCAGGCGGATGCCCTCCAGGTCGAACGGGTCGGGGGCCGCGCCGGTGCCGCCTGCCCAACCGACCCAGGTGCCCTGGTGCTCGGCGAGGACGGGGTGCAGCGCGGTGACCAGCCCGCCGGGGCTGCGCCGCCACTGCCGCCCTTCGGGTGTGCTCACCTCGTCGACCGGCAGTCGGTTCGCCACTACGACAAAGGAGCTACGGACGGTCACGATCGGCCACCTCCGGGTGCTGACGGGTCCACCGCGATGAGCGTACTGAGCGTAGCTGCGGCGTCTGTTCCCCTGTGCCGGACTCACCTACCCGTCTCGAACTCGGCGAACCCTGCCGTGATCATGGTGACAGCTCAACCGGCCCAGCGGGCCGTCGGGGCGGACTCCGAGGGTCGGCGTACCTCCTGCTGGCGGGGCGATGTGGGCGCTGCGTGACGTACCTGTCAGGATTGACAACGGCGTGCGCGCGGCCGGATATCGGCCGACGGCGGCGGAGGGCATCCTGGCCCGCGCCCGCACCACGCGAATCGGCGATCGACAGCGACGGAGGAGCTCGCACCGTGGCCCAGTTCATCTACGTCCTGGACAAGGCGCGTAAGGCGCACGGCGACAAGGTCGTGCTCGACAACGTGACGCTGAACTTCCTGCCGGGCGCCAAGATCGGTGTGGTCGGTCCGAACGGTGCGGGTAAGTCCAGCCTTCTCAAGATCATGGCTGGTTGGGATCAGCCGAGCAACGGCGAGGCCCGGCTGATGCCCGGCTTCACGGTGGGGATGCTCGCCCAGGAACCGCCGCTCAACGACGCCAAGACCGTGCTCGGCAACGTCGAGGAAGCGGTCGCGGAGACCAAGGCCAAGCTGGAGCGGTTCAACAAGATCGCCGAGCAGATGGCCACCGACTACTCCGACGAGCTGATGGAGGAGATGGGTCGGCTCCAGGAGGAACTCGACCACGCCGACGCGTGGGACATCGACTCCAAGCTCGAACTCGCCATGGACGCGCTGCGCTGCCCGCCGCCGGACGCCGAAGTCACCCAGCTCTCCGGGGGTGAGCGTCGCCGGGTCGCGCTGTGCAAGCTGCTGCTGGAGGCCCCGGACCTGCTGCTGCTCGACGAGCCCACCAACCACCTCGACGCGGAGAGCGTGCAGTGGCTGGAGCAGCACCTGGCCAAGTACGCCGGCACCGTCGTCGCCATCACCCACGACCGCTACTTCCTGGACAACGTGGCCAACTGGATCCTGGAGCTGGACCGTGGCCGGGCCTACCCGTACGAGGGCAACTACTCGACCTACCTGGAGAAGAAGGCCGCCCGGTTGGCCGTCGAGGGTCGCCGCGACGCCAAGATGAAGAAGCGCCTGGCCGACGAACTGGAGTGGGTGCGCTCCAACGCCAAGGCTCGCCAGACCAAGTCCAAGGCCCGTCTGGACCGGTACGACGAGATGGCCGCCGAGGCGGAGAAGACCCGCAAGCTGGACTTCGAGGAGATCCAGATCCCGCCGGGCCCCCGGCTGGGCAACACCGTCATCGAGGCGCAGAACCTCAGCAAGGGCTTCGGTGACCGGCTGCTGATCGACAACCTCTCCTTCTCGCTGCCGCGCAACGGCATCGTCGGCATCATCGGCCCGAACGGCGTCGGCAAGACCACCCTGTTCAAGACCATCGTCGGGCTGGAGAAGCCGACGAGCGGCACGGTGCGGATCGGCGAGACGGTGTCGCTGTCCTACGTCGACCAGAACCGGCAGGGCCTCGACGGCGACAAGACCGTCTGGGAGGTCGTCTCCGACGGGTTGGACCACCTCATGGTGGGCAAGGTCGAGATGCCGTCGCGGGCGTACATCGCGGCGTTCGGCTTCAAGGGGCCCGACCAGCAGAAGCCGACCAAGGTCCTCTCCGGCGGCGAGCGCAACCGGCTCAACCTGGCGCTGACCCTGAAGATCGGCGGCAACGTCATCCTGCTCGACGAGCCGACCAACGACCTGGACGTGGAGACGCTCTCCAGCCTGGAGAACGCGTTGCTGGAGTTCCCCGGCTGCGCCGTGGTCATCTCCCACGACCGGATGTTCCTGGACCGGGTCGCCACGCACATCCTGGCCTGGGAGGGCGACGAGGAGAACCCGGCGAAGTGGTTCTGGTTCGAGGGCAACTTCGAGTCGTACGAGAAGAACAAGGTCGACCGCCTGGGCGCTGAGGCGGCTCGCCCGCACCGGGTGACGTACCGCAAGCTGACCCGCGACTGACCGGGCTGGTCTGTCGTGGCTGACCGGTTCGTCTACCACTGCACGCTGCGCTGGTCCGACCTGGACGCGTACGGCCACGTCAACAACGCCCGCTTCCTCACTCTCTACGAGGAGGCGCGGGTGGCGTTGATGTTCGTCGGTGCCCGGGCGTACGGCGTCGAGTCGTTCGCCGCCGGCGTGGTGATCCGCCGGCACGAGGTCGACTACCTGCGCCCGGTGAGCTACGCCCTCGACCGGGCCACCGTCGAGACCGCACCCACCGTGCGGATCGAACTGTGGGTGGAGCAGTTGCGTGCCGGCTCCTTCACCGTCGGCTACGAGATGTACGACGATGACCTGCTCATCAGTCGGGCGCGTTCGGTGCTGGTGCCGTTCGACCTGGTGCGGCAGGTGCCTCGGCGGCTCACCGAGCTGGAACGGACGTTCCTGCTCGGCTACGCCGTCCAGGACGGCACACCGTGAGTGCCCGCCACGGCATCGTCGACATCGCCGACGCGGGGGCGTTCCTGGCCCGGCTCGTCCGCTTGGAGCGCGCCGCCCTGGTTCGACTACGGCCGGCCGCCGTCGACGCGCGTACCGCCCTCTGGGCGCGGCTGCCGTGGGGGGTGCTGGCCGTGCGGACGGTGGCCGGCGCGGGCGCCGGTGACGTCACCGTCGCCGCCGGGCAGTTGCTCGCCGAGTTCGCGGCCGGCCGTGCGGATCTGCCGGCCCGCCGCGACGCGCAGTGGCGGTGGGCGCTGCCGCCGGCCACCAGCCGCCGGGTCGAGACGCTGCCGGGCGGGGAACTGCGCCGGTTGGCCGAGGCGGCGGCGGGGACGCTGCGCGAGGCGGCCGAGCACGGCGTCGGCGGTCGGGCGGTGGGGCAGCGGATGCTGCGCGACGCCCTGCTGGACCACGTGGCGGTGGTGGTCACTCCCGACGACGAGCCTGACCGTCCGGTGGAGGTGACCCAGCGAATGGTGCAGGGTCTGGTTCGCATGGGTTTCCTCGGTCCGTCCGGGGATTCGCCGGACAGTGACGGCGTGCAGGTACGTACGGCTGGCCGATGGGTCGGACTGGTGGGACCGTACGGAGCCATTTGGTCGCAGAAGGCCACGGATTTGGTCATACGATCGTCTGCGGCTCATGCGAACGGATGACCTCGGCTCATCCTTCCGGCCTGGGGCTGGCGTTGGGGGGGTGCTTCGTTCCGGCTGTCCGGGTACCGTCCATCCTCGGATCCACCCACTGTAGGCGACCGGATCCGCTGGGGAGTGAGGTGCGCGAGCGATGCCGTGGTGGTCATGGCGTCCAGGTCCCGCCGGTGGCGGCGACCCGGAAACTCGAAGCAGGATCATGGTGGAAGGTTCGGTCCGAGTCGGTCCTCCGGCGCCCCGCCAACCGGGTGACGACTGCCCGGCCGCGGAGCGCCCGGTGATCGCCGACATGCCGGCCACAGTCGAACAGGTCACCCTGCGCCGCATCTGCGACGCGCTGGACCTGCTCGACGTGCGTTATCTGGCTGACGGAGACGGCAACCTGTTGGCCATGTGGGAACGGCACGCGGTGCTGGTCACCCTGGAGGGGCCGGAGGACGAGATCCTCGTGCTGCGGGTCCGGCCACACGCGACGGTGCCACCGGACTGGGCGGATCGTGCCTATCGGGTGGTCAACGAGTGGAACCACACGCGACGCTTCTGCAAGGCGTACGTGGGTGACGCCACCGAGCGTGGTCAACTGCCGATCTACGCCGAGTTGCAGGTTCCGCTCGCCGCCGGTGCCCACGACGCACTCCTGGTCGAGTTGCTCGACTGTGGTGCCGCCGTGGCCACCAGCTTCGTGGACTGGCTGCACGACGAGGGCGCCCTGCTCTGACCGGCGACCACCCCGCCCGGTGGCGGGGCATGGACGTCAGCCGTGGGCCGTCGGGTCCGCCATGTCGTTCACCATGAAGTACGCCGCCCGTTCGAGGTAGTTCCACAGCTCGGTGGCGAGCGCCGGAGGCAGGTCGATGCTGTCGACCGCGCGGCGCATGTGCCGCAGCCAGGCGTCCCGCTCGGCGGCGCCGATCCGGAACGGGGCATGGCGCATCCGCAGTCGGGGATGGCCTCGTTGTGCCGAGTAGGTGTTCGGACCACCCCAGTACTGCATGAGGAAGAGCCGCATCCGGTCGGCTGCCGGGCCCAGATCCTCCTCCGGGTACATCGGGCGCAGCAGCGGATCGGCGGCGATGCCCGCGTAGAACTCCTCGACCAGCTTGCGGAACGTGGGCTCGCCGCCGACGGCGTCGAAGAACGTGACCGCCTTGCCGTGGCCGTCGGACTCACCTGCTGGATTCACCGTTCCATCCTGCCAGGCGCGCACCGGCCCTCGCCCGCTCGGTAGCGGGTGAACGGGGTGGTTCAGGTCACCACCTGGCGGGCTCGTTCCGGGCCCATGTGCCCCGGGCCGGGATCGTCGGAGGAGGTCGGACCGGTCGACCCGCCGTGGGCGACCGGCTCGTCGGCTCCGCCGGACGCGGCACGGGCGGCGTCGATGGAGGCGGCCACGGTCTGCTGGTCGGGCCAGCGCAGCGCGACGATCGACATCAGCACCACCCCGGCGGCGCTCCACACCCCGACCACGATCGGCAGTGGGAAGCGCTCGGCGAGCAATCCGGTGACCAGTACGGCGGCACCCTGGATGACCTGCACGCCGGTCGCCATGACACCGAACGCCCGGGCCCGGAAGCCGTCGGGGAGGGCCTGGACGAAGAGCCCGTTGGCCATCGGGAGCAGCCCGGCGACCGCGAAGCCACAGACGGCGGCGAGCAGCGCCACCACCACCGGCGGCGGGTCGAACAGGGCGGGCACCAGTGCCATCGGCGCGATCACGGCCAACGGTCGGAGCAGGAGCAGTCGGCGGGCCGGCGCGACGGCCCGGCCGATGATCAGCCCGCCGAGGATGAAGCCGACCGGGGTGGCCGCCATGATCACAGCCTGTGCGAGCCCGGGGTTCATGCTTTCGTCGGCATGTTCGTTGGCCCAGGCGGCGGCCAGCCCCTCGGGCACGATGGAGAAGAGCATGGCGCTGAAGACCAGGACGGCGATCGCTCGCAGCACCGGGGTCCGGAAAACCATGCTGAAGCCGGCTGCGGTCTCCCGGAGCAGGTGACTACGGTGCTCACCGGTCATCGCCGGAGGCCGGTCGCGCACCCCGAGCCGGACGATCACGGCCGACAGTCCGAAGGCGCCCGCGTTCATCAGCAGCGCGGCGGTGGGGTTGACCGTCGCGACGGCGGCACCGAGGAGGTAGCCGACCACCTGGGCGGCCTGCCCCACGCTGGCGTTGACGGACAGCCCGACGACGAGCCGGTCGCCGGGCAGGATCAGCGGCAGCAGCGCCGACCGGGCGGCCTGGCTCGGTGGATTGGCCAGCGTGGTGGCGAACAGCAACGCCAGGATCACCGGCACCGGAGCCCCGGGGATGGCGACGAGCAGCATCAGCACCATCCGGAGCAGGTCGCAGACGACCATCACCCGTCGGAACGGGTGCCGTTCGGCGATGGTGGCCAGCAGCGGGCCACCGACCAACCAGGGCAGGTAGCTGACCGCGAAGGCAGCGGCCGACAGCGCGACCGACTCGGTCTCCCGGTAGATCAGGAGGGTGACCGCCGCTTTGGCGACGTAGTCGCCGACCCAGGTCAGCGTGCTGGCCGCGAAAACCGCGCGGTACTCACGCTGGGCGAAGACCTCCCGGAAGGTGGCCGGCCCTTCCGGAGAAGGTCGCTCGTCGGACACCATCGCCTCCATCGTCCCGGTGTCTGCCACTCGTGATGGCGGCCCGGGACCATCGTCAGGTCTGCGGATCAGCGAGGACGTGACACCGCTCGGTAAGCGCGTGCACCGGATTCTGCCCGATCGTCTGACAACTGGCTAGGGCGAACGGTTGGTTGGTCGCATCTCCGACTGAACGAACGGACGATACCCGAGGGGCCGCTCAGCCGCGACCCCTGCCGGTCGGCTCAGGTGGCACCGCCCTGACCGGTCTCCTCATCCGCGCGAGTAGGTAGGCCGGCAGGGAGGCGGCCCGCCGCGATCCTCGCCGTGATGCCGGAGTTCTCCAGCGCCTCGGCCAACCGGCGGCGCAGTTCCCGGCCCACGGCGGACTGGCCGTCGGCGGTGGTCTTCACCACGGTCCGGATCACCGTGCCCTCCACCGTGATCTGCTCGACGCCGAGCACCTCCGGTGGTTCGACGATCGACGGCGTCAGCTCCGGGTCGACCGCAACCGAGGCGGCGGCGGTACGCAGCACGGCCATCGCCTCCTCGGTGCCGGCGAAACCGATCGGCAGGTCGACCACCACCAGCGCCCATCCCTGGCTCTTGTTGCCCACCCGCACGATCTCGCCGTTGCGGAGGTACCAGAGCACTCCCCGCCCGTCCCGGACGGTGGTGACCCGTAGGCCGACCGCCTCCACCACGCCGGTCGCCTCGCCGAGATCGACGTTGTCGCCCACTCCGTACTGATCCTCGATCAGCATGAACAGCCCCGCGATCAGGTCCTTGACCAGGCTCTGCGCGCCGAAGCCGAGGGCCACACCGGCGATGCCGGCGCTGGCCAGCAGCGGCGCCAGGTCGAAGCTGAACTCCTTGAGCACCATCAGCACGGCGATGCCGAAGATGAACGCGGTGCTCAGGCTGCGGAGTACCGAACCGATCGCCTCGGCGCGCTGTCGACGACGCTCCGGGACGAAGCCACCGGAGTCGGCGGCGGTCGGGATGCGCTCACGCAGTGGGCGGAGCATGGTCGGCACACCGGCGTCGCTGGTGGTGCGGACCAGCCGCCGGATCGTGCGGTGCACCAGCCACCGGGCGACCAATGCGAGCAGCACGATCAGGACGATCCGCAGTGGCTTGACGAGGATCCAGAAGCTGCCCTCGGCGAACCACACCGAGTCCGTCCACCTGTAGACGATCTTGCAAAGAATCTCGTCCAGGCACTCCGGGCTGGGCTGGTCGTCGGTCGCCGGACTGGACGCGGCGAGGGTCGGGCTGAGGCTGCTGACGGTCACCCTGATTTCGTACCGCAGCCGGTCGGCGGGCTCACCGTCGACCCACCGACCGGCGCCACCTGGCCCGGTCGAGGCGTGAGCGGGGGAAAGCGGCGGGGGTACCCAGGATTAGTGCGTGCATTCGCGGGTCCGATCAGGGACGATTGGCGCAGCGGACGTCGGTGATCCGGCCGGCGTCGACGTGGTGTAGGGCTGCGCCCGGCACCGGTCGGCGGTGGCAAGTGGTAGCCGCTTGACCGGGAGGGTGACGCGATGCCTGACATACGACCCACGGTGGGCTCCGGCGCGCTGGTCCTCAACGCCACCTACGAGCCGCTGTGTGTCGTGTCAGTACGTCGTGCCGCGATTCTCGTGCTCTCCGCCAAAGCGGTCTGTGTGGCCGACGGCGATGGCATCCTGCACAGCGCCCGCAGCGCGCTGCCGGTGCCCTCGGTCGTCCGGCTCACCCGTTTCGTCCGGGTGCCGTACCGCACCCACGTGGGGTTGTCCCGTCGGGCCATCTTCGCCCGGGACGGCTGGCGTTGCGCCTACTGCCGGGGCCCGGCGGAGACCATCGACCACGTCTTCCCCCGTAGTCGGGGCGGCCGGCACGCCTGGGAGAACGTGGTCGCCGCCTGCGCCAGGTGCAACCACACCAAAGGCGACAAGACCCCGGCCGAGTTGGGCTGGCGACTGCACTCGTTGCCCACCGCCCCCAAAGGGATCGCCTGGCGGGTGCTCGGTCACCGCGCGCCCGACCCGCGCTGGGCCGACTGGCTGGACCTCCGCGAACCCGAAGCCGCCTGACCCAGCGAACGCTCACTCCCTGCCACGGGAGCCTCAATCAAGATCCTCCACCCCACACAGCAACCACAAACTCACCGAGCCTCGACCAGAGAAGCGAACACCACGACGTTGTCCGCGTACCCGGTCTCCCCGCCGACCCAGCGCCCGCCGCAGGTGATCAACCGCAGTTGCGGGCGGCTGAAGTCGCCGAACACCTCGTCCGTCGGCAACTGCTCCTTGTCGTACCGGTCGACCCGGTCGACCTCGAAGACCGCCACCGAGCCGTCGGAGCGGGCTACCTCGACCCGGTCACCGGCCCGCAGCTTCGACAGCTGATGGAAGACGGCCGGGCCGGTGGTGGTGTCGACGTGGCCGACGATGACGGCCGGGCCGTACTGGCCGGGGGTGGGCCCCTGGTCGTACCAGCCGGCCTCCTGGGCCCGTTCGGCGGGCGGCGCGGCGATGCTGCCGTCGGCGGCGATGCCCACGTTGTGCACCGGGGCGGCCAGGTCGATCGTGTTGATCTCGATGCCGACCGGCTCGCTCGCCGCCAGCACCGGGAACTCCTTGGGCGGCGGCGCGAGTCCGGCGATGAAGCGGTCCGGTAGCAGGCTCAGCCCGGTCAGTCGCTCGACGCCGAGCATCGTGATGATCAGCAGCATCAGCGAGCCGATCACCACGACCGGCAGTCCCGGACCGGATCGGCCGAGGCGTCGGGGCCCCACCACCCGGGCCCGGCGGGGCCTGGGCGGTAGCGGTGCGGCCGTGGGATCGGGCGTGGGGATGCTGGCCGAGCCCACCTGCGTGGCGACCCGGGCGAACCGGCCCGCCGCCGCGACCACCCGCCGCCAGGCACGCCGGCTGGGACGGGTGGCGGTGCGGCGCGGACCGGGGCCTGGTTCCGGCGCGGGTACGCGGAAGCCGGGCATGGCGACGGTGGGTCAGGAACCGGCCCGGCGTCGACTGCTCAGCAGCCCGAAGACCACCGCCCCGGTCACCGTGGCGACGCCGCCCAGCAGCAGCATCGATCCGGTGCCCCGGTCGGCGGTGCCACCGCCACCGGTCGCCGGTCCCTTGGTCGGCTGATCCATGTTGAGTACGGTCAGCGTGGTGCTGGCCGTCCGGTCGTTGTCACAGCGCAGGTGCACCGGATAGTCACCGGCGGCCTTGTTGCCGGGCACGGTGACCGACCCGGTGAGGAAACCGTTGTCCGGCCGGAGGAACACCCGGTCGAACGCGTCCGAGGTCACCTCGGCCTGGCGGTCGTTGGCGTTGTCGCAGCTGGCCCGGATGTGTACCCGGGAACCGGCCTGGACGCTGTTCGGCGTCACCTCGACGAAGACGTTCTCACCCGCGCGGGCGGCACCGGGCAGGAGCGTCACCCCGGCCAGCGCGAACGCCGCGATCAGGGCGAACGCCGCCAGGGCACGATGGACCCCTCCGTACTGTCGCAGACCCCGCATGATCCTCCCTCCCGGCACCGGCGCACCGGTCCTGCTGGGGCGACCCGCGTGCTTTCCCCCCTGCTCCGGCGGCTAACCGCCGGTGCCGGGCAGCGGGGCGACGGGCTGCCAGCCGAGTGGGGTGGAGAGCACCATGGTGCTCGACGGCTGCCCGTACGGGGCGAGTCGGTCGATGACCGCCTCGAAGTCCCCGATCGAACCGGCCGCGACCTTCAGCACGCTGCACGCGTCGCCGGTGATCCGGTGGATCTCCAGGATCTCCGGCCACCGGGGCACCTCGGGGTCGTGCAGGATGCAGCGGGCGCCATAGCAGGACATCCGGATCAGCGCGACCACCGTGCGCCCGGCCCGGGTCAGGTCGACGTGAGCGTGGTACCCGCTGATCACGCCGGTCTCCTCCAGCCGCCGCACCCGCTCGGCGACCGCGGGCGGCGACAGGTGCACCCGCCGGGACAGCTCGCTGAACGACAACCGTGCGTCGGCCTGCAACTCGCGGAGCAGGGCCCAGTCCATCTCGTCCATGCCGTGACCTTACGTCCGACAGGTGATTCCCGGCGAGCACCTTCCGTTCTAGAAGTGAACCGTGGGAAGCGCCGTTGAACAGGCATTCCATCGGATCAACCGCGCGGGAGATCATGACTGGACGGGCGACCCGGAAGGAGCGGACGCATGGAGCAGACGGAACTGCGCCCGGCGACCCGGACGGAGGTGCGTCCGGTCACCGCACGGCAGCGCGTGGCCCGCGCCGCGCGCAACGGTGGCGAACCCACCCTCGACTTCGCCGAACGGGTGCCCTACGACGCGTACGTGCAGGCCAGCACGCTGCATCAGTTGCAGCAGCCGTTGAGTGGCGACCCGGGTGAGATGTCCTTCCTGATGGTCAGCCAGATCATGGAGCTGTACTTCGGCCTGACCTGTCACGAACTTCGGGAGACCTCCCGGCTGTTGCGCGCCGACCGGGTGTGGGAGGCGTTGGCCCCGCTGCGCCGCGCCGCGCTGCACCTGGAAGGGCTCAACGCGGCCTGGCGGGGCCTGCGCTGGATGACCCCGGCCGACTTCAACCGCTTCCGCAACCTGCTCGGCGAGGGCTCCGGCTTCCAGTCGGCGATGTACCGCCACCTCGAGTTCCTGCTCGGGCTCCGGGACCCGGCGCTGATCCGCCCGTTCCGTCGGCAGACCGAGGTGTACGCCGAACTCACCGACACCCTGGCCACCCCGAGCGTCTGGGACGAGGTGGTCGCCCTGCTCGCCCGGCACGGTCACGAGTTGCCCGCGGAACTGCTGGAGCGGGACGTGGCCACCGAACACGAGGCGCATCCGGCCGTCGAGGCGGCCTGGGTGCGGATCTACGCGGACACCGGCCCGGAGAACCACCTGCGGCTGCTCGGCGAGGCGCTGACCGAGGTGGCCGAGCAGTTCGGTGACTGGCGGCACCACCACATCAAGGCCGTGCAGCGGACCATGGGCGCCAAGGTCGGCAGCGGCGGTTCCGCCGGGCTGGCGTGGCTGCAACGCAGCATGGCCCGGGTGGTCTTCCCGGAACTGTGGTCGGCCCGGACGGCGATGTGAGGCAGGCGTGACGAAGATGGTGAACGGGCAGGCGGACCAGGCCGCGCCGGGTCTCGATGAGGCCGAGGCGCTCCGGCTCGACGCGGCGGAGCCGGGGCACCGGCACCTGTTCCACGTGCCGCCCGCCGACGGGGGCCGCTACCCGGAGTCCGCGTACCTGGCGGGCAACTCCCTCGGCCTGCAACCGCGGGCCACCCGCGACGAACTCCTGGCCGACCTGGACGCCTGGAGCCGACTCGGCGTGGAAGGGCATCTGGCGGCGAAGCGGCCCTGGCTGCCGTACCACGAGTTGTTGACGGCCCCGGCCGCCCGACTGGTCGGCGCCCTGCCCACGGAGACCGTGGTGATGAACTCGCTGACGGTCAACCTGCACCTGCTGATGGTCAGCTTCTACCGGCCGGAGGGCGAGCGGACCCGGATCGTCATCGAGGACACCGCCTTCCCCTCGGACAGCTACGCGGTGCGCAGCCAGGCGCGGTTCCACGGCCTCGACCCGGACGCCACTGTCGTCCGGCTCGCACCGCGTCCCGGTGAGGACACCCTGCGGACCGAGGATGTCACCGGCTACCTGGCGGCCGAGGGACACACCGTGGCGTTGGTCCTGCTCGGCGGGGTCAACTATCTCACCGGCGAGCTGATGGACATCCCGGCGATCACCGCCGCCGGCCGGGCTGCCGGGGCGGTCGTCGGGTGGGATCTGGCGCACGCGGCGGGGAACGTGCCGCTGTCGCTGCACGACTGGGACGTCGACTTCGCCGCCTGGTGCTCGTACAAGTACCTGAACTCCGGGCCCGGTGCGCTGGCCGGTGTCTTCGTGCACGAACGGCACCACGGGAATCCGACGCTGCCCCGTTTCGAGGGCTGGTGGAGCACCGCGGCGGACACCCGGTTCGAGATGACGCCGGTCAGCCGGCCACCGGCCACCGTCGAGGCATGGCAGATCTCCAACCCACCGATCTTCGCGATGGGGCCGGTCCGTACGTCGCTTGAGCTGTTCGACTCGGTCGGCATGTCGGCGCTGCGGGCGCGCAGCCTGCGGCTCACCGGCTACCTGGAGCGGCTGCTGGACGAGGTCACCGCCAACCGGCCGCTCACCGTGATCACGCCACGTGAGCCGCGCCGCCGCGGATGCCAACTCTCGGTACGCCTCGGCGAGGGCAGTGCCGCCGAGCTGACCACCCGCCTGCGCCACGAGCACGGGGTGATCGCCGACGCCCGGGAACCGGATGTGATCCGATTCGCCCCGGTGCCGCTGTACTCGACGTACCACGACTGCTGGCGGGTCGCCGACGCGCTGGCCGCGACGGTCTCGGAGGTGTCCAGGTGACCGGGGAACGCGACGAGATCGCGGTGGTGGGCGCTGGTCTGGCCGGCTGCCTGCTCGCCTGCTTCCTGGCCCGCCGGGGTCATCCGGTGGCGCTCTACGAGCGGCGTCCGGACCCGCGTGGCGGGACACCCGAGCGGGGACGCTCGATCAACCTGGCGCTCTCCGAGCGGGGGCTCGACGCGCTGCGTCGGATCGGACTCGCCGAGCAGGTGATGGCGGACGCGCTGCCGATGCGGGGCCGGATGATCCACCCGGTGAACGGGGCTCCCGGCTTCCAGCCGTACAGCGTCTCCGGTGATCTGGCCATCAACTCGATCAGTCGTGGCGCGTTGAACAACGCCCTGCTGGAGGCCGCCGCCAAGCTGCCCGGGGTGCGGATCGCCTTCGACCACCGGCTGGTCGGGCTCGATCCGGCGACCGGGACGATGACCTTCGAGACACCCCAGGGCGCGGTGAGCGCGCAGGCGGGCGTGGTGCTCGGCACCGACGGCGCCGGTTCGGCAGTACGCGGGCAACTGCTCGCCCACGACCTGGTGACCGAGAGCCTCGACCTCCTCGACTACGGCTACAAGGAACTGACCATCCCGCCGCTGGGCGGTGACTTCGCCCTGGACCCGGGTGCCCTGCACATCTGGCCGCGCGGCACCTCGATGATGATCGCGCTGCCCAACCCGGACCGCTCGTTCACCTGCACCCTGTTCTGGCCCACCCACGGCACCGCCAGCTTCGCCTCGCTGGGCAGCGCGGCGGCGATCGAGCGGCATTTCGCGCAGCACTATCCGGATCTGCCGCCGATCGCGCCGAACCTGGTCGACGACTACCAGCACAACCCGGTCGGGGTGCTCGGCACGGTGCGGTGCGACCCGTGGCAGGTCGACGGGCGGGTCGCCCTGCTCGGCGACGCGGCGCACGCCATCGTGCCGTTCTACGGTCAGGGCGCGAACTGTGCCTTCGAGGACGTGGTCGAGCTGGACCGCTGCCTCGACGAGTGCGCCGAGGACTGGTCGTTGGCGCTGCCGTTGTTCCAGCACCGCCGGCAGGACAACGCCGAGGCGATCGCCCTGATGGCGCTCACCAACTTCGTGGAGATGCGCGACAAGGTCGCCTCGCCGGTCTTCCGGGCCCGCAAACGCGTCGAGCACGCGTTGGAGCGTGCCCTGCCCGGCCGGTACGTCTCCCAGTACGAACTGGTGTCCTTCTCCACCGTCCCGTACGCGCAGGTGCGGCGTCGGGTCCGCCGGCAGTACCAGGTGGTGGGCCTGGTGGCGGCCGGGCTGGTGGCGGCGGCCGGTGCGGCGGTGGCACTCGGGTTCCGGAGGCGCGGATGACGCTCTGGGATCCCCGACTGATGGCCGGGCGGGCACCGGGCGACCCCGGTCTGCTGCGCAACTTCGTCGGCGGTGAGTTCGTCGACACCGGGACCAGGTTCGTCAAGCGCAGCCCGGTGACCGGTGAACCGGTCTTCGAGGCGGTCGAGGCGGGCCGTGCCACGGTGGACGACGCGGTGGCGGCGGCCCGGACGGCGCTGCGTGGCCCGTGGGGTCGGGCCGGGGAGCGGGAACGCGCCGAGGTGCTGCGCCGGATCGCCGACGAGTTGGAACGCCGCTTCGACGACCTGGTGGCGGCCGAGGTGGCCGATACCGGCAAGTCCATCTCGCAGGCTCGTACCCTGGACATCCCGCGTGGCGCGGCCAACTTCCGGGCCTTCGCGGAGATCGTGGCGACCGCGCCGACCGAGTCGTTCACCACGGTCACGCCGACCGGTGGTCGGGCGCTCAACTACGCGGTGCGCAAGCCGGTCGGGGTGGTCGCGGTGGTCGTACCGTGGAACCTGCCGCTGCTGCTGCTCACCTGGAAGGTCGCCCCCGCGCTGGCCTGCGGTAACGCGGTGGTGGTCAAGCCGAGCGAGGAGACACCCGCGTCGGCCACGCTGCTCGCCGAGGTGATGGCGGCGGCCGGGGTGCCGGACGGCGTGTTCAACCTGGTGCACGGCTTCGGGCCCGGCTCGGCCGGAGAGTTCCTCACCCGCCATCCGGGCGTCGACGCGATCACCTTCACCGGCGAGTCGGCCACCGGCGGTGCCATCATGCGGGCCGCCGCGGACGGGGTGAAGGCGGTCAGTTTCGAGTTGGGCGGCAAGAACGCCGGGCTGGTCTTCGCCGACGCGGATCTGGACGCGGCGGTGGCCGGTTCGGTGCGGTCGAGCTTCACCAACGGTGGGCAGGTCTGCCTCTGCACCGAACGCATCTACGTGCAGCGGCCGGTGTTCGAGGAGTTCACCGCGCGGCTCGCCGAGCGGGCCGCCGAGCTGGCGTACGGCTGGCCGGCCGACGAGGCGACGGTGAACATGCCGCTGATCTCGCACGGTCACCGGGACAAGGTGCTCGGGTACTACGACCTGGCACGCGACGAGGGTGCGCGGTTCCTCACCGGCGGGGGAGTGCCCCGGTTCGACGACGCCCGCGACGGTGGCGCGTACGTGCAGCCGACGGTGCTGACCGGGCTCGGCCCGGACGCCCGCACCAACCGTGAGGAGATCTTCGGACCGGTGGTGCACGTCGCGCCCTTCGACGACGAGGACGAGGCGTACACCCTGGCCAACGGCACCGAGTACGGCCTGGCGGCGACGGTCTGGACCCGTGACGTGGGTCGCGCGCACCGGGCCGGTGCCCGACTCGACGCCGGCATCGTCTGGGTCAACACCTGGTTCCTGCGTGACCTGCGCACCCCGTTCGGTGGGGTGAAGGCCTCCGGTATCGGTCGGGAGGGTGGCGTGCACTCGCTGGATTTCTACTCGGAGCTGACGAACGTCTGTGTGGAGATGTCATGAGTGAGCGTTGCGAGCGAATCATCGGGTGCAGTGTGGTTGTGCCTCATGACGGTACGCAGCGAAGCGGAGTGGCGTCATGAGTGAGCGTTGCGAGCGAATCATCGGGTGCAGTGATGTCGAGACGGCGGCCCGGGAGCTTTCCGAGGCCCGCACGAGCGGAAAGCCGTGCCCGCCGGTACGTGGGCGGCTGGTGCCGGAGGGGGACGTCGAGACCGCGTACCGGGTGCAGCAGCGCCAGGTGGGCGAATGGTTGGCGGCGGGGCAGCGCCGGGTGGGCGCGAAGATCGGGTTGACCTCCCGGGCGGTCCAGGAGGGCTTCGGGGTGTACGAGCCGGACTTCGGGGTGCTCACCGACGCGATGGCGGTGCCCGACGGCGTCGAGGTGGCGATCGAACGCCTGCTGCAACCCCGGGTGGAGGCGGAGGTCGCCTTCGTGCTCGGCGCCGACCTGCCCGACGAGCGGGTCACCACCGTGGACGTGTTGCGCGCCGTCGACCACCTGCTGCCGGCCATCGAGATCGTGGACTCGCGGGTCGCCGGTTGGGACATCTCCATCGTGGACACGGTGGCGGACAACGCCTCCAGCGGGCTGTTCGTGCTCGGCACCACGCCCCGCCGACCGGCCGAGGTCGACCTGCGGCTGTGCGGGATGGTCCTCGAACACGCCGGTGAGCCGGTGTCGGTCGGGGCCGGCGCGGCCTGCCTGGGCAATCCGTTGCACGCGCTGGCCTGGCTGGCCGGCACCATGGCCCGCGCCGGCGACCCGTTGCGCGCCGGTGACGTGGTGCTCTCCGGCGCGCTGGGGCCGATGGTGGCGGTGACCCCCGGCGCGGCCTACGAGGCCCGGATCTCCGGTCTCGGCTCGGTGCGGACCTGCTTCACCCGGAGGGCTCAGTGAGCGCGAGGAGTGCAGCGCAGCGGAGCCCCGCAGTCGCGAACGAAGGGTGGGCTCGGTGAGCGCGAGGAGTGCAGCGCAGCGGAGCCCCGCAGTCGCGAACGAAAGGAAGCCGAGCGGCGTGACGACGGGTGTGGCGGTGATCGGGTCGGGCAACATCGGCACCGATCTGATGATCAAGGTACTGCGGCTGTCGGATTCGCTGCGGATGGTGGCGATGGCCGGTATCGATCCCGACTCCGACGGCTTGGCGCGGGCCCGACGGCTCGGTGTGGCGACCACGGCCGACGGGGTGGCGGGCCTGGTCGCGATGCCCGAGTTCGCCGACGTGGAACTGGTCTTCGACGCCACCTCGGCGGGCGCGCACCGGCACAACGACGCGGTGTTGCGGGCCCACGGGCGGACCGTGATCGACCTGACCCCGGCGGCGATCGGCCCGTACGTCGTGCCACCGGTCAACCTGGAGGAACACCTCGGCGAGACCAACCTCAACATGGTCACCTGCGGTGGGCAGGCGACCGTGCCGATCGTCGCTGCGGTGCGGCGGGTGACGCCGGTGGCGTACGGGGAGATCGTCGCCTCGATCGCCTCGCGGTCGGCGGGCCCCGGCACCCGCGCCAACATCGACGAGTTCACCGAGACCACGGCCCGGGCGATCGAGGTGGTCGGCGGTGCCGACCGGGGCAAGGCGATCATCGTGCTCAACCCGGCCGACCCGCCGTTGCTGATGCGCGACACCGTCTACTGTCTCTGTCCGGATCCGGACGCCGACCGGGACGCCATCGCCGCCTCCGTCGGCGAGATGGTGGCCACCGTGCAGGAGTACGTGCCCGGCTACCGGCTCAAGCAGGACGTGCAGTTCGACCGGGTCGACACCTACGTGCCGTCGCTGGGACGGCACCTCACCGGGTTGCAGGTCGCGGTCTTCCTGGAGGTTTCCGGCGCCGGTCACTACCTGCCCGCGTACGCCGGGAACCTGGACATCATGACCTCGGCCGCGCTGCGTACCGCGCAGCGGCTGGTCGCCCTGCGGAAGGTGGTTGCCGGGTGAGCGCGCGGAACACGGTGCGGCCCGCGGCGGCCGATGGCGGGAGGCAGCGGTGACCCAGCTGTACATCCAGGACGTGACGTTGCGCGACGGCATGCACGCCATCGCGCACCGCTACACCGTCGACCAGGTCCGGGTGATCGCCGCGGCACTCGACGCCGCCGGGGTCGCCGCGATCGAGGTCGCCCACGGCGACGGTCTGGCCGGGTCCAGCGTCAACTACGGCCACGGCGCGGCCAGCGACGCCGACTGGATCGCGGCGGCGGCCGAGGTGATGACGCGGGCGAAGCTGACCACCCTGCTGTTGCCCGGCATCGGCACCATCGCCGACCTGAAGGCCGCCCGGGCGCTCGGGGTCACCAGCGTCCGGATCGCCACCCATTGCACCGAGGCCGACATCTCCGCCCAGCACATCTCGTGGGCCCGGGAGAACGGCATGGACGTGGCCGGCTTCCTGATGATGTCCCACATGAACGATCCGGCCGGACTGGCCGCGCAGGCCAAGCTGATGGAGTCGTACGGGGCGCACTGCGTCTACGTCACCGACTCCGGCGGGCGGCTGCTGATGTCCGACGTCGCGCAGCGCGTCGACGCGTACCGGCAGGTCCTCGAACCGACCACCCAGATCGGCATCCACGCCCACCACAACCTCTCCCTCGGGGTGGCCAACAGCGTGGTCGCCGTCGAGCACGGCCGGATCGCCGGTGCCGGCCCGGTCGGGTCGCCGGTCGGCCGGACGGTCCGGGTGGACGCCTCGCTCGCCGGTATGGGTGCCGGTGCCGGCAACGCGCCCCTGGAGGTCTTCGTCGCGGTCGCCGAACTGCACGGCTGGCAGCATGGCTGTGACGTCTTCGCGCTGATGGACGCCGCCGACGACATCGTCCGCCCGTTGCAGGACCGGCCCGTCCAGGTCGACCGGGAGACCCTCTCCCTGGGGTACGCGGGGGTCTACTCCAGCTTCCTGCGCCACGCCGAACGGGCCTCGGCCCGCTACGGGGTGGACGTCCGGTCGATCCTGGTGGAATTGGGCAGACGCCGGATGGTCGGCGGGCAGGAAGACATGATTGTCGACGTGGCGCTGGACCTGGCTGGCAAGGAGAACCGATGATCGGGCCGGACATCGCAGGGATCGCCGAGACGCTCGGCGCGGCCGCCGACACGGCGACCGCGATCGGTCAGCTCGCCGCCGAGACCGGGCTGGACGTCGATGCCGCGTACGCGGTGCAGACCGCCCTGGTGCAGCGCCGACTGGACCGGGGCGAGCGGCTCGTCGGCGTGAAGATGGGCCTGACCAGCAAGGCGAAGATGGCCCAGGTCGGGGTGGACGAGGTGATCTGGGGTCGGCTCACCGACGTGATGCGGATACCCGACGGCGGCACGGTCGACGTGGCCGACTTCATCCATCCCCGGGTCGAGCCGGAGGTGGCGTTCCTGCTGGATCGGCTTCCCGAGCCGGGCGAGCCGGTCGGTGACTTCACCGACGCGGTGCGGGCGGTCGCTCCGGCGATCGAGCTGATCGACTCCCGGTACGCGAACTTCACCTTCTCCCTGCCGGACGTCATCGCCGACAACACCTCGGCGGGCGCGTTCGTTATCGGCCCGTGGTCGCCGGTGCCGGACGGCCTGGACAACCTGGGTGTGTTGCTGGAGATCGACGGACGGCTGTCGCAGGTGGGCTCGACGGCGGCCATCCTCGGTGACCCGCGCCGGGCACTCGACGAGGGTCTCCGGCTGGCGGGGCGGCACGGGGTGCGGCTGCGGGAGGGCTGGGTGTTCCTGGCCGGTGCGGCGACCGCTGCTGTTCCGCTGCGTGCGGGTGCTCATGTCCAGGCTGTCGTCGAGAAGCTCGGTACGGCTTCGTTGCGGGCGTCGTCATGAACGGTGTGGGGGTTCCGGGCGGGCCGCCCGGAACCCCTGACGTGGTCGGTCCTGTCGCGCCGGTGCGAGGTGGTCGTCATGAGTGACAGGGCTCGGGTGGTGGCTGGGAAGGCCGTGCCTCGGGGGGCGTTTCCGCACGTCAAGGTGGCAGGCGGGTTCGTCTTCGTGTCGGGTACGTCGTCCCGGCGACCGGACAACACGTTCGTGGGCGTGTCGGTGGACGAGTTCGGCACGACCGACCTGGACATCCGGGTCCAGACGCGGGCGGTGATCGAGAACATCGCGGACCTGCTGCGGTCGGTCGGCGCCGAGTTGACCGACCTGGTCCAGGTGACCACCTACCTGGTCAACATGAATGACTTCGGTGGCTACAACGAGGTGTGGGCGGAGTTCTTCGACGCGACCGGGCCGACCCGGACGACCGTCGCCGTGCACCAGTTGCCGCATCCGCACCTGCTGATCGAGATGCAGGCCGTCGCCCTGCTCCCAGAAGGAGGCCAGTCATGAGTGAGATCGCCGAGCCGTTCAGCTTTCCCGGGTGGATCGCGGAGAACCAGCACCTGCTCAAGCCGCCGGTCGGCAACAAGGAGATGCTGCCCGGCTCCGAGGACTTCATCGTGATGGTGGTCGGTGGACCGAACCAGCGGACCGACTTCCACGTCGACCCGTACGAGGAGTTCTTCTACCAGGTGAAGGGCAACATGCACATCAACCTGATGCTGCCCGAGGGCCCGCGTACGGTGCACGTGCGCGAGGGGCAGATGTGGATGTTGCCCCGGAACACACCGCATTCGCCGCAGCGGCCGGAGGCCGGCTCGATCGGGGTGGTGATCGAGCGGGTACGCGAGGAGGGGACGCTGGAGAAGTTCCAGTGGTACTGCCCCGAGTGCTCGCACAAGGTGCACGAGGTCGAGTTGCAGGTGCGGGACATCGCCGCCGACCTGCCCCCGGTCTTCGCGGCGTTCTACGCCGACGAGTCCGCGCGTACCTGCGACAACTGCGGCACCCTGCACCCGGGTAAGGGCTGATGGCGGGTCCAGCGTCGCCGGTGGTGGACGTGCACACGCACGTCGTACCGAAGGGATGGCCGGACCTGGCCGCGACCTGCGGCGGGTCCGGCTGGCCCTGGCTCCGGATCGACTCGGAGCGCGCCGCCATGATCATGGTCGGCGAGACGGCGTTCCGCCCGGTCGGCGCCGAGTGCTGGGACGCCGACACCCGGCTGGCCGACATGGCCGCCGACGGAATCGACGTGCAGGTGGTCTCGCCCACGCCGGTCTTCTTCTGCTACGACCGTCCCACCGACCAGGCGGTGAAGGTGGCCCGCATCTTCAACGACCTGACGCTGGAGGTCACCGCCGGAGGCGACGGTCGGCTGCTGCCGTTCTGCCAGGTGCCGTTGCAGGACCCGGACGCCGCCTGCGCCGAGGTGGACCGCTGCCTCGCGGCCGGTCACGTCGGTGTCGAGATCGGTAACCACGTGGGCGAGCGGGATCTGGACGACGCGGGCATCGTGACGTTCCTGACCCATTGCGCCGAGGTCGGTGCGCCGGTCTTCGTCCACCCCTGGGACATGGCCGGTGGTCCCCGGTTGGACCGTTGGATGGCCCGCTGGCTCACCGGGATGCCCGCCGAGACCCACCTGTCGGTGCTGGCGATGATCCTCGGCGGGGTGTTCGACCGGGTGCCGGAGACGTTGCGGATCTGCTTCGCCCACGGTGGTGGCAGCTTCCCGTTCTGGCTGGGGCGTGCCGACAACGCCTGGCACCGCCGCGGTGACCTGGTACGCGGTGCGTCCGCCGCCCCGCCCAGCTCCTACGTCGACCGGTTCTACGTCGACTCGGTGGTCTTCTCGACTCCGGCGTTGCGCCTGCTCGTGGACACCATGGGTGCCGATCGGGTGCTGGTGGGCAGCGACTACCCGTACCCCCTGGGGGAACGCCCGGCCGGTGCGGTGGTCCACCAGGCCGACTTCCTCACCGACGCGCAGCGTGCCGACCTGCTCTCCGCCAACGCCCTCCGCTTCCTCAACCGACTTCATATATAGGGTTTCGGATCCGGTATGTACTCGGTGCCGTGAAGACGGTCATCGACCTTGATGATGAGCTGCTCGAGCGGGCCCGTCGTGAATTGGGTACCAAGAGCAAGAAGGACGCCGTCCATGCTGCGCTCCGGATGGTCGCCGAGCGCGGCGAGCGGGATGGAGGCGGAGAGATCGACCTTCCACTACGACCGGGACTTCGACCTGTTGGCGGAGGTGGGTGGAGCACGCTCGGAGTGGGTGTCCCCACCGGGAACTCTCTCCTGAGGTGCTGACACCCGTGTCGAGGCGGCGTGGCGCGGCCGGAGCGGGCAGGATGGCGGCATGGCCGAGCCGCACGATCTGACCGCGCTGGAGCAGGCCGCCGCGATCGCCCGTGGCGAGCTGTCCAGCCTGGAACTGGTCGAGCATCACCTGCGGCGGGTGGACGCGCTCGGCGACACGGTCGGTGCCTTCGTCACCGTCACCGCGCAGTTGGCCCGTGATGCCGCCCGGGCCGCCGACGCGGTGCCGGCGGACCAGCGTGGACCACTGCACGGGGTGCCGACGGCGATCAAGGATCTGACCCTGACGGCCGGTGTCCGCACCACCTTCGGCTCGGCCGCCTTCGTCGACTTCGTGCCGCCCGTCGACGCCGACGTGGTGCGCTTCATGCGGGCCGCGGGGATGGTCAGTCTCGGCAAGACCACCACCTCTGAGCTGGGCTGCTCGCTGTACTCGGAGACCCTGGTGGCACCGCCGGCCCGCAATCCGTGGGCGTTGGCCAACACCGCCGGTGGATCGAGCGGTGGCGCGGCGGCGGCCGTGGCGGCGGGCCTGGTGCCGGTGGCACAGGGCTCCGACGGGGGCGGCTCCCTGCGGATCCCCGCGTCGCTGTGCGGGCTGATCGGCTACAAGCCCAGCCGGGGACTGGTCTCCGGTGGTCCGCTCGGCTTCGGTGCCTTCGGCCTGCCGACCCATGGACCGCTCGGCCGCACCGTCGCCGACGTGGCCGCGCTGCTGGACGTGCTGGCCGAGCCGGTGCCCGGCGAGCCGTACCTGCCGCCGGCACCGCCGCCGGGCGGCTATCTCGCCGCCGCCCGCGCCGCCGAGCCGGGCAGGTTGCGGGTCGGCCGGTTCACCACCCCGATGCTCGCCGACGAACCGGTCCACCCGGACTGCGTCGGGGCGGTGGACCGGGCCGCCGCGCTGCTCGCCGCCGCCGGGCACGAGGTCGTCGAGGTGTCGGCACCGCTCGGCCCGCAGGTGTGGCCGCTGTTCGAGATCGTCTGGTACGTCCTCGCGCTCACCCCGGTGCCGCCGCAGCGGGAGTCCGAACTGCTGCCCCTGACCCGGTTCCTGCGGACCCAGGCCGCCGAGATCTCCGCCGGCACCCTCACCGCGACCCTCGGCGAGATCCAGGCGCAGGTACGCCTCGGTGTCCGCCGCACCGCCGGGTGCGATCTGCTGCTCTGCCCGACCCTCGCGGCGCCACAGGTGCCGGTCGGCTGGTTCACCCAGGGACGCACCCCGGCGGAGGACTTCGACCGGCAACGCCGCTTCTCCCCGTACTGCGCGGTGTTCAACGTCACCGGCCAACCCTCCGTTTCGTTGCCGGTCGGTGTGACCGCCGAAGGGCTGCCGGTCGGCGTGCTGCTCACCGGTCACTACGGTGACGATGCGAGACTGATCGCGACCGCTGCGCAACTGGAGTCCTCCAGTGGCGGGTGGGATCGGCACCCCGCAGTCTGGCGGAGCGTCGGCTCCGCTAACGTGAATGACAGCGGAGTCGGGAGGTCACCACGATGATCGGCCACCCGATTCGATCAAAGGTCTCTCTTTCCGCCTGGGGGCGTTGGGATTGTCTGTAACCGACACGTTGCTGGTCTTCGTCGGCATCCCGGCAGCCATCGTGCTGGTGATCACCGGCCTTGTCTACGCGGGTAGCCAGGGCCACGGTGGTGGCGGTGCCAAGCGTTACCGGCCTGGCCGACCGTTCAGCTTCACGCCGGTGTGGTTCCTCGGGCGGCCAGAGGAGTTGGCCGACTCCGCGGGCACCTCGCTGTCGGTGGGGGCACAGGCGCCCGCGCTGACCAGCAGCACGCAGGGACAGGTCGGCGCCGAAGCACCGACCGGTGGAACCGGAGGCGCAAGTGACCGTTGGTGAGAAGCAGCACGCGGCCGGGACGGACACCCCGCCCGACGTGCTCGACGGGCCGTTCTCGACCCGCCAGCTGCTGCGCATCGACGAGGCGCTGCGGCTGGCCGACCGGACCACCGGCCTGGTCTTCTCCGTCTACGTGGGTGGCCTCGACGAGCCGATCCGGGAGCACGCCGAGCGGTTGCACCGGCAGCTCGCCGAGCCCGACCGGTCGGTGCTGATCGCGATCTCGCCAAACCAGCGGCAGCTGGAGATCGTCACCGGTCGGTACGCCCGCAAGCGCGTCCCGGACACGTACGCCAAGATCGCCGCCTTGTCGATGGTGGCCGCGTTCGGTGGCGGCGACCTCGCCGGCGGCATCATCCAGGGCCTCGACCAGCTCTCCCGCTACGCCGGCAAGGGCTGAGCCCGACCTCTACGACAAAAGCCCGGCCCGCCTCGCGTGCGGCCGGGCTTTTGCGTGCCCAGGATCACGCGCCCATTCTCACCGTGGCCAGGCAGCGAAGCCGGCGTGGGCTCCTACCCACGCCGGCTTCGAGGTCTGCGTGCGGTCAGGCCGCCCGGGCGTCGCAGGCCTGTGCGGCGAGCGCCCGGACCACGCCGTCGCGGCCCTCGGCGACCAGCCGCCGCAGCGGGCCCGGGTGGCCCTCCTGCGCCAGCCAGGCGTCGGTGGCCGCGACGGTCTCCTCCTCCACCAGGTACGCGGGGTACATGAGCATGGCGAACTCCTGCGCCGGCTCGCTGTCCCGGGTCGCCCAGACCTGCCCGACCGAGGCGAAGTACCGGTCCCGGTAGGGCGTCACCAGCTCCACCTGCGTGGGGTGGCTGAAGCCCTGCAACAGTGCCCGGTGCCGCCAGTTCGGCAACGCCTCCGGGCCGGTCAACTGGGCCCACACGGCGGCCTTGTTGGCCTCGGTCGGCACCAGCGCGTGCGCGTAGGCGGCCTCCCGTTCACCGCTGGAGGTCTTGTCCCGGGCCAGCTCCGCCTCGATCTCCGCCGGGCCGGCCACGCCGTTGGCCACCAGCGCCTGCAACACGCTCCACCGCAGCTCGGTGTCGATGGTCAGCCCGGGGGTCACCTGGGTGCCCTCCAACCAGCCGCGCAGCACGGCCAGGTCCTCGTCGGACCGGGCCGCCGAGACGTACGCGCGGGCCCAGGCCAGCTGGAAGCCGCTGCCCGGCTCGGCCGCGGCGAGCGCGGTCTTCGCGGTGCGGGCCAGGTCGGCCCAGCCGGTGGGCGCCCAGTCCCGCTCGGCGTAGAAGGTCAGGGCGCTGCTGACCTGGCGCAGCGTCGCGGTGACCAGGTTGATGTCCGTCTCCGCGGGCAACCCGGCCAGCACCAGGGCGACGTAGTCGCGGGTGGCCAGTTCGGCGTCGCGGGTCATGTCCCAGGCGGCCGTCCAGCACAGTGCTCGGGCCAGCGACGACTCCAGACCGGCGATGTGCTGCACCACCGTCGACATCGACCGCTCGTCCAACCGCAGCTTGGTGTAGCTGAGGTCGTCGTCGTTGAGCAGCAGCACGTCGGCGGCGGGCACGCCGGTGAGTTCGGTCAGCTCGGTCAGCTCGCCGTCGACGTCGACCTCGTACCGTTCACGGCGCACCAACCGACCGTCGCGGAGGTCGTAGAGACCCACCCCGATCCGGTGCGTACGCAGGGTCGGGTGGCCCTCCGGTGCCTCCTGACGGACCAGCACCTGCTGGTACGCGCCGTCCGCGCCGATGGTCAGCTCGGGACGCAGGGTGTTGACCTGCGCGGTCTCCAGCCACTGGGAGGCGAATGTGGTCAACTTGCGGCCGGAGGCGGTCTCCAACTCGGACAGCAGGTCGTCGAAGGTGGCGTTGCCCCAGGCGTGCCGGGCGAAGTAGGCGCGTAGACCGGCCAGGAACGCCTCCTCGCCGACGTAGGCGACCAGCTGCTTGAGCACGCTGGCGCCCTTGGCGTACGTGATGCCGTCGAAGTTGACCTCGACGGCCTCCAGGTCGGGCATCTCGCAGTAGACCGGGTGGGTGGAGGAGAGCTGGTCCTGCCGGTAGCCCCAGTTCTTCCGGATGGACAGGAAGGTCGTCCACGCCTCGGTGAAGCGGGTGGCGTGCGTGTTGCACCAGTGGCTGGCCCACTCGGCGAACGACTCGTTCAACCACAGGTCGTTCCACCAGCGCATGGTGACCAGGTTGCCGAACCACATGTGCGCCAGCTCGTGCAGCACGGTGTTGGCCCGCTGCTCGTACTCGAAGTCGGTGACCTGGGAGCGGAACAGGTAGTGCGACTCGGCGTGGGTCACGCAGCCGAAGTTCTCCATCGCACCGGCGTTGAAGTCCGGCACCCACAGCTGGTCGTACTTGGGCAGCGGGTAACGCACCCCGAACTGCTCGTGGAAGAAGTCGAAGCCCTGCGTGGTGACCAGGTTCAGCTCGTCGGAGTCGAGGTACTGGGCCATGCTCGCCCGGCAGAAGTAACCCAGGTCGATGCCGTCGTGGGTGTACCTGACCTCGTGGTACGGCCCGGCGCACAGCGCGGTGATGTAGGTGCTCATCCGGGCCGAGGTGGCGAAGTGTAGGGTCTTGTGGCCCTCGCCCGCCGGCTCCTCACGCTCCACCGGCATGTTGGAGATCACCTTCCAGTGCTCCGGAACGGTGGCGTGCCAGGTGTAGACGCTCTTCAGGTCCGGCTGGTCGAAGCAGGCGAAGACCCGCTGCGCGTCGGCCGTCTCGAACTGGCTGTAGAGGTAGGTCTCACCGTCGACCGGGTCGACTGACCGGTGCAGCCCCTGCCCCGAGTTGGAGAACGCGAAGTCCGCGTCGACGATCAGCGTGTTCTCGCCGGCCAGGCCGGTGAGCGTGAGCCCCTTCTCGGCGGAGAAGTCGGTCAGGTCCACCGGGTCGCCGTTGAGCGTCGCCGAGCGGACCGATTCGGCCGCTACCTCGATGAAGGTGCTGGCACCCGGTTCTGCGCAGCGGAACCGCACTTCTGTGGTCGACCGGAAGGTACGACCGTCGGCGGCGTGAACGGCACTGGACAGGTCCAGATTGATGTCGTACCCGGTCACGTCGAGCAGGCGGGCCCGCTCGGTCGCCTCGACCTGCGTCAGGTTGCGCACTCCCGGCACTGTTCGTCTCCATCCCACTAACGCCGTCCGTCACGGTCGCATGGTCCGTCGACCGCTCGTGACGGCCGGTCCGGGCCTGAGTCTTCCATGTACGGGTAGGTAGTGGTGGGCGAGGTCACGGGTCGATCCTGGGTAAGGGCGGTGAAACGGGAGCAAGATCGGAAGTACGCCGGTGCACCCGGCGTCACCAGCGCGAAAGGGACCCCGTCGTGAACGAGCGCGTCACCGTAGACATGTGGTTCGACCCGATCTGCCCCTGGGCGTGGCTGACATCCCGGTGGCTGCTGGAGGTGGAACGGGTTCGCCCCGTCGACGTCCGCTTCCACGTGATGAGCCTGTCGGTCCTCAACGAGGGCCGGGAACTGTCCGACGACTACCGGGAGTCGATGCGTCAAGCATGGGGTCCGGTGCGGGTCTGCGTCGCCGTGCAGGAGCGACACGGCGCCGACGCGGTGCGGGCGCTCTACACCGCCCTGGGTGCTCGCATCCACCTCGGCAAGGAGTCGCTCGGACCGGAGCTGTACGTCGCCGCCCTGACCGATGCCGGCCTGGATCCGGCGCTGGCCGAGGTGGCCGGGGACCACGACCTCGACGCGCCGCTGCGGGCCAGCCACGAGGCGGGGATGCGGCCGGTCGGCACCGACGTCGGCACTCCGGTCATCCACGCTCCCGGGCCCGACGGCCGGCAGGTCGCCTTCTTCGGGCCGGTGATCACCCCGGCACCCAAGGGCGAGGCCGCCGGTCGTCTCTGGGACGGTGTCCTGCTCGTCGCCGGCACCCCCGGCTTCTTCGAACTCAAGCGCAGCCGCGACCTGGAGCCGATCTTCGACTGACCGGTGTCGCCGACGCCGCGCTCCGGGCCGGCCAGGCGTCACCGGTGCCTTCCTGGGTTCGTTTGACCGGGTGTCCGCGGCGAAACCGGCGGGCGGCACCCGTGCCCGCTGGCCGCAGCCCGTCAGCTCGTGGAGGCGCCAGATGGCCAGACACCGTGCCCCGGCCGACGATCCCTGGACTCGTGAGGAGCGCCCCGGCGGTGCCGTAGCGGCGGCGCGGCTGAGCTGGCCGGCCCCCCGACAGGAGCGGCCCGCGCGTTGGTCGACGCCGGGGGAGGAGCCGACGGAGCGGGTGCCCAGCCCGCAGCCGGGGCTGTGGGGGGACACCCCGCCCGCCCGCCGGGACCGGTCCCCGAACTCGTCCGGGGTGTTGGGCAGGCCGACCGTGGTGGGGGTCGCCCGGGTGCCGGTGACCTCCCGGCTCACGCCGCCGGGTCGGCAGGTCCGTAACCAGGGCCCGCGACCGATCTCCACGGGCCGTCCGGTCGTGGTGCCCGCGTCCGGGGGCCGGCATCGGCGGGCGGTGGACCCCGGGCGGTGACCGGGGCGCCTGCGCACTGGCGGGCGTCGAGCAGGCACGCTTTCACCTGGTGGGCTACGGGTGGGTCCGGCGGCGGGCCCCGACCGGCCGCCGGTAGCGTCAACGGTCATGACGGTCGTGCACCCGATCACCCGAGCCTGGATCACCACCGGTGGTACCGGCGCCCAGAACTACGACGAGTTCGCCGACGACGCGGAGATCACCGCGATCATCGAGGCGAATCCGCACAGCGCCCTCGGCATCGAGATGCCGCACAAGGCCCCGGAGAGCCTCGGCAAGTCGTTCGCCGACGCCCTGCCGGACGCGGTGAGCCGACTCGCGGAGGCGAAGGCCGACGGCAGCTACACCCCGGCCGAACAGGTGGTGGTGCTGTACCGCATCAGCGCGCCGGGCGAGGAGACCGCCTACGGCCTGTTCGCCCTGGTCGACACCGACCAGATCTCCACCAATGCCGACGAGCCCGGCCTGGTCATCCGCAACGAGGACGTCTTCATCGCGAAGGTGCGTGAGCGGGTCGCGCTGGCCGAGGCGTTGGGCCACCTGCTCTCACCCGTACTGCTGCTGCAGACCGGCCGTGGCGACGAGCTGCACGCCGCGCTCGCGGCGGCCACCGAGGCGGCCGGGGCGCCCGCCGCCACCGACACCGACCAGGCCGGGCGTACCCACGCCATCTGGCTGGTCGGCCCCGGCCCGCAACAGGACGAGCTGACCGCCCTGGCCGGTGGTGGCGAGTTGGTGGTCGCCGACGGCAACCACCGCAGCCTGGCCGCGCAGATCGGTGGCATGTCCCGGTTCCTGGCGGTCGTCACCACCCCCGCGTCGGTGGCCATCCAGCCGTACAACCGCCTGGTCAGCGAGCTGACCACCACGCCGGGAGAGCTGCTGGAGCGGCTGGCCGCCGCTGGCGCGCAGATCGCGGCCCTCGACGGTCCGGCCGAGGTCCCGGCGACCGGCGGCACCGTCGTGCTCCAGCTTCCCGACCAGGCGTACGCGGTGACGCTGCCGCACACCGGTGACAGCCGCCTGGAGAACCTCGACCACGCCCTGGTCGAGCGGCTGCTGCTGCGGGACGCCCTCGGTCTGGATCCGGGCGACAAGCGGATCACCTACGTCGGCGGTGACTACCCGGCGAGCTGGCTCACCGGCGAGGTCGAGGCCGGTCGGGCCGAACTAGCCATCCTCATCGCCCCGGTGACCGTCGAGGATTTCGTCGCGGTCAACCTGGCCCGGCAGAAGATGCCCCGCAAGAGCACCTGGTTCACCCCGAAGGCACGCGGCGGCCTGGTGGTCGCCGAGTTGCCCGAGCGCTCCTGAACCGTCCGGCCCGTCTCACCGGCGCCGCCCCGGCGGTACGCGGTGGGACGGGCCTGACAGACTGCGCGGTATGCGCGTCTACCTGGGATCCGATCACGCCGGTTTCGAGTTGAAGGTGCACCTGGCCAACCACCTGGCCAAGCAGGGCTACGAGGTGGTCGACGTCGGCCCGCACGCCTACGACCCCGAGGACGACTATCCGGCCTTCTGCCTGCACGCCGGCACCCGCGTGGTGGCTGATCCGGGCAGTCTGGGTGTGGTCATCGGCGGCTCGGGCAACGGCGAGCAGATCGCCGCGAACAAGGTGGCGGGGGTGCGGGCGGCGCTGGCGTGGAGCGTCGAGACCGCCCAGCTGGGTCGGCAGCACAACGACGCCAACGTGGTCGCCGTCGGTGCCCGCCAGCACACCCTCGACGAGGCCACCGCCATCGTCGAGGCGTTCCTGACCACGGCGTTCTCGGGCAGCGAGCGGCACGCCCGTCGGATCGCCCAGGTCGCCGACTACGAGCGCACCGGGCAGCTGCCCGACCTGCCCTGATCCACGAGGCCCCGACCAGCACGCCTGATCCGGGTTCGGGTGGCCGCCGAGGTGCGACCACCCGGCCCGGACAGAGGCGCCTCAGCGGCGGGGAAGTTCGTCGCGCGGGGTCCAGTTGCGGCGGACGATCACGACCCGCTCCGCCGCCTCGGCGAGATCCTCGTCGGTGGGTCGGGCGGCGTCCCGGGCCCGCATCGCGGCGGTCACGCTCACCTGCGACGAGCCGGATCCGACCAGCCCACGCAGCCCGCGCTCACTCTCCTCGGGAGCGCCGTTACGTCGCCCACGTGGGGCCTCGGCACCGTCGTGCACCCCGGCCGTGGTGGCTGCCGCCGCACCGTCGCCCGCGCCACCCTGGGCGCCGTGATGCCGGTGTCGCCGTCGCCGCCGTTCCCCGCCGTCCGCCACCCCCCGACCGTACCTTCGCCCGGTCGATCATGCAGTTGTGGTCGTGGCAAACCGCACCATCCGCCACTGCTGCACGATCGACCGGCGGTGACACCGTCAGAAGACCTCCATGGCGGAGGGGGAACGGTGCCAGCCGAAGGCGGGGCTGGCGGCGGCGAGCGCGCCGGGGCGTAGCTCGCGCAACCGCCCGGCATCGGCAAGCGCGACCGGTGTCACGCCACCGAGGAACAGCTCACCGAGGCAGCGTACGTCGCAGGCCAGGTCGGCCGGTCCGCTCGCCGGGGTGCAGCTGGCCCCGGTCGGCCCGCCACGCAGCCGCCAGCGACCGGTGTTCTCCGGCAGCAGCTCGTCGGTCACCTCGATGACCACGTCGACGTCGGCGGCGTAGCGCCGGGCGGCGAGTGCGCCCGGCACGTCCACCACCCGTACCCACAGCGCGTCGACCAGCCGGAAATCGAGCCGCCGCGGTTCGTTGACCAGCCGCAGCAGCGGCTCGTCCACGGCGGCCCGCATCCAGGACAGCCGACGGGTCAGGTCGAGCGAGAGCAGCATCCGCCAGATCGCCCGGTACCCGGCCGGGGTGCTCGCCACCACCTCGTCGACCGTGACGAGGCTGTTCGGACCGGCGTCGGCCCAGTCGGACTTGGTGCGGAACAGGCCGTACCCGTCGACCCCGTCGGGCCCCTCGTGCAGCACCACCCGTCGCGCGGTGGCACCGCCACGGTGGGCCTCCGGGTCGACCAGCACGTACCGCCACCAGCGGTCGTCGCGCGAGGACCAGCCGGGACGATCGGCGCGGACCGCGTCGTACACCCGGGCCAGGTCGGCCTGTCGGTCGGCGGGCGAATCCAGGCGCAGCCGGCCCTCGTCCGGCATCGGGGCCGGCAGCCGCAGTTCGGTCGTCTCGCCGGAGACGTGGAACCGTTGCGCGGCCAGGCCGTAGCCGAAGCGCGGATAGATCCGGCCCTCGCTGGCCCAGAGGACCGCGATCGGTTCCCGGCTGCTGTCGTGAATCTGACGTAGTTGGCGGTGCATCATCGCGGTGAGCAGGCCCCGTCGACGGTGCGTGGGCGCGACCGCCACCAGGGTGACGTGCGCCGCAGGAACCGCCCCGCCGGGTACGCCCAGGTCCCGGGTGTACGCCGCAGCGCTGGCCACCAATTCTGATCCGTCGCGCACCAGCAGGGCCCGCTCCGGTTCGAAGATCGCGCGTTCGGCCTCGTGAACCTCGGGCTCGACATTCTGATGGAAGACAGCGGCGAGGAAACGACCGACCTCGTCGTAGTCCTCGGCGCGGGCAGCCTCGATGGGCAGGGTGGAGATGGTCACCGCTCGTGTCTAGCCGATCGGTGTGGGTCGGGCGACCGATTTGCGGGCTGGCTACCCTCGAAGTCTCCAGCGGCGTCCGGGGGCGCCGCCGGTGACAGGGGAGGGGACGACATGGCCGAGCAGACGCAGCCGTGGGCGGAGCGAACCGTCGAGGTGCCGCCGCAGCCCGTTGACGGGGTGCCGCCGCAGCGCGACCCGTACCGCCGTGGGGTGGCGCAGGTCGGTGCGCGGGCACCGCGTACCGAACCGTTCCCGACGGTGGAGCACACGCCGACCGGCACCGGCTGGCCCGGCGAACCGGAGCCGCGCAGGCCGTTGAGCTGGCACGTGGCCCGCCTGAAGCGCGGCGGTGAGTGGAGTGCCGCCGGGGCGCTGTTCGCGTTCGTGTGCTGGGGGATCTGGGCGATCTCCGGCGGCGGCGACCTCGTCGGACCGGTGGTGATCTTCGTGTTGAGCATGCTGGTCGCGGCGGGTCTGTTCACCCTGGCCAGGCTGCTCGGCCGGGTGGTGCTGGAACGGCAGCTGGGCCGGGTGCGGCGCACCGCCCGTGGCGCGCACCTGGTCACGGCGGTCTTCCTGACCGGTCTCGGTGTCGCGTACCTGCAACAGACGCAGTGGGTCATGGACGCCTGGAACTGGCTGACCACCTGAGGTCCACCGCCCCGCGAGCGGGGCGCGGCCCGACGGGTCGGCCACCCCGGTGGCGACGCCGGGCGGACCGACCCGTCGGCCGGTCCGCCCGGGAATGGTCGCGTGGCACCGCGACCGAGGTCGTCACTCCACCAGGACCGCGGGCTTCATACCCAGCCCGACGTGATTCATCCCCCGTTGCTGCCCTTCCTCGGGCGGCCCGGGGGCGCCGTCGATCAGGCGTCGAGATACGCCAGCACGGCCAGCACCCGACGGTTGTCGTCGTCGGAGGGCGGCATGTCGAGCTTGGTGAAGATGTTGTTGATGTGCTTGCTCACCGCCTTCTCGGTGATGCGGAGCTTGGTGGCGATGGCGGCGTTGGAGCGCCCCTCGGCCATCTCACCGAGCACCTCCCGCTCCCGGGCGGTGAGCACCGCCAGCGGCTCCCGGCGGGCGAGCAGTTGGGCGATCACCTCGGGATCCATGGCGCTGCCGCCCGCGGCGACCCGGCGGACGGCGTCGACGAACTCGCCGACGTGGGAGACGCGATCCTTGAGCAGGTAACCCACCCCGCCCTGCGGCGTGCTGAGCAGCTCACGCGCGTACAACGGCTCGACGTGCTGGGAGAGCACGAGGATCGGCAGCCCGGGTATCCGGGTCCGGGCGGCGATCGCGGCCTGTAGACCCTCGTCGGTGAAGGTCGGTGGGAGACGGACGTCGATCACCGCCACCTCGGGCCGGTGCGTGACCAGGGCGGGCAGCAGAGCCGGACCATTGTCGACGGACGCGACGACGTCGAAGTCGAACGCCTGCAACAGCCGGGTCAGTCCGTCACGAAGGAGTGCGTGGTCTTCGGCGATGACAACGCGCACGGTAGCTCCATGGTGACGACGGTGGGCCCGCCGGGCGGGCTCGACAGCGCCATCGTGCCATCGAAGGCGGCGAGGCGACGCTCGATACCGCGCAGGCCGGTGCCGGCGGCGGCATCGGCACCACCGGCACCGTCGTCGGTCACCACCAGCACCAGCCGTCCCTGCCCGTGGCGCAGCGACACCCACGCGTGCTGCGCGCGACTGTGCCGCACCACGTTGGTCAGGGTCTCCGCCACGGCGAAGTACGCCGCCGACTCGACCGGAGTGTCGAGCCGGCCGGGTAGGTCCGCGTCGACGGTGACCGCCACGGGAAGGCTGAGCGCCAAGGCACGCACCGCGCCCTCCAGGCCACGTTCCGCCAGGACGGGCGGGTGAATGCCGCGTACGAGATGCCGCAGCTCGACCAACGCCGTACCGCTCGCCGCACGCGCCTCATTGAGCATCGCGTGCGCCGCGGTCGGATCCCGGTCGATCATTTCGTCGGCGAGGCCGATCATCATGCCCAGCGAGACGAGCCGGGCCTGGATGCCGTCGTGCAGGTCCCGCTCGATGCGGCGCAACTCGGCGGCCTGAGCGTCCACCGTGCCGGCGCGCGTGACCGTCAGCTGGGTGACGCGCATCCGGAGTTCGGCGGCCCGGGTGGGCGCGAGGAGAAGCCGCGCGAAGGAGGCGTCGACGCGTCGCAGCCACGGCGCTACCCACAGGCCGACGGCCAGGATGGCGGCACCCTGCGGCAGGCAGAGCAGTGCCTCACCGGACGTGTCGACGGACCAGACGGTGCCGTAGCCGTACCAGCCGGTCCCCAGCCAGATCCACAACGGGGTCAGCGTCAGCCCCATCAGCCCGTACAGCGGTATGGCCAACGCGATCGCGCCGAGGACGATCGCGACGACGGCCCCCGGCACCAGCCAGGCGAGATCCCGCCAGGTGGCCGGGTCGGTCACCGTCCACCGGAAGCGTCGCCAACCGCCGGGCACGGCCCGCTCCGGAGGCGGATGGTACGGACGAGCCACCGGCACACCCGACCGGGCGGCGAGCCGCCGCTCAAGATCGGCGCGTTTCCTGACCAGCGTCGTCGTCCACGACACCAGCGCCATGCCCAGGAAGGGCACCGGAACCAGCACCAACGCGACGATCGACAGCACCAGCAGCGGACCGTTCGTGAGGGCCAGACCGATCGCGGCCACCCCGGCCAGCACCGAGTGCAGCCCTCGACGGACCCACGGGGGCATCCGGTCACCAGCTCCGACCACATCCACCCGTCACATTCTGCCCACGGTGACCGCGTTCGTCGGTGGTGCCAGCACCACCTCTACAGCGGGGGATAGCGCTCCTGACGATGTAGGCCGAGGGCGCTTGGCTGAAGCCATGACTACCATCACCACGACCGGCAGCGACTTCGCCGTACTCTCCCGCCGGATCGTCGCCGCGGGACTGATGCGGCGTCGGCCCGCCTACTACGCCCTCCGCCTGGGTGTCGTCGCGGTCATGTACCTCGGTGGCTGGGCGGCCTTCCTCGCCATCGGCTCCTCCTGGTGGCAGATGTTCACGGCCGTGTTCCTCGCGGTCACGTTCGCCCAGGTGGCGCTGGTGGCGCACGACCTGGCGCACCGGCAGGTGTTCCGCACCAAACGACCCAGTGAACTCGCCGGACTCATCGCCGGAAACCTCGGCGTCGGGATGAGCTACGGCTGGTGGATGGACAAGCACACCCGCCACCACAACAACCCCAACCACGACGACCTCGACCCCGACGTGGCCCCCGAGGTGCTCATCTGGGCAGCCGAGGCGGCAACCGGCCGACGCGGGTTGAAGGGCTTCATCACCCGGCACCAGGCCGCGCTGTTCTTCCCGCTGCTGACGCTGCTCGCCGTCAGCCTGAAGGTGTCCAGCGTCAAAGCCCTGCGCGACGGCACGGTGCGGCGACGCGGCACCGAGAGCGCCCTGCTGGTGCTGCATGCCGTCGGCTACCTCACCGCACTCCTGGTGGTCCTCAGACCGCTTCAGGCGGTCGCCTTCCTCCTGCTGCACCAGGCCGTGTTCGGCGTCTACCTAGGCCTGACCTTCGCGCCCAACCACAAGGGCATGCCGCACCCGACCGGCGACGAGGACTTCCTGCGCAAGCAGGTGCTGACCTCCCGCAACGTCCACGGCAACTGGCTGACCGACGTGGCGCTCGGCGGCCTGAACTACCAGATCGAACACCACCTGTTCCCCGGCATGCCGACGCCCAACCTGCGCAAGGCCCAACCCATCGTGCAGGCGTACTGCGCCGAGATCGGGGTGGCCTACGAACAGACCGGCCTCATCGACTCCTACCGGCAGGCGTTGCGTCACCTGCACGAGGTGGGCGCCCCCGCCCGCGCCGAACACGCGGCACGCTGAGCCGACGTCGCCTGGTCAGCAGCGGATACACCGTGGAGGAACCAGGCGGCCGCGCGCCAACTCCTCGACCTGGGCGAAGTTCACGACACGGTCGCACTCGTCATCGGTCAGCTTGTTGATCAGGGCCTTGGCGGCCTGGGCCTGCGGGGTGGTGGGCAACGCGCCGGCGGCGAGTTCCGGTAGCAGCAGCTCGTAGCCCACCCGGGCTCGGGGCGAATACCGATGACGGGTACGCGCCAGCGCACGCCGGACAACCACTCCGTGGAACGGACCGGGCGTGGATATCGTCCTGGGCGACGGATCCTGACCCGGCTCACGACAGTGCTCTTCTTCTCGATGAGGTGTCGTACGGTCATGGCATTCTGCTGGCCATGGCTGACCGACCAACGGTCGAGTGGCGTCGCCACCTTGACGAGCAGACCGCGCAACTCCGTGCTGGGACGCTCGACGAGTGCGACGCCTGGGCAGTGCGACTCTTCCCGGATTCACTCATCGCCGCGACCGACGCCGCGCTGGATGACTTCGAGCGGGCCCTCACGCTGATCGACGTCAGGTCGGACGTCGCCGTGCTCGCCGAGGTCGAGCGGGTGGTTGTCGCGCTCAACGGCGTCGACGAGCGCCACGGTGGCTCCGGTTACGAGACGGGGGAGCGCGAGGAACTGTGCGACTACATCGACGCGGCACTCACCGACGCGGGCGTCGACGTCGCCGCTGTGGCAGCCGGCAGCGGGCTCAAACGGTGGGAGATCACCGACCGCTGGCGTGACTGGTAGTCGGTCCGGCGGTGCCGCAGCGATCGCCCCGGCATCGACGGTGGTCGGCCAGGCTGGCGCTCGTCACGGGCGGACGTGCTGGTCACGACCAACCCGACGTCGGGCCCGATGCTCAAGGACCCCGTAGGTGACCATGAGGGTCAATCCGGCCAGCAACAGCACGGCACCGGTCCACCGGCTCGGAGTGCGCCAACCGCTGGGCGCTACCTCCGTGAGGGTTCCGAGCCCCACGAGAACGTAGAAGCCCATGCATGCTGCCCCTGCTGCCCACAGCCGGGGGTAACGCAGGGTCCGTCCGAACAGCCGAACGGTTGACACGCGTCGGCTCCGGACGGCCACCCAGGCAGCGCATCCGACCAAGGCCACAGCGGCGCCGGCAAGCAAGACATCCATGATCATATCGCCGCCTCGTAGGTCGTCACAGCCGGTGCTACTGGCGCAAGAGATCAAAGAGAGCTGAAACGCGGACGGCCCAGGGTCGGCGATTGTGCCGTTGACCTGGGCCGGAGGGTGTGGAGCGGGCGACGGGAATCGAACCCGCACCGTCAGTTTGGAAGACTGAAGCTCTGCCATTGAGCTACGCCCGCGTACGCCCGGAGGACCGGGTGCGCCCGACAGCCTACCCAATACCCGCGGCGGGCGCGCGGCCGTATCCCCGTGCCGCGCCGATGCCCGCAACATCCGGGTTGTCGCCGCCGTGCTGGCAGCGCCATCCGGGCAACCGCCGCCCGCTGTCTGCTGCTCGGATGCCTGGTTCTCCTCGTTCGGCGCGTTGGGTGACTC
Source organism: Micromonospora sp. DT48 (assembly GCF_049844495.1). Taxonomy (NCBI): domain Bacteria; kingdom Bacillati; phylum Actinomycetota; class Actinomycetes; order Micromonosporales; family Micromonosporaceae; genus Micromonospora; species Micromonospora sp. DT48. The sequence continues at coordinate 152,048 of NZ_JBNCLE010000016.1, forward strand.
CCCGGCAACCTGATGTCGGAGGGACGGCATAGACTGCTCGTCGCCACGGGGTGTGGCGCAGCTTGGTAGCGCACTCGCTTTGGGAGCGAGGGGCCGTGGGTTCAAATCCCGCCACCCCGACTGCCGCAAGCACCGGACGGCGGCACCTGGACGACCGGCACATCGGGCACGCCCGCTGTCGGCCCCGGGTGCTGCTGGTCCGCCGTGGCGGCTCGCCTACACTCGATGGGCCGAAAGTGCGCCCAGACTCAACCGAGATCCGTCAAGGAGTACGCCTGTGAAGAGCACCGTCGAGACTCTGAGCCCGACGCGCGTGCGGCTCGCCATCGAGGTGCCGTTCGTCGAGCTCGAGCCGAGCCTCAAGAAGGCGTACCGGGAGATCGGTCAGCAGATCCAGATCCCCGGCTTCCGTAAGGGGAAGGTGCCGCCTGCGATCATCGACCAGCGGGTCGGCCGGGGCACCGTGCTCAATGAGGCGGTGCAGGAGGCGATCCCGCAGAACATCCTCACCGCCGTGCGTGAGCACGACCTGAAGACGCTGGGGCGTCCCGAGGTCGAGATCACCGAGTTCAACGACGGTGACTCGCTGAACTTCACCGCCGAGGTCGACGTCCGGCCGGAGATCACCGTGCCGGACCTCAGCTCGATCGAGGTCACCGTCGACGAGCTGCAGGTCGGCGACAACGAGATCGACGAGCAGGTGAACAGCCTGCGTGAGCGCTTCGCCACCCTGAAGACCGTCGAGCGTCCTGCGGCCGAGGGCGACTACGTGCAGATCGACCTGCGGGCGACCGTCGACGGCGAGGAGGTGCCGGGCGGCTCGGCCAGCAACATCTCGCACGAGGTGGGCAGCAAGCAGCTCCTGCCGGGGCTCGACGAGGCGGTCGTGGGCCTGTCCGCCGGCGAGGAGACCACCTTCACCACCCAGCTGGTCGGCGGCGACTTCGCCGGCCGTGACGCTGAGGTGCAGGTGACCGTGCGTACGGTCAAGGAGAAGGAGCTGCCCGAGCTGAACGACGAGTTCGCCCAGCTCGCCAGCGAGTTCGACACCATGGAGGAGCTGCGGGCGGACCTGCGCGAGCGGGTCAGCCGGGGCAAGCGGGTCGAGCAGATCTACGCGGCTCGGGACAAGGCGCTGGAGCAGCTCGTCGAGGCTGCCGAGGTGCCGGCGCCGGAAGGTGTGATCCGCGACGAGGTGGAGAGCCGCAAGCAGGCGATGGTCGACCAGCTGGAGCGCATCGGCGCTTCGATGGAGGACTACCTCGCCGCCGAGGAGAAGACCGAGGAGCAGATCGACGCCGAGCTGAGCGAAGCCGCCACCCAGGGCGTCAAAGTGCAGCTGCTGCTGGACACTCTCGCCGACGCCGAGGACGTGCAGGTGTCCGACGACGAGTTCGGTCACGAGATCGTCCACCGGGCCCAGCGTGCCGGCATGGCCCCCCAGCAGTACTACGACCAGCTTGTCCGCTCCGGCACCGCTGGCGCGGTCTACGGCGATGTCCGGCGGGGCAAGGCGCTGGCCTCGGTGATGGAGCGCATCACGATCAAGGATTCGGCCGGCAACGTGGTCTCCTTGGACGCGCTGCGTGAGGCGAGCGAGCAGGAGCACTCGCACGAGCACTGATCGTTGGGTGGGGCCACCGTCCGCCGGTCATGGTGGGTGGTGGCCCGATCCCTTTTCCGGGTACGTCTTCCGCCTTGCTGCGCTGAGAGCGAACAGTGCCCGGACCGGGCGTATGGCGACCGGCCCAGCGGTTAGTGTCGGACACGACGGTACGGAGAGCGAAGGGCTGCCATGACCGACATGCACATCCCAGCGACGCCAATTCGGGCAGTTGATGCCCGCGGCGGCGACACCATTGGCAACCTCGACGACTCGGTCTACAACCGGTTGCTCAAGGAGCGGATCGTCTTCCTGGGCAGCGAGGTGACCGACCAGGTCGCCAACCGCATCTGCGCGCAGCTGCTGCTGCTCGCCGCGGAGGACCCGGACCGCGACATCAATCTCTGGATCAACTCGCCTGGTGGCTCGGTCTACTCCGGCATGGCCATCTACGACACGATGCAGTTCATCGACAACGACGTGTCGACCGTGGCGATGGGCATGGCCGCGTCAATGGGCCAGCTGCTGCTCTGCGCGGGTACGAAGGGCAAGCGTTACGCCCTCCCGCACGCTCGGATCATGATGCACCAGCCCTCGGGTGGGATGGGCGGCACCGCCGCCGACATCGCGATCCAGGCCGAGCAGATGCTGTACACCAAGCGGATGTTCCAGGAGCGCGTCGCCTTCCACACCGGTCAGCAGCCGGCGCAGATCGAGGCGGACTCGGACCGGGACCGCTGGTTCACCGCCCAGGAGGCCGTCGACTACGGCTTCATCGACAAGGTGATCACGGGGGCCGCCCAGGTTCCCGAGGGCGCCGGGACCCTGAGCTGATCGAGGAGCAGACGATGACCGACCTGAGCCTGCCGCCCCAGTTCGCGGCCGTGCACAACCGCTATGTTCTGCCGTCGTTCGTCGAGCGGACGTCGTACGGGGTCAAGGAGTCCAACCCGTACAACAAGCTCTTCGAGGACCGCATCATCTTCCTCGGCGTGCAGGTGGACGACGCGTCGGCCAACGACGTGATGGCCCAGCTGCTCACCCTGGAGGGGACGGACCCCGACCGGGACATCATCATGTACATCAACTCGCCGGGTGGCTCGTTCACCGCGATGACGGCGATCTACGACACGATGCAGTACGTCCGGCCGGACATCATGACGGTCTGCCTCGGCCAGGCCGCCTCGGCGGCCGCTGTGCTGCTCTCGGCGGGCACGCCGGGCAAGCGGATGGCGCTGCCGAACTCGCGCATCATCATCCACCAGCCGGCCACCGAGGGTGGCTACGGCCAGGGGTCGGACATCGAGATCCAGGCCAAGGAGATCCTGCGGATGCGTACGCAGCTGGAGGAGATGCTCTCCCGGCACTGCAACCGCCCGGTCGAGCTGGTGCGCAAGGACATCGACCGCGACAAGATCATGACGGCTGAGGAGGCCCGCGAGTACGGGCTGGTCGATACGATCCTCACCAGTCGTAAGAAGGGTTTGCTGGCCGCGAACGCGGCGAGCTGACCGGCACCGGGTCAGAGGTCGGTCGGGCTCGTTGCCGGCCGACCTCTGACACACCCGTTTTGGGGGTCGGAGAAACCTCCGGCAGCGGGTAACGTCGGGTCCGTACCGCTTCGCCGGGCGACCGGCGGGTGGGTAAGAGACGGGCGGAGCGTCAGCGTCCGCAGGTCGTGGCCGGGGTTCCGGCCGATGAGTGCAGGGAGAACGTAGGTGGCACGGATCGGTGACGGCGGCGACCTACTGAAATGCTCCTTCTGCGGGAAGTCGCAGAAGCAGGTCAAGAAGCTCATCGCGGGCCCCGGGGTCTACATCTGTGACGAGTGCATCGATCTCTGTAACGAGATCATCGAAGAGGAGCTGGCCGAGTCCGGCGAGGTGAAGTGGGAAGAGCTTCCCAAGCCGATAGAGATCTGCCAGTTCCTCGACAACTACGTCGTGGGGCAGGAGCAGGCCAAGAAGGCGCTCGCCGTCGCGGTCTACAACCACTACAAGCGGATCCAGGCCGAGGCGGCCGGCGCGCCGGGTTCCGGCAACGACGGTGTCGAGCTGGCCAAGTCGAACATCCTGCTGCTGGGCCCGACCGGGTGCGGCAAGACCCACCTGGCGCAGACCCTGGCCCGGATGTTGAACGTGCCCTTCGCGATCGCCGATGCCACGGCGCTCACCGAGGCCGGCTACGTCGGCGAGGACGTGGAGAACATCCTCCTCAAGCTGATCCAGGCTGCGGACTACGACATCAAGCGGGCCGAGACCGGCATCATCTACATCGACGAGGTCGACAAGATCGCCCGCAAGTCGGAGAACCCGTCGATCACCCGGGACGTCTCGGGTGAGGGTGTCCAGCAGGCGCTGCTGAAGATGCTCGAGGGCACCGTCGCGAACGTGCCCCCGCAGGGCGGTCGTAAGCACCCCCACCAGGAGTTCATCCAGATCGACACCACCAACGTGCTGTTCATCTGTGGTGGGGCCTTCGCTGGTCTGGATCAGATCATCGAGGCGCGTACCGGGCACGGTGGCACCGGCTTCGGTGCCCGGCTCCGGGCCGTTTCCGACCGCTCCACCGACGACATCTTCAGCCAGGTGATGCCGGAGGACATGCTCAAGTTCGGGCTGATCCCCGAGTTCATCGGCCGACTTCCGGTGATCACGAGCGTCCGGAGCCTGGACCGCGGCGCGTTGGTGCGCATCCTCACCGAGCCGCGTAACGCACTCGTGCGGCAGTACCAACGCCTGTTCGAGCTCGACGGCGTCGAGTTGGAGTTCGAGCGGCCTGCCCTCGAAGCCATCGCCGACCAGGCCATGCTCCGTGGGACGGGTGCTCGCGGGCTGCGGGCCATCATGGAGGAGGTGCTGCTCTCCGTGATGTACGAGGTGCCCAGCAACCCCGACGCCGCACGCGTGTTGATCACGCGGGAGGCCGTGCTGGAGAACGTGAACCCGACAATCGTTCCGCGTGAGTTCACGGGTCGTCGGGCTCGGCGTGAGCGCGAGGAGAAGTCCGCCTGATCCCAGGTCTCGACACTGCGGCCGACGGCAGTCGCCCCGTACGCTGGCAGCCATGCGCGTCGCTGTCTGCCAGCTGAACTCCCGCGACGACCGAGAGGCGAATCTCGCCGCCGCGGAGGCCCTGATCGATCGTGCCGCCGAGGCCGGTGCCGACCTGGTGCTGCTCCCGGAGTACGTCGACTATCTCGGCCCCGGTGCGGGGATGCCGGTGCCGGAGTCCGTGGACGGCCGGGTGGGTTCCTTCTTCGCCGCCGCCGCCCGTCGACGGGGCGTCTGGCTGATCGCCGGCTCCTTCCACGAGGCCGGACCAGACCCGAACCGCACCTGGAACACCACGCTGGTCTTCGACCGCTCCGGCACGCTCGCCGCCACCTATCGCAAGATCCATTTGTACGACGTGGAGATCCCCGGTCGCGTCTCCTACCGGGAGTCGGCAACCGTCGCTCCCGGTGACCAGCCGGTCGTGGTGGATGTCGAAGGGCTCCGGGTGGGCTTGTCCATCTGCTACGACCTGCGTTTTCCGGAGCTTTACCGGCAGTTGGCCACCACCGGCGCCGCGCAGCTGCTGGTGGTCCCGGCGGCCTTCATGATGCATACCGGGCGGGATCACTGGGAGGTGCTGCTGCGGGCCCGTGCCATCGAGAACCAGTGCTTCGTAGCGGCAGCCGGGCAGACCGGTGACCACGATCCCGGCCGTACCTGTTACGGACGGAGCATGGTGATCGACCCGTGGGGGACGGTCCTGTCCCAGGTGCCCGACGGCCCGGGGCTCGCGGTGGCGGACATCGACCTGGACTGCCTGGACCGTATCCGCGCCGAGTTGCCGAGCCTGGCGAACCGGCGGCTCTGACGCGGTTAACCCTGGAGCAGTACGCCGACCAGAGCGAAGCCGGCGATGGCGGCGGCGGTGATCAGCAGAGCGGTGCTCATGCGGGACGGGCCACGCTGGGCCAGGCGGCGGATCGAGACGAGCACCGCGAAGACCACGAAAGCCCCGATGACCAGTTGCCAGATCGGTAACAGGAGGCCGAGCAGCGCGTCCTCGGCGAGGACCGGGCTTACGGGCCGGGACACGTCATCCATGCCAGACACAATGGCACGCCGGAACGCGTCGTGGTCGTCGGCGCGGAGACAGTCCGCCGAGAGCTGGTTCCGGGGGGCACTCGGGCCGGGTCGAACCCCGCAGCCGTACGCGGGGGACAGCCGGTGCTCGTAGGGCCCCTCCGAGGCCGCATCGGCGGCATCGACGGAGGCTGATTTGCCTTATCCGGGGCGTCCGCGTAACTTTCTCTCTGCACGCGGGAGGCCGGGGCAAACCGGCCGAGAACGGGCGCCAGCAACGCGGAGACCACATCGATGCGAGGCTGAGACCGGGCGGTGCGGAGCGGCTCTGCAAGATGGGGTTGCGATCGCGAAGCCGACCGGGTAAGGTTCTGGAGCCGGCAGGAGCCGGGCGGGTTACCTCGAGTGATCGGCCGGTCTGCGGCTCTCCACGACAGCACCGAACGCCGAAAGGCGACCGATGGCGTGGGCCCGAGCTTGTGACGAGATTCCTGATCCTTCAGGTTGCTCTCGAAGCGCGGCTCGGATAGTTTGGAGCGGTTGCCCCAGACGCGGTTCCCTTATCGGGGCCGGATCTGGTGTGTGGTTGTTCTTTGAGAACTCAACAGGGTGCTTGATAAGCCAGTGCCAATTTTGTTTGATTCCCGGGCTGGCCAGGCGTGTGTCTGGTTGGTTTGGATTCCTTTGGCAACATTTTTTGTTGTCGGGG